>JAWODZ010000066.1:0-49058 GCA_046483025.1 bacterium
GTTCGCCAGTGTCGTTTCCCACGACCTTCGGAGCCCGCTGACGGTGGCTCGTGGCCGGATCGAACTGCTGAAGACCAGCCACGATCTCGACGCCGAACACGTCGACCTGCCTGAGTGGCATGGGGGGTAGAGTGATGTATACAACCTCGGGTGGCTTCTTACGGACACCCGGGGTCTTGTAGTTCCTACAGTCATGTCATTTTCGCGAAGGCGGGAATCCATGGGTGGAAGTTGGGGGTTGAAACTCCAAGTAAATTCCTTTCTGAAGTTACCGCTATTACTCCTCAAAAAGGTCTGTAAGGTTACTTTTTTTTAAAAAAAAGTAACCAAAAAAACCTCCGGCAGATTTCCAGATGCCGGATAGCCCATCCACCCTGCATCCTTGTATTCTGTCATTCCCGAATGTTTGTATCGGGAATCCAGGAGTGGTGGTTGGGGGATGGATCCCCGACAAAGACACTCGGGGATGACGGTGAAAAGGAGGTTGTAATTGTAAAGACCTCAAAGGTTTTCAAAACCTTTGAGGTCTGGGTGAACCATTAAGGGGCACAGCCCCTTTTTTTATTCCGACCTGGGGTAGAGAACTCCGGTTCGATTTTATAAAAAGTAATTAAAAAATAATTATTTTTTACTTGCCTTATATTGCTCATATAATTATATTAAATATATGGATCACATTACATTTCAATGGGATACACACAAAAACAGTATAAATAAAAAGAAACATAATGTTTCGTTTGAAGAGGCGAAAACTGTTTTTTATGATGAAAAAGCTCGTTTGATTCATGATCCAGAACATTCAGATTCTGAGGATCGTTTCATATTACTTGGCTTAAGCAGTTCTTTACGGTTACTTGTAGTGGTTCATAGTTATAAAAAGCAGGATGAAATTATCAGAATTATATCTGCTCGAAAAGCAACAAAAAGTGAATCTTTATATTATTTTAAATGGTGGAAAAAATGAGAAATAATTATGATTTTTCCAAATCGGTAAAAAATCCATATACTAAAAAGTTAAAAAAACAAATCACAATCCGGCTTGAAAAAGAAACCATTGAATATTTTAAAAAATTGGCAGCTGAGACTGACATACCGTATCAGAAGTTAATTAATTTATTTTTACGGGATTGTGCTGAGCATAATAAAAAGCCGGAGATTAACTGGAAATAGAGTATTCGGAATTTTTGGATGCCAGTATATGCATGTTGGGCAATAATATTTTAGCCACTGATGCACCCCGTTGGATAAAGTTATATCTAAATATAAATCTTGAAATTGTTTAAAATATCCAACGGGGTAAACACGGATCAACACAGATTAAAATATTTTATCCATGCAGATCTGTGAAGATCTGTTGCTGATATAAAGATTTTTAGACACCCGGAGTCCTGAGAAGCGAACATTCGGGGATGAATTCCTATTTTGATCTCAGAACAAGGATTAACGATTTTAGATTTTTGATCTATTTTTGATCTACGACGGTCTGATCGCCCGGGATATCCATCCCGGGTGCATAACGGGGAGGGATGTGTATCCCGAGGGGTGGCCAGGGGTTATAATGCTGAATCAGGAATGTATCTACAGAGCACATTACTGATCTAAAGAATGAAAAACTGCACTAAATACATTACAATCCTGCAGGGAAAGGATATGTTCTGGAACCTGGAGATTGAAAGCAGACAACTGCCGGAAACTAATTCAATGGTAAGGATGTGGTTATATCAGGAGACGTTAAGGGAAAATAGCTTTGAAACGTATTAAAGGGTGACTGAAGCGAATATCCGAAGTAAAGTCAAATATTCCCTACCCGCCCAACGGGATGGATATCCCTCCCCTAAAGAGAGGCCCACGATGAATATCGAGGGCCATCAGTCGAAGTGCTCAGGCCGGGCTCTAAAGTGAGAGGAAAATAGTGCTAGTTATGTATAATGGTGTGTAGCTTCGGTATTATCACTGACCCTCCAGACATGTCATTCCCGAATGTCTCTATCGGGAATCCATGGGAGGTGGGTGGATCCCCGACAAAGACATGCGGGGATGATATTCCTTTTTTGATCTCAGAACAAGGATTAACGATTTTTGATTGTTGATTTATTTTTGATCTACGGATCTGAGAGGCACGACTTTTGGATGATCAGGATTAATATCAGATCACTATCCTTTCTTCATTATTAAGGGGCGCAGCCCCTTTTATTATGACGACCTGGGATGAAGGCCCCAGGTCGTCATAGAAGAGGGCAAAAAAAGTTAGTTCATTCATAAAAAATAATTCATTATTTAATATACAGAAAAAAAATTAAAAAATGTAGCTAAATTATTTTAATAAAATTGCTTTTCCAGTTAAAATTTTATTATCTAGACTTAATTTATACATATACATTCCCGAAGGAACAGTCTGGTTATTCTCATTTAATCCATTCCATCGGATCTCGTATTGCCCTGGTTTTTGTAACCTATTAACTAATGTTCTGATAAGCCGACCATTAACATTATATATTTCCAATATGACATTACCGTGTTTATTTATAGTATAAGCTATTTTTGTTTCTGGATTAAACGGATTTGGATAATTACCTAATAATTTAAAACTAATTAAATTTTTATTTGTATTATTAATATTTGTTTGTGATTGTTTTGCTAAATAAACTAGACCGTCAGGATTCTGAGAGGCATTAGTGAGATAAGTACCAGAGGCGAAATTTTCAGAAACGGCACATACACCGTTCCAATCATATGTATAACTGGAATGATCGATGCGATACGAGAATGTATTTCCTGAGACAGATCCGTCAATATTATCTATAAATCCGTTAGAATTCTCTCTGTAGCCTGTGACAGAATTACCAGATTGTGTTAAGTGATAAGTAGAATATTTATAGGTTTCATTTTCATTAGAATAATGTACTGCATCCCAAGAACCACTAAGATTGGTCTGGGAATAAATAAAATAAGGTGTTAATAAAACAGTACTAATCAAAATAGCATTAAATAATTTCATTTGAAATCCTCCTAATTTTTAAAGTTTGTGAAAGTTAACAAAATTTGCCCTCTTATTAATAAATATCTTTATTATATTATTATAGTTACATTTAGATATGGTGCAGAAAAAAACCCGAATTTTGTTAAAAAAAATTCGGGTTTAGGAGGTGAAGTATATTTTCTGAGTAAATTTCAATTATCTCACTTTTCCCTCCAGTTCTTGGTTTTGGTAGGGGTATTCACCCATTTTTCACCATCATAATATAAAAGATTTTGTAATCTGTTTTTTAAGGATTGTTCGTCAATTTTCTTACCAGTTAATTGATAAACTTTATATTTATATTGATTTGAAATAGTAATTTCTTTACAGCTTAAATCTCTGCCTAAAAAATAATATAAGATATTTATATTCCAAAATTTACTTCGAGTTTCAGTTACATGGCTATTGCCTATTGCTAATTGAAGTCTTTCTCCTTCATCGATTATCTGGTAGCACTGGTCATTGGCACCTAATAAAAAATGAATGTCACTTTGAGGAAATCGGATGTAATACAATTCATTGCCTGGAGGAACAGTATCTGTGTAATACTTACTGCCTACTGTCTGAGGGGATGCACCCTGCATTTCAAAAGGTTCTAAAACAGCCAACACTGCACAGCAATATTCGTTATTTTGTCCTAGAGCAAATAGTTCTTTTACTCCGTCACCATCTATGTCAATATAATTCACTTGTTCAAACTGACCGGCGTGCCAATATTCTCCTAATTTTTCTCCTTTTTCATTCCATATATTTAAACAGCAGGGAAAGTCAGGAAATTGATGAGAAAGTGAAATGATCTCCTTGTGTCCATTGTTATTCAGATCCACAGCATCAACAAAGGCAATGCGATAATGATCCGAATATTTTTTTTTGCCAAATGTCATTTCCTGACCGGTTTTACGGTCCCATACAATATTTCCTTGTTTATCAAAAAGAATTAAATGCCCGCTTTTTTCTGGATGATTATTTGTATAGATCCCACAGACAAGTTCATTTATTCCATCTTGATTGATGTCCTTCATGATTGTATTTTGATGTACTCCCTTATAATGCGAACGTGTCAATGGAATACCAAAATCATGACGCCAGAGTTCTTGCTCCTGTACATTTTTTACTACTAAATACTCTCCCACAATATCCACTGTTGCCGGATTATTATCCTTCCATAACACTCCTTTGGTGATGAGTATAAGGAAAAGAAGAATTACAACTAATCCCGATAATACCCAACTGATTGATTTTTGATGTCTCCGCACCCTCGTTACCATTTGACGAGCCATAGTCAGTCGTTTCATCTGGATCAGATTCTTATCATCAAGGAGCTGTCCTAAGTGCTCTGCACTTTCCAGCTGAAGATGGCGGTGGGGATATTCCTGCTGGAGTTTTTTGAAACAGTCGAGAGCAGCGGTCATATTCTGCATGGGTACAATCAGCCGCTTGAGCGGTGAGAAAAACGCAGTTTTGATCTTGGCAGGAAGACTGTCTTCAGTGACTGGTTTGAGCTGACCGCGGCTGTCCAGGGCTCCGGTGATTACAGCAGAGCCATGCAGAGCGGCAATTTGCTGCTTATAATAAGTGTTAACCAGTCCGCAGTACGCTAAAAGCGCCAGGGAAGCACCCCAGGAATCACCCGTGTACAAAGCTCCTTTTTCAGGAATGGAGAACTGGAAAGTAAAATAGGAGCGGGTAACCGAGGCAGGCAGATTATGGGCAGCATACAGCCGCACAGAAGTAATACAGTCAGCTATACTGTGATAAACAGGGCCCTGGGAGGCAACCAGATCATTGTTAAATTTGATAATGTCTTCTTCATTATCCCGGGGTCGCATGCGTACACTCAGGTGAACGGGCAGGAGCAGGGCATGGTCACTTGTAAATCCTTGCAGACCGTTTTTTTCAGCTAGCAGCAGATACATGCGGTCCGGATATGTCTGCCTGAAATCCTGTTCCCAGGTATCAGCAATTTTTTCTAAAATACGGGCACTGTTATCCTTTTTTTCTTTCAGTATAAAGCAGATTTGCTGAATGTGATCAACAGGATCAGTGATACCTGACAGTTCCTCCCGAATCTGTTTTTTAATTGCCGGCCCTACAGTTTCTTCAGTGATGGTTTCCAGAAAGGGAAATATTTTTTCCCATTCACCTGCAATAAGCCAGGTTTGGATGAGCTGTTCTCTTACCAGGTTCTGACAGTGTGTTAATTTTTCCAGGGAGAACTTTTTTGAAAGATGTTCAGGAAAGACATTCAGAATATCCAGCACTGAATTCAGGTAAAGTGGATCTGAGTACTTGAGGGTGGATTCATTTATAAGCTGAAAAAGGGGAGAGGAAAACTCCAGGAAAAATGACCGCATGTTATCCATACCTGCCTGGGTTTTATACTTTTGGAGAAAGGACACCAATACTTTTAATCGGTATGACGGAGAGACAGAACTGGTAAGCAGTTCTGCAATCTGGTTTCTTTCTTTTTCAATCTGGATTATATTCATATATAATGTTAATAGACGGTGATTTTAAGAATTTTTTCCAGATTCAGATCTTCAAAAACAGCAATACCTTCATGAACCGGACTGGAAACTTTATTTCCGTTTTTCTGGGACACCACCACCTGAACAGCCTGATAATCAGTCATTCCTTTCACTTTCTGGATCCGGAAAGTATACCGTTCCTGACTGTGCTCGTTATGTAATTCAATTTGGATTTGATCAAAGTTTTGGCTTTTTATTTGAAATTTCCCCTCCAACACCACTTTTTCTTTTAGCTCCTCCATGGGTGTCAGATCAAAAACAGCTTTAGGGGATTTCAGATAGAGGGTTTTATAGATAAGTTCATCTATATCGATATCACTTAATATGACCTTACCGTCTTTTTGGAGTACAAAAGTTTTGTTGCTGTCTTCGATTTCAAGTATGGCTTCTTCCCAGGGATCTTCTGTTTCTGAGATCAGAAAAAGCGTCACCTCGCCGGTTTGATTGTCCTGCAGGATGCGGGCAAGCAAATCTTCATTTTCATTGGTATAACTTTGAACGGTAACATGTCTGCAGGGCTGATCATCAGCTGCTAAGAGATAGGTGGTATTCGATTTTTTTGCTGTTTTTATAGGATACAGAGGGATGTCATGTAATGTGTATACCTGCATTTTTTGGTTTACTTGAGAAAGACATGTGTCAATATCCAGATCTGAAACACTCTGTACTTCTTCATAATACTGTTTAATAGTTTTTACTTTTTTTCTGCATTCAGTACATTTAGCTATATGGGATCCCACTTGTTTGCTGGCCTCAGCATTCAGCAATCCCAGTACATATTTTTCCAGATATTCTGTTGATTCACACGATTTCACACTATAACCTCAATATTGTTTCTTTCTTCATGATATAATAGTTACACTCCTTCATGAATCAGAAAAAAGAAGAGATTTTAGATTTTTTTTCAGCAGTTTGACCACATACTCAAACCGGGTGCGGAGCTCTGAATGATATTGATGTTTACTGATATCAGGAAGTACGTGTTGAATATATTCAAAATTGCTTCGGTCAACACCTCCGTCCAGCATATCTTCTGCTATTAAATGCAGTGCATTCTTTATGGCTGTAGCGTTTTTTGCTGTTATTTTTTGTTTACGAACATAATCCTGCTCAATTTTCAGATACAGTTCTGAAAGAATACTTTTGATGTTTTCTTGTAAATCTTTTTTTTGAAGTAACAATTCTGCTTCAGGATAGGTAATAGATGATCTGTTATGTTTAAAAGGCTGACGAAAAGTTCGGATTAAATGGACTACATCTCGTAAAGCAATTCCACTCCAGGAATAAGAAAATCCCCCTAGAATCCCCCCAATTTTTTGCAAAAGTTCCGGGACAGTATCTTTGGGTTTGAACAAATTCTTTATTTCAGCAAATAAGCCTGCCTGTTCAAAATAATCCGGCAACCGATCTGCTTCAGGTGATGTATTCAGAGAACAGTAGATGAGAACAGTTCCCCTGACTGTTTCTTTTAATTCCATATCAGGATTTTTATCCACTGCCAGTTTAATGCTCCTGATCAGTTTAGCCCCTTCCGGATCCCGGTTTCGGAAAATCCGGAACAGTGCCTGATCTGTACGGCTCATGACCAGCTTCCGAAGCAATAAGAAACAATCTTCATTGGTCTGACAGTTATTTAGTCTGGGAGTAAAATATTGTTGTAAACGGATATAATGGCCGGTAGAAGATCGTCTGAACAAATCAGCAACTGAGTCTGCTGCAAGATCTTCCAGTTCCTGATCAGTAGCAAAATTATGTTCCCGGATGTGGTAGCCTGAATGTTCTTTGAGTCTGAGATATCCCAGGCTGAGTCGTATACAGAGTCGCACCAGCGGATTAATCTCAGGTTCAGAAGGAACTGAGTTACAGACCATGCTGATAAGATCCGGCAAATATATATTTTTTAAAAATATAAATTTCATGGTTGAACTTATGTATTTATTAATCACAAATATACATCAAGTTGGTAAATAAATCAAGATTAATTCTATATAATTTATTGTGAGGAGGAAAACAGTAGATCTTATGTTCACCCTGACAGGGTCATGACCCTGTCAGGGTGTTTCTTTTAGCCACGGATGCACACGGATTTACACGGATTAAAATATTTTATCCATGCAGATCTGTGAAGATCTGTGGCTGATTCTCAGATTAATTAACCTCCCGAAGGTTTGGAACCTTCGGGAGGTTTTTGGGCTAAACACCCGGGGTCTTGAGAAACAGACACCCGGGGTTTTATAGTTATACCGATTCTGTCATTCCCGAATGTTTACCCGCCAGATACATGCGGGTACAAGCGTATCGGGAATCCAGGGGAGGAGGGTGAAGGATGGATCCCCGACAAAGACATTCGGGGATGACATCCCTTTTTTGATCTCAGAACAAGGATTAACGATTTATGATTTTTGATCTATTTTTGATCTACGACGGTCTGATCGCCCGGGATATCCATCCCGGGTGCATAACGGGGAGGGATGTGTATCCCGAGGGGTGGCCAGGGGTTATAATTCTGAATCAGGAATGCATCTACAGAGCACATTACTGATCTAAAGAATGAAAAACTGCACTGCAGACATTACAATCCTGCAGGGAAAGGATACGTTCTGGAACCTGGGGATTGGAAGCACACAACTGCCGGGAACTGATTCAATGGTAAGGATGCGGTTATTTCAGGAGACGTTAAGGAAAAATAGCTTTGAAACGTATTAAAGGGTGACTGAAGCGAATATCCGAAGTAAAGCCGGTAAAATAATTCCCTACCCGCCCAACGGGATGGATATCCCTCCCCTAAAGAGAGGCCCACGATGAATATCGAGGGCCATCAGAGGTTTTACCAACTTGCTTGACTTTTCTGGTTATTAATGGTTTTGATGTGGTTGTTTTTATTATTCTACAAATTTTTTGGTAATTAATCATTGATTTTAATTGTGCTTTTAATTTTACAAGGTAAATTTTCTATTTACTATTTAAAAATACAAGGTAATTTGATAACTTTATAATAAATATTGCATATCAGGTGTCGGAAGATTTTGGATTTTATACATATGTTCGACACCTTGGAAGTGCCGGGCACATTTTAGTACACACCGGTTAGAGGCAGTCCCTGACTGCCGGGGTAATGGATTTTTACACCCTCTCCTTAGTCCTCTCCCTCAAGGGAGAGGAAATGGGACTGGTTATGTATACAGCAGAAAGCCCAGAACGATCATGGAACCTACAGACATGTCATTCCCGAATGTTTACCCGCCAGATACATGCGGGTACAAGCGTATCGGGAATCCAGGGGTGGTGGTTGCAGGGTGGATCCCCGACTGAGACATTCGGGGATGACATCCCTTTTTTGATCTCAGAACAAGGATTAACGATTTTTGATTTTTGATCTATTTTATCTACAGATCTGATAAATGATTTTCTGTTCGTGTTTTTAACTTTTCAAATCACATATCGTTAATCAGTGTTCTTAAATATATTAAAGTCTGGTTTTTGAAAATGGCAAAGCTTATTTATTGTCCCAGATTCGTACGTGGAGAGGTATCCAGGAGTGAAGGTTGCAGTGTGGATCCCCGACTGAAACACTCGGGGATGATAGGGGAAAGGGAGTTGAATTTTTAAAGATCTCAAAGGTTTTGAAAACCTTTGAGATCTGGGATCAGTCCTCACCAAGTGCTTCTAAATCTGACAAATCTTTTTTTCTACCTGTGGTGCGTTTATTGTTGATAAACTCATTTAAACCTATATACTTAACTTTGTGAGCGTTTAATAATTCTAAGAGTTCTTTGAAGTCTGGCTGTACTACCATGATATTGCCTTCTCAAATGTGTCGGCACTTTGGAAGTGCCGGGCGCATGTATACATTAACGGCTAGAAGCAGTCCCTGTCTGCCGGAATAATTTTGTATATGGTACTCTCGGACTTTTGCGTTCGATGCTTGTGTTTTTTATTGAGCAGAAGCCCAATAGTTATCTGCTAAGGATAAAGATGTACTGGATGATAAAAGAATGGGGCATAGTCCCACGGCGATCATAGTCAATGATTCTTCTTGGTTGCCTATGATTTCCTTTTAAAAATCTAAATTTTTCTTGACATTTAAAGACGGGGTGACTATTTTTTATTTATATTGAAATGGTGCACATAATTCAATTATTTCCAAACCGGACATATTGATTCGAAAAATAAAAATTTTAAAACATTAAGGTATTCTTTTTAATTTATATCCCTAATTCCTGTCTTGGTAATTAGTAGACAGGATAAACAGGCTGATCTGGGTTATTTGTTTTTACTAATCCTCTACTTGACTTTATAAAATGATTGATTTTGTTGATGATATCAATGCCGAAGGTGATACCGAAAACAATGCAATGATAAAAAAATTGATGATTGCTTATTCATAAAAAAGGAGAGAGAAATGGAAAAGAAGAAATTAGTTTTTATTGCAGTGGTTGTTTTATTTTTTTCCATAACGGGAATTCTACAAGCGGATACCTTTATAGTAACCAATACAGATGATTCCGGAGTCGGTTCACTCCGGCAGGCTATGGAAGATGCTGATTCCCATACTGGAGCGGATACGATTGTATTCCAGATTCCTGAAGGGGTAGAAGGATATGATTCAGAAGCTGGCATCTGGGAGATTAAGCCGGAAAGTCCGTTACCTTATATGGATAGTGATAGTACATTTATTGACGGTACCACCCAGGCTGCATTTATAGGAGGTGATCCCAATGATAAGGGGCCGGAGATTGTTATTAATGGTGGTAATGTAGGTTCATTTAGCGGCATAAGCATATCAGGATCTTATAACACCATCAGCCATCTAGTAATAAATCGCTTCAATTCAAGTCAGATAAGTATTTATGGGACTTATAATCTGGTAATAGGATGTTTTTTAAGTACTGATTACAAAGGTGAGAAAAGGTATCAAGCCCAGGATTATGGAATTTTTCTGGGTGTTGGCTCTGCTTTTAATTCTATAGGAGAAATGGGACGGGGAAACCTGATATCCGGCAACATTCATCATGGTATTACAGTCAGGGATTCTCATTATAATGAAATTATAGGAAATATTATTGGTCTGAATCGTACCGGAGAAGATACATTATCTAATAAGATTTGTGGTATTGAAATGAGCCATGGATGTATGAGTAATACCATAGGACCTGGTAATGTTATTTCCGGAAATAAAAGTTGTGGTATAAGTATATCAAGTTCTGGTTCTGACAGTACGATTATTGTAGGAAACTATATAGGGACAGATGTCAGCGGAACAGTACGGATGAATTCTCAGAGAATGGGAATATATATTTTTAATAAGGTTCAGCATACTATGATCGGGGGAAGTAATGCAGGTGAGAGAAATGTCATCTGCGGACATGAATATTCGGGAATAGAAATAACTGGTGACAGTACAAATAATAATATTATTAAGGGAAATTATATTGGTATCAATGCAGCAGGGACTGATACAATCGGAAATGGCAGAGGAATTTGGTTACTGGATGGTGCTCAGTATAATCAAGTTGGACCTGGAAATATCATTTCCGGAAATGATGGAAATGGTATTGAAATTGAGGATGAAGGGACAGAAAGTAATACTGTTATAGGAAATATAATTGGTCCTGATCCTGAAGGTAATATGAGCTGGGGGAATAAGAGTGACGGAGTAAGAATTGAAGGTAAAGCATCAAAAAACATAATCGGGGGTAATCTGGCGGAAATGCGTAATATCATATCAGGTAACAAACAAGACGGCATTAAGATATACGGAGTTTCAACAGACTCCAATTATATCTGGGGCAATTATATCGGCACTGATGTATCCGGAACATCCCCTGTACCCAATGAGAATTATGGAATTGGGGTAATGTATGGATCGAAAGGGAATATGATTGGGGGGGAGGGAGAAGGAAAGGGGAATCTTATTTCAGGGAATGATAATGCAGGAATTTGTCTCTATGGAGAAAATACAGAAAATAATAAAATAATTAATAATCTGATCGGAACAGACGTGACCGGTGAGCTGCCCTTGAAAAATGGAAATGATGGAGTTTCCATTGGCGGAGGACCAAAGAGTAACCGGATTGGACCTTATAACATCATTGCCTTTAATGAATGGCATGGAGTGGATATATGGGGAGAAGAAAGTACAGGAAATACCATAACACACAATAGCATCCACAGTAATGGTTATGTGGGCATCAACAACACAAATGGAGGAAATACTGAGTTAGAACCGCCTGAAATCACTTCCATCAGTTCAGTATCCGGTACAGCTGTTCCCAATACTCTGGTGGAGATTTTCTCAGGACCTGATGATGAAGGTAAGATATTCGAGGATTCGGTAAGAGCGGATGGGTCGGGTAATTTTTACTGGCCGGATTCACCCCAGGGACCCTGGGTAACTGCTACTGCTACAGATGCTTCCGGCAACACCTCGGAATTCTCCCAGCCTGTTCTGCTTGGCAATATTATCGTAACTACTACTGCTGATACAGGGGAAGGATCATTACGAAGTGCAATTGAATTAGCAAATCAGAGCAGTGGTCAGGATTCCATTCATTTCAATATTCCAACCAGTGATGAGGGTTTTAATGGGACAGTATGGATAATCCGTCCCCAATCTCAACTACCTTCTTTAGATGAAGGAGTAGTTATTGATGGTTTTACTCAAACAAATAATCAGGGGGATGTTAATGAAGCAGGACCTGAAATTGTTCTGAATGGGAGGGATGTGGAAGAATATACAAACGGTTTTAATATTTACAGTTCAGAAAATATTATCACCGGATTGGTCATTAATGGTTTTAACGGTTCAGGAATCTATATTGGTACAAGTAATGCTCGTAACAATCTAATCAGCAGTAACTATATAGGAACCACCTCAACCGGAGATGATACCTTGGGTAATGGAGACGGTATTTATCTGTCTCAGGAAGTTTCTCATACGCTTATTGGTGGATATGAACCAGGAAGCAGAAATCTGATTTCCGGTAATCATGATGACGGAATCGTAATTACCGGAGATAGCAATACCGTTGTTAATAATTATATTGGATTAGATGTTACCGGAATCAGGAGAGTGGCGAATGAAGGTGATGGTATTTTTATTTACGCTGGAGCCCAGAATAACCAGATCGGGGGAGCGGATGAATTTGAGAAGAATATCATTTCCGGAAATAAACGTAATGGTATATATATTAGTGGTGAGGCAACCAACTACAACAAAATTCAGGGTAATTATATCGGACTTAATGCTGCTGGTGATGATACTATTTCGAATAATTCTGGAATCAATATATCATCAAATCACAACTTAATAGGAGGGGTTGCGGAGACGGAAGGTAATATAATTTCAGGTAATGAAGGGTATGGAATTTATTTTTATAGTGCGGACAGTAATGAGGTGTTTGGCAATATAGTCGGTACTACTATAGACATTGATACCCTGGGAGGTAATGGAGCTAGTGGTATATATTTATATAATTCTTCTTGTAATTCAATTGGGGGAGAGGATATGGATCATAGAAATATAATTGTCAATAATAAATATAAGGGAATCGTACTCACAGGATCTTCTTCAGTGTATAATATGATTTCCGGGAATTTTATTGGCACTGATACTCAGGAAGAAAAAGACCTTTCGAATGGTGCAGAAGGCATTTATATCGGAAGCGGAGCCAGTGATAACCGGGTAGGTCCTTTTAATGTGATTGCTTTTAATTATAAAGAAGGTGTTATCGTGCGTAATAGTAATACAATTGGTAATACTATAACCAGGAATTCAATTTTTAGTAATAAAGAGATGGGTATTAATCTTGAATCTGAGTCTAACCAGAATATTGATAAACCGGTGATTCAGGTCAATGGAAATGTTTCCGGAACTGCACCGGCTTTGTCGACCGTAGAGATTTTTTCCGGTCCGGATGATGAAGGCAAGGATTTTTTAGGTTCTGCAGAAGCTGATGAAACCGGCAATTTTATCTGGGAGGGTACACCTTCCGGGTCCTATGTAACAGCCACAGCAACTGATACGGCCGGAAATACCTCTGAATTCTCCGGTGCCTGGCTTCTTGAAGATATTGTCGTAACCACAACAGCTGATACCGGACAGGGATCCCTGCGCCGGGCTATCAACCAGAGTAACTCTACTGTTCAGTCTGATACCATCTGGTTCAATATCCCGGAAAGTGATGAAAATTTCGATGGAACTGTATGGCGTATAGCTCCTCAGACAGCACTGCCGGAATTGACCGGCGGTGGAACTATTATTTATGGAGTATCTCAAAAAGATAATCAGAGGGACACTAATACAGAGGGCCCGGAGATTCTACTGGACGGTAGCGAAATCACAGAATACTGTCACGGTTTGGAGATCAGTTCTTCCCATAACGAAATATGCGGACTGGTGGTATCCGGATTTTCAGGAAATGGTCTGAGACTGGACAGGGATGAAGCTGTGTATAATCATATTTACAGTAATTATATCGGTACAACACCGACAGGCAATGATACCTTGCGGAACGGCATAGGAATACAAATTTTATACGATTCTGACCGAAACAGGATCGGAGGTGCAGGTCCGGACAGTATGAATGTTGTTTCAGGAAACTACGGAAACGGAATTTATATCCATGGTGCAGACAGCAATGTGGTAATAGGAAATATTATTGGTCTTTCTGCTTCCGGAGATAAAGCTCTGGAAAACGGGAGCGGTGGTATAGAAATAGGCTATGGTTCTACCTATAATAGAATTGGCGGCAGTTCTGTGCGGGAACGAAATATTATTTCCGGAAATCACTTTAATGGAGTAAATATCGAAGATGAGGGGACTGATTATAATAAAGTAATGGGTAATTTTATCGGACTGGGCAGTGACGGTGTCACTGATCTGGGCAATGGATACCGGGGGATTGAAATTAAAGCGGGAGCCAGTAATAATACTATAGGAGGCAATGCCTATACGGAAAGAAACTGTATCTCCGGTAATGAACGAGAGGGTATTCGTATCTATTCTGAGAATACCACTCATAATCATATTTTAGGTAATTATATTGGGGTTGATTCCAGTGGAGTCGTGGGAGTTGGGAATGGCTATAGTGGTATCCAGCTGTCTTATAAAACCAGTCACAATATAATTGGTAAGAGTAATATTATAAGCGGCAATAATTCGAACGGTATCTTTATATATGATACTGAAACGGACTCAAATACTGTTATTGGAAATTGGGTAGGTCTGGATTATACAGGGCAGGATACTATACCCAATAAGAGTAATGGGATATATATTTCAGGGGATGCTTCCTATAATATTATCGGAAGACCTGATAATGAAGACCGTAATATAGTAGCTGGTAATGGTAGTTATGGAATCTACTTGCGGGATGATTCAACTGCTCATAATATTATACAGAATAATTATTGCGGAACTGATACTAGCGGAACTTTCTCTCTGGGAAATGAATCATTGGGCATATATGTTTCCGGTATGAACAATGTGATAAGGAATAATGTAGTTTGTGCAAATAGTTACGGTGTATATGTGTATAAATCTCTGGGTGGTAACCTTATGTATAATAATTATATTGGTGTTGGGGCGGATGGTATATCTGCTCTTCCCAATAGTGGTGGTGGTTTCTATATTGCGAAAGCAGTGTCTGATACTATCGGACCGGGAAATAAAATATGGAATAATATCGGATGGGGTGTACTTTTGTCCGGAACCGATGTACAAAAAATCACTGTCATTCAGAATTCAATATCCGGTAATACTTTAGGGGGTATTAGTCTTATAGACAGTGCCAATGCAGGTATTGCTGCTCCGGTAATAACCGGAATGGATCCGTTAACCGGAACAGCAGCTCCGGATGCATTAGTAGAAGTATTTTCTGACACCTCAGATCAGGGCGGATTTTTTGAAGGGTATACCTATGCTGACGGTTCCGGAAACTGGACCTATTCCGGCAGTCTTACCGGTCCGAAGATCACAGCCACAGCAACTGATACAGCAGGTAATACCTCTGAATTTTCCAACAGTATGAAGACATCAGTTAAACAGATCTTGGATTCTCAAATACCGCAGGAATTCTTTCTCACCCAGAATTATCCCAACCCTTTTAATCCGGTCACAACCATAAAATTTGGAGTACAGAAAGCCTGTCAGGTAATACTGAAGATTTATAATATCAGGGGACAGGAAATCACCACGGTGACTGATAAATTTTATCAGACCGGTGAGTATGAAGTAAAAGTCGATGCATCCAGATTGTCTTCCGGTATTTATATTTACAAAATTCAGATGGCGAATTTTGTTGATATCAAGAAGATGGTGTTGCTGGAATGATCGTAAAGATAAGGAAAAAGGAGGATGGGAGGATACTGATTTGAGGTATAAGGAATAAGGTATAAGGAACACGGTTTCGTCCTGAAAAAAGTTTACAGTTTACCAGACCAGACGTTCCGAAATGTCATTCTGAGCGACCGGAGGGAGCGAAGACGTTATCCTGAGCGAGCAAAGCGAGCGAAGAATCTCACGCCTCTGAATAAAAAGGTATGATGGTTTTTTGCTGGAAAAGTACGATTCTTAAAATGCCATTCATTTCCAGCTAGATCTGATTCTTTACTAATCCCTTAGTAGCGTGAGATCCTTCGTCACTTCGTTCCTCAGGATGACAAATTGTTACTGTTTTAAATTAAACTTTAATTATGTAAAGGATTATTTAAAAACAAATAAGATATAGAGAAAAGAGTAAAAACTGTTGTTTTAGTTGTAAACCTATTTCAGGACAAGACCCACCCCTCTGTCCGCCTTTGGCGGACATCTCCCCTCAAGGGGAGAATAATTGCAGAGTAAGTCCTCCCTTGAGAGCCTGTCCTGAGTTTATCGAAGGAGAGGATTCAGGTGGGTGTTTTAAGAGAAATGAGGAAAAAGAAGAATGTACTCAAAGATTCTAAGAATCGAGGACACAAAGACTAAAAAATAAAGAATAAGGATAATAGTGGACAAAACCAACTAAGAATAATTAACAATTATTTCTAATATTTTTTTAGCCACAGATTTACACTGATTCTCACGGATATAAATAATGTTTTTCTGTGTTCAATCTGTGTGGATCTGTGGCTTCAATTTCTGATCAGTTCGTTTAGTTCGTTGCTAATTAATTCTTTTTTCTTTATTTTAAGTTATCAGAAGTATAGAAGTATTAATGTAAAATACTGAGTGCTCAGCATGAAAATGATCAAAAAAATAGTATTCTTTTTATCTCTGTTTCTGTTGTATTTCATAGTCAAAGAGTTTATCATGTTGTACCACTACTCCCGTTCTTTCCATCCTGTTGCCGGATATGGAGTATTGGTTATTCTGGGGCTTGTCATTGGGTACTTTATTATTCTGCCTCTTTTCAGGATTATCGGCATGCCTGCCAGACTCCGGCCCACCACTGATCCCGATAAAGTCGATAAACTTATTCAGGCCCGGATGAAATATTTTTCTAAAAATTCCTATCTGAAAAAAACAGATTTTGATTATGATTCAATACCAAAGGATGAATCCGGATACAATACTGTTATCAGTTATCTTCAACCTGAGATGAAGAGGATTCGTAAGAGCTATGTCACCAAGGTTTTTTACAGTACAGCAATTGCACAAAATGGATTTTTAGATGCTGTTTTGATTGTATCTTCCAGTGTTCATATGGTTAAAGAGTATTTTCTGCTTTATCACGGCCGGGTCAGCAACCGTGATTTGTGGAGAATAGCACGAATGGTATACTGGTCCATGATCATTGGCGGTTCTGAAGGAATTGAGTATGCGGTCGATGAAATTCTTTCCAAACTTTTTGGTGAAAGTGTAAAGGGGATCACCTTTAGCTCCCGCATTTTAGGGTCAGTTGCAGACGGGCTGGTCAATGCAGCTCTGTTGACCCGTATTGCTTTAATCACGGAAAAGTATTGTACAAAAGTATATATAAAATCCAACCGAGAACTTTATCCAAATTATAAGACAGTAATATCATTAACTCAGATTATTACCGGAGATTTGCTGGAGCGTATTTCAAAAGAAGTAAGGAAATTAACCAGAGATAAGACCAGGCAACTGGTGGCCATGGCTGTTAATCCTGTGAGGTATGTGATAGAAAAGGCGTTTAAACGAGAAACTGAGGCCATGTCAGAAGACGAAGAATTTGAGAAAAGTTTTTCCCAAACTCCTTTTTCCCGTTTTTCAGTCCGGCTGGGAAGGATATTCAGGAAACAGTAAAATGAAGGAGAATGGAGGGAAGGAAAATGGAAAAAGGAGATGAGGTATTGGGTATATGTTATGAGGTATAAGGTATTGGGATCAGAAATATACAGAACTTGAGAACGTGAGAACTTTAGAATTTGAGAACTATAGAAGAAGTTAGGGGGTTGGAAGCTAGTGATCAGCGATTATAAAAGACAACAAATCATTTATTCTCCGATACTCCGATACACCGTTACTCCGATACATTGTCAGAATTGAAAAGTATAATGTTTAAACAGAAAAGCTTGAGAAAAAAATTAATATTATTTTATAAAAGGCGGTCAGCGGTCTGCGGTCAATATAAAGTATCAAGCTGACTCTAAGACTCTATGCCCCTACGACTCAAAGACTTAAAAAAACTGTAAACTTTTTTCAGTACGACACCCGGTCCCTTTTATCTTTTATCCTTTTTCCTTTATCCTTTATCCTTTTTCCTTTTGTACACTATCCTCTCAAAATCTGCAGCACACTGGCAGTATCACTCAAATTAGTAAAAAGATGATCAGGATTATGTGCTTGTAAATCTTTATATGTGTGGACACCGGTAGTGACACCCACAGCATGAACTCCATTTTTTCGGGCAGAGTTGATATCGCTGGGAGTATCGCCTATAACAAAGATATCATTATTATGAATTGTTATTTTTTCTTTTCTTTCAGTTCTTTTTTTTATTATAGGCACCATTTCTTCTCGGTTTTCTGTATCGTTACAAAAAGCACCGTCCTGAAAATAATGGTCAATATTAAAGTGATTGAGTTTGATAAAAGCAGATTCCTTAAAATTACCAGTAAGCAGGGAAATACTAAAATCTGTTCTGGAATATAATGATTCTAAAAGTGGAATAATACCCGGACAGATTCTTTTTCCGCTACGATCTTTTTTAATTTCTTGTTTTAAAGTCTGGAAATAATATTTCAGGAATGTATTGACGTTATCTTCATCCCAGGTAAGGTTGTTATTTTTTAATACTTCCCGTAAGATGGTTGAATCCGTTTTTCCCATCATGAAAATATTCTTAAAACCATCTGGTATGCCCCAGATCTGTTCAAATGCAATCCGCATTGACTCTGAACCTGCGCCACCAGTATTAATAAGGGTGCCGTCAATATCAAATAATATAAGTTTCAATAGATATTTCCTTTACATTAATATTTTTATAAAAAATATGGACTTTTTTTTATTAATCCAAGAAGTTTTATCTCTTATTGGTGTTTTTACTTGCTTTTAGTTTTTATTTATTATATTTTCAGATATTTATTAGAGAATTAAAAGAAAAATGAAAATTAAATTTGAATATAAAGGGGAAAATACATGGAAAAATTATTTACTGAAGATGGCAAGAGTTTTGAAATAAAATTAAACAAAAATCTGTACAGTAAAAATTCTGAATTAGCTGAAAAGAATTTAGAAATATTAAATAACTATAGAATACAGGCAATAGATATTTTAGGGTCCATTGGTTCCGGTAAAACTACTATTATTCAACAATTAGTTGCCAGTCTGAATAATAAGTATCGGATTGCAGTCATTGCCGGAGATTTAACTACCACTATTGATGCAGACAGAATCAAAGACAGAGGTGCTAATGTTTTGCAGATTAATACTGATGGAGGATGTCACTTAGATGCAAATCTGGTTCGAAATGGACTGGATGCTTTGGATCTTTCTTCTCTTGATCTTATTTTAGTGGAGAATGTAGGAAATCTTATTTGTCCCAGCAGTTTCCCGGTAGGAACACATCAACGTATAGTTATTGTATCCACTACAGAAGGCCCTTATATGATTGTAAAACACCCTTATATTTTCCAGAATGCTACTGTGGCTGTCATTAATAAAAAAGATATGGCAGAAGCAATGGATGTGGATTTAGATCAGTTCCGGGTGGATGCTTTAAAAGTGCGACCCGGAATAAAAACGGTTTACACCAATGCCAGAACCGGTGAAGGAGTACCGGACTTGATCCAGGCATTAAATATAAAAGAGAAATAAATGCACGAAGCATCTATCGGACAATCAATTGTTAAAACAGTTTTAGCAGAAGCTGAAAAACAGAATGCAGTAAAAGTAGATTCTGTAGAGATTGAAATTGGAGAACTGACCTTTCTCGGACAGGATCAGGTTGAATTCTGGATTAAAACCGGATTTGAATCTACTATAGCAGAAGGTGCTGAAATTAAATTTAGGAAAATTAAGGGGAGAATAAAGTGTAATAAATGCGGATATGAGGGGGATATTACAGTAAAAGAGGATCCTCAGTATCATTTGCTTTTACCTTCATTTACCTGTCCTGAATGTAAGAGTTCTGAGACTACCATTGTCAGTGGTAAAGATGCTTTCATACGAACAATTAAGATCACTCAGGAAGATGATGAGCAATAGGGAGAAAAGGAGTATGGAAAAAATCAATTGATAATTATGGTACGGATTTAGTGTTCAATAGCTTTTAAAATTAGAAAACTTCTTGAATCCGGATATTTTTTTAGTTGATGATATGAGTAATATAGTTATATTAAAAAGATAGATAAATAATGCAAATAGGGAGCAGAATTTTGATAGGTGTCTTTGATTCTGGGATAGGGGGATTAAGTGTCTATAAAGAATTAATGATATTACTTCCTCATGAAACTTGTTATTATCTTGCTGATCAAATACATGTTCCTTATGGGCCTCGTTCTCAGGAGCAAATACGAGAGTTTTCGGAGAAAATTACTCGGTTTCTTATTAATCAGGGAGTAAATATTGTTGTTATTGCCTGTAACACCATTTCTGCTGCTGCTCTATACTATTTAAGGAGACAATTTCCTGATATAATATTTGTGGGCATGGAACCTGCTGTTAAGCCCTCCATAGAAAAAACCCGTTCCGGGATAATTGGAGTAATCGCTACCCAGGCAACTTTTCAGGGTAGACCGTATGAAAAATTAATTGAGAAATATGCGCGAAACGTTAAAGTCGTTCATCAGTCCTGCCCGGGTCTGGTAGAACAAGTGGAAGAGGGTAATATTGATACCCCTGAAATCCGATTCCTGCTTAAACAGTATTTAACTCCTATGATAGAAAAAAGAGTTGATCAGCTGGTATTGGGGTGTACTCATTACCACTTTCTGAAATCAGTCATTCAAGAAATAATAGGAGAGAATGTTTCTATTATTGATCCTACCCATCCGGTGGCAAAACAGGCGGTATCGGTTCTGAACCGCTATCGAAATGAAAAAAGGCTCACAGAGCAAAAAGAACAAACAGGACAAAAGAAACATCAGTTTTTCACCAGTAGTAATATCAATGTTTTTACCACTCAAATAAGCAGGTTTTTACCCACTATAGGTAAGAATTTTGAAGTGAGAGAAGTTAACTGGAATAACAGGGGAATTGTTGAATAAGTCTCGATAAAGTTTTTTATAATTTATACTTCACTCCAAAATATAATATTACTAAAGAACCTCTGAACGGATCACCTTTAAACTGAGTATTTATCATTTGACCATCAATTAATATACTGAATTTTTTCCAGGAAGAAGGGCTGAATGTTATTCGGCTACCATAGGAAAAAAAATACTTTACGATTTATCTTATTATTAAATAATTATACATATCCCAGATACGGCTGAAATAGTATAGGTAAATTATACAGTTCTCCCCATGTATTCAGAAATAACAGATGAAAGTCAATATGGATCAATTTTGATTGTTCTGAAATTTCACTGTTCAGAGAGATGTCTTGTGGGTATGCCTAAAAAGTACAGTATCATTTATAAAGCTAAATTTCATACCCCAATTCTTTCAATAACTGTTTTGCCACAGGGGTCTGTGAGAATTCTTCTATCCGTTTTTTATGTTCTGATTTTTTCCATCTTTTAATAGATCTGGCATGAAGATCCTGGATCGGTTCTGCCCAGTGTTTACTTTTTTTAACTGAAGTTTTTTCTTTCCAGGATCGGTCTGTAGGAATAAAGCTTTCATTTAGAAATTGACTAAGTTTTTTAACTTCTTGATCAAAATTAAATATTAAATTTTCATATTGAATGGTAAATACCTGGGGGTGATCTTTAAATTTAAGCCCTGCTTTTACATCATGAACCCATCGATCAACAGAAACCCAGTATTGATCCGGTCTATGCAAAGGGTGTTTTGAAGTAACCACATCTCTCCCATCCCGGATCATATTAATAAGTTTTACATTTTCATTAAAATAGTTTAATATTTTATCAAAGTATCCTATATTTCTAGGTGTCTTTTCACACCATCTTGTTGCCTGCGGAGAAATTCTATGTCGTAAAAATTCCCGGTACAGCCTGTCTATTCGGGGGGGTATGGAAGTTTCATTTTCAGTCCATTTGGTAAAGGCATAGGTTTGCCTCTGTATGGAATGTATATTAGGATATGCATCTAAAATTGATAAAAGAAGAGTGGTGCCGGATCTGGGACTGGCTCCGATAATGATGGGGTTCCTGTTAAAGTGTTTTTTTTCAATTTTCTTGCCAATTTTTGTAATCAGAGGATGTATAGTGGAATTTCGTATTCTGTCAAGTAACATTTGAGATTTTTTCATAAAATTTTCCTTTTAAGGAGTTTAAGAATGAAACAGCATTGGCAACACAGTTTCCTCGTGTAGCATAAAAACAATCATTAAGTAACATTTCATATATTTTTTGTTTTTCATAATAGTTATTAAGATTTTTATCAATTAGCTTCACAATGTTTTCTTTTCCATCATATATATCGACATGTTTTAATATATTCATGTTATCAGGCATAGAATGCCGCTGTTTGAAATCATTTTGCACAATAATGATAGGTTTTCTGGTTATTAAATATTCGTAAATAACCGAAGAGACATCGCTCAGCATGAGATCAGAAACAGCAAATGCAAAATAAGTATCATGTTTAATCAGATTTGCTGGTTGAGAAAAGTAGAGATGCCTGATTCCCTTTAATTTTGAGAGATAATACACAAATGAACCATAGCGGCGGTCATGATAATGAGGACGGATGATAAAATTATATTTTTTTGTAATTTCCTTTATAAAAGGAAACGCATATTTTCTGAAGGTTCCGTTACCGAAACGCCAGGTTGGTGCATATAATATATTTTTTCGGGTCCGGTCTTTGATTCCTAATCGTTGCATTTCAGTATCCCGGTCTATATTACCCATTACATAGTCATCAAAACGCAGTCCGCCGATATTGATAAGTTTTTCTTCCTGAATATCCAGATTGGAATCTTTTAATTTTTCTTTGTTTTTTGGACCTGAAAGAAATATATAATCATATTTCATAAGTTTTTTCCCGGCAATGCTTTTTCCTCCTCCGTATTTTTTTTCACTGGCTCCGTGTTCTTGAAATATAGTTATCGCATTTTTATATTCATGTTCCGGATTGATCGAATTAGCCATAAACAGAATAATACCTTCAAGTTTATATAGTTCATTTCGGGGAACTATTATTACTCTGGGAGTATTTAAAAATGTTTTTTCTTTAAATTTTGCCACCCCCCGCAGATAACGTTTAAAATGGTAGTATTTTTTTATGGTACTAACCACAAAAATCCCACCTATCTGATTATAAATGGGTAAAGCATATGGGAATTGATAAATACTGTTTGCGAAGTAATAAATATTCATGGTTTGTTTACAATTCTTTTTTTACACAATTATCATCTGTTCTAAAGTTCCATTCTTTTACCGGAACTTTCCAGTTTCCATAATGATACGTAAGATATCCTTTATAATCAAGGGGGACATAGTATTTTTTTCCTTTATATAAAATTTGAGTTCGTTCATCATAAAAATGTTTCGGAGTTGCTTTGAGAACCGGTCTTTTTACTGAAACTGTCCATTGATATTCATCCTTTACCGGATACTTAATAAATATATCCATAAGATTGATATCTTTTATAAATAAAAATTTTGTGGTCCGGATTTTCAGGATACGCGGCATACCTTTTTTAATGGGGCCAATATCTCTGGTAAATTTTCTAATTCGGGTTCGATATCCTTTTTTCCAGAATTTCCACCTGATTTTTAGTAAAGAACTGCATTGATTACTTGGTATGGTAATATCCAGATCATGATCCCAGGGCAATAACCGGTTTTCTCTGACAATCCCCAGTAATGTTCCTGCCTCTAAAACATAATGAATATTTTCCTGTTCTAAAATTTCTGTTACATCATGGAGCATTTTATTTGCTAAACTGGCATATTCCCCCTGTAACTTTATTTTTTTAGGCATCTTATTTCCCTTTATTTTATTAAAATAACGTGTTTAACAATATTGTTTATCTCAAATATCCCTTTCTGAAGAATGAATGGAACAGGACCTGATATTTTCTGAAAAGATTAGCAGGCTTTTTCTTATCAGGAAGCAGATTATTTTGTCTGATATCATAATATCTGACAAATGTAGCAGAGGTGTTATATCAATTGTATCTAAAACTTTGAGATTAGATTTATCTGTATTTTTTATATATTCAATTATTTTTTTATCCATAAGTTCATGAAATTTTAATAACCATATTTTTTTGCCTGAGCAATTGATCCTATCTTTTTTTCTTTATCCCATTCTTCAGGAAAATTTCTTTCAACTTTTTCTGAAATATAAAATCTATAATCAATATTTGCCTGATTGCAATACTGAACCAAAGGTTTTATTATTGGTATCGAATAGATCTTTGCTATGTAGAATAAGCATTTATTTTTTTCTTGTGTTTTTTTTCAGTTTGATAGGGAGTATAGTTACTAATTCACCAATTGAAACCTCAAACATCTCCTTAATTAATTATAATTAAGAGCAGTAATGTATTTAACAGATTTAATGAACATAATGTTAATACAGCAGAAAATTTTATATTTATGTATTGTAAAATTTTAAAGAATTATGCGTACTTTATGGATTGTTATTTTTATTAAAAGTTCCCTTAATTTGTGTGGTTGAGATGTTTTTTGTCCTTTTTAAATAAACTACTTGGCAATAGTCTTTTAAAAAATCAAATTTCCCCTCCCAGTCGTTACCCATTACAAAGATATCTATTCTGTGTTTTTTTATATCGTCAATTTTTTGTTCCCAGCAGTTTTCCGGGATAACTTTATCGACATACTTAATAGATTGTACAATAGCAGCTCTATGCTGATAAGGATAAACACATTTTTTGCCTTTTATGGAGTTAAATTCATCTGATGAAACAGCTACTGTCAGATGATCCCCCAATTCCTTTGCTCTTTGTAGTATTTTTAAGTGTCCGTAGTGAAACAAATCAAATGTACCATAGGTTAAAACTTTTTTCATAATAATCCTATCTCTTTTGTTTTTTTCTTTCTTCCGGGGGTCTGGTTTTCCAACGTCTGTGCATCCAGAACCAGTGATCGGGATTTTTTCGAATAGATTCTTCTAACAGGTTAAGATGAGCCTGTGTGACTGTATGGATATTTTCTGCTGTTAATGTTGTCAGGTTTTCAAAAGTTAATAATTTAATTTTGATTTTATATCTACCCCCGGGCTGATAGATAATGCTGCCGTATATAATGGGTGCTCCTGTTTTCAAAGCAAAAACCGCTGGTCCCTGGTGTGCAGAAGCTTTTCTTCCCAGAAAATCAACAAAAATACCTTCTTTGCCTGCATTTTGATCCGCCAGGAGTGCTACCATGCCATTGTTTCTCAAAGTGCGAATGACACCTCTTACTGCTACTCCCATATGGATAATATGTATGCCCATCAATTCCCGGTATTCATTCATAATATCATCAACAAGTTTGTTATGCTGTTCTCCCACCAGATAGGAGATGGGATATCCCATATGAGACAGTGCTGCTCCCATGAGTTCCCAGCTTCCGAAATGACCAGCCACCATTACTGCCCCCTTACCGTTCTCAAGTACCCAATCTAAATGTTGTTTCCCTTCAATTGTGCACATTTCTAGGATTTTTCTTTTATTCAATATTGGAAATCGTATATAATCAATAACAGTTTTGGTAAAGGTTATATAAGTTCTAAAGGCAATATCCATTATCTCCTGTTCATTCTTTTCCGGGAATGATTTCCGAAGATTATCAAGCACTACTTTTTTTCTTGTTCCCAATACTTTGAAAGCAAACCATCCGCATATTTCAGCTCCTCGTTGCAGTCCTCCGGGATTTCCGGACCAGATTAACAGCATGAATAGTCTTAAAATGATTAACTCAACATGGTATTGAATTTTTTTAATCCAGGAAATTTTTTTTATCTGTTTGAGAATTTTCAATATCTTCTTTCTCCCAGTTTTGTTTTATTTTTCTGGTATTTCTTATTTTCATTAAATATGCTGAGAAAAACAGTATAATAAATAATATACTTATTATAAGGCGATAATCAAATATTACCAGCCAGAGATAACGTTTTTTCATGGCTGCAATCCATTCGGATTCAAATTCTTCAAATCCTATACCAAGGGCAGCCTTCAGGGCCTGATCCATGTTTCCGGTTTGATAAATATTTTCAATCACCAACTGTACAGCCTCTAACCCTCCAACATCAATTAAATATAAAACTGCAGCATGTGCTTCCTGATAGGCAAGTGAAGCTTCAGATTTCTGGAAAGTAAGCACTTCATCAATTTCTTTCAGCGTTAGAAAATTATTCGTCAACAGACGTTTTGCCATATGAATTTTAGCATTCATATTCAATTCCCCTGAATAATACTGGGCAAAACCTTCATCAAACCATTTCATAAGGTTCTTTCCTCCTGTTGCCTGGTATAGTCCAATATGGGTTAATTCATGGACTATAATTATTTCTAAATTCACATCAGGATTTGTGATACGCGGCGATTTTAACAAAATTATTCCCTGAGATGGAATAGCAGCTCCACTGCTCCATTCAGGCATGTTATTGCCAGTTATTTGGTAAAATGTAATGTTAGAAGGAGCAATTATTATTTGTATTGTTTTTTTAGGAATAAACCCCAGATCAGAAGATATATTAGAAAATTTTTTATAGGCAAAGCCCATAATTCTTTTGCCATTATTAATATCTTTTTCTTTACACCTGATCTCAATATAATCCTGCTGCAGTTTATGCCATTTATCATTTTCTTCCTCACCTTTTGAGTGGGAAGAAAATATAAAAAACAAAAGAATGTAAAATAAAATTAGTTTATTATCTAATGTCATCTTTGTTAAATTGTATGTTTTTATATTAATTAACCGTTCTATAAGATAATTATATCTTTACTAATTCCAAGTAAAAAACAAATTTAAAAAAAATACTGATGAAAATCAATCAATTGTTTTAATTGACCAAGCTTTTTAATTGACAATTTAGTGTATTTTTTATAACTTGAATAAATTAAGTCAGTAAAGATTATAATTATGAATGTTTTTTTAAGCCTGGGGTCCAATAGCGGTGACAGAGAAAGATATCTTAAGAAAGCTGTTAAGGCGATCAATAATTTAGAAGATACTGAAGTTTTGAAATCTTCTTCGATTTATGAAACCGATCCCTGGGGAAATAAAAATTTGGATTTATTTTTAAATCAGGTTATTATGATAGATACAGAACTTGATTGTGTTGATCTGCTGGAAGAATGCAGAAACATTGAGAAACAAAATGGAAGGATAGAAGAAATTGGTAAGTGGAAAGCACGTACACTTGATATCGACATACTTTTATGTGATAACCGGCAGATTTCTATGGATAAGCTACAGGTACCCCATCCATTATTAGCCAAACGGATGTTTGTATTGAAACCCTTATCTGAACTTGATCCAAATTTGATTTTTCCCGGGAAAAATCAAAAAGTTGTTGAGGTTATGCAGGAGTGTAATGATACATCCAAAGTCAGATTATATAAAAAATAATTTTTTTGCAAGGAGTTTTTTTTGAATCGGCATTATTATTTTGCTGTAGAAGGAGTAATCGGGGTAGGTAAAACCAGTTTTGCAAAACTGCTTCATAAGCGACTGGGGGGAAGACTTATACTGGAAGAGAGTGAGAAGAATCCTTATCTGGAGGATTTTTACAAGGATCCGGAATCTTTTAATTTCCAGGTCCAGATTTATTTTTTGTTGAACAGATACCGGCAATTGGTTAATATACCCCAGAGGGATCTTTTTCACGATTATCTGATTGTAGATTATATATTTCAAAAAGACAGGATTTTTGCCAATTTAAATTTAGACGACAGGGATTTACGGCTATATACACGGGTGGCAAGATTATTGGAAAAAGAGCTGACTGCGCCCGATCTGGTTATCTATCTTCAGTCTGATACTAACAGTTTAATGTCAAACATCAAAAAACGCAGGAAATCTTTTGAGAAAAATATTTCCAGAGATTATATTAAAAAATTAAATGAGGCATACAATCAGTTTTTTTTCGCTTATTCAGAATCACCCCTGTTGATTATCAATACCCAGGAGATAGATTTTGTTAATAACAAGGAGGATTTGGATGATTTAGTACATCTGATAATGAATCCACCCTCCGGCATAAAATTTTATGTACCAAGAAAAAGGTAGTCAGACTATGTTTTTTAGATTTTTTTTATTTTTGATAATTGGTTATTTTGGATATATCTTTATAAAGTCGCTTATTAAGAATGAAATCCGTAAAAGTGAGATTAGAGGAAAACAAAAAAATGAGCCTATAAATTTTGACAATGAGGATATTGAAGATGCCAAATATGAAGACATTGATGAAGAAGAATAAGTTTTTTAAAACAAAAGGATTACAGGTATGAGCAAAAAAGCAGTCCATACAAATCAGGCGCCTAAAGCAGTTGGTCCCTATAACCAGGGTATCATTACTGATTGTGAAGATCTTTTTTTCAGTGCAGGCCAGATTGGCCTTGATCCTAAAAAGAACTCATTAATTAGTTCAAGTTTTAAGTTGCAGGCAGAGCAGGCACTTAAAAATTTACAAGCTGTTTTAACTGAGGCTGGATCCTCTCTTGATGAGGTAGTAAAGGTGACGGTATATCTGAAAAATATAGATGATTTTAATGAGTTCAATAAGATATATGCCACTTTTTTTAAGCATAATCCGCCGGCCAGATCTGCAATTGAGGTGGCAGCACTTCCTAAGAATGCATTGATAGAAATAGAATGTATTGCTTGTATTACAGAATAATTAAAAGAGGTAAAAATATCCGTATTGTTTTTCTTCTCTTTAGTGTTGTTTTATATGGATACTGTTTTGCACAGAGTGAAACAGATTCATTGGACTATGAAAAAAGAGAAAATGTATCACCCACAACTGCTGTCATACGATCAGCTGTTTTACCTGGATTGGGCCAGTTATATAATGGAAAGATATTTAAAGCAATTCTGGTTTTTGGGGGAGAAGCAGCACTTGCAGGCAATGCAGTGTACTATAATCAACAACTGGTTCAGAGCAGTTCAGAAGATGAACGGGAATTTTACCGGGATATCAAGAGCAGATTTCTTTGGTGGCTTTTTGCTGTTCATCTTTTGAATGTAATAGATGCCTATGTGGATGCCAGCCTGTTTGAATTTGATACCGGCCCGGATCTTTCATTCAGTCCTCAAAGGTTAAATGGGTATACAGTGGCATCCATTAAATTTTCATTCTGATTGTGAGGTATAAAATGACACGAGAAAAAGTATTAGAATTAATTGAAAAGTATGTTTCGAAAAATAATTTAAAAAAACACATGTATGCAACAGAGGCTGTGATGAAAAGTATTGCTGAAAAATTAGGAGAGGATAGTGAACTCTGGGCTTTGACCGGACTTGTACATGATTTAGATTATGATGAAACCGTAAATGATTTTCAGAATCATGGATTTCGTACTGCTGAGATCCTTTCTGTTGAGGATGTACCAGAGGAAGCAATTCATGCCATAAAAGCTCATCCGGGTCATGTTCCCATAGAAAGTACCCTGGATAGAGCCCTGTTTGCAGTTGATCCTATAACCGGTCTTATTGTAGCAGCAACTTTAATGCATCCCAGCAAGAAATTGAAAGAGGTTGATGTTGGTTTTCTCAAACGCCGTTTCAAGGATAAACGGTTTGCTGCCGGAGCAGACAGGGATCAAATTAAAAGTTGTGAAAAGCTGGGTATCCCACTGGATGAATTTATGCAAATATCTCTAAAAGCCATGCAGTCTATTGATACAGAATTGGGATTATAGTTGAGAAAATTAGTTATACTGTTTATATTCTGTCAGTTTTTCATCTTGGTACAGAGAGGTATATGTCAGGATCAAATACCTGAATCAGCCCATAATAATCACAAAATAATAGAAGATAATTGGTTGGGAAAAGATAAATTGAAACATTTTGTGGCAAGTTTTTATTGCGCCAGCTATGCACAATGGTTTAGCTATTATGATTATGGATTGTACAGAAATCAGAGCAGAAGGGCAGGTTTTGTCTTTTCCATGAGTTTGGGTTTTATAAAAGAGATGTATGATCGTGAAAGAAAGAGAATATTCAGTTGGAAGGATTTAGTTTTTGACTTTTTAGGAGCTTTATGCGGAACCGTACTGATACGTTGGTAAAAAAGGAGAATAAACAATTGTATGAATCAGTAGGTGCTATTCACCTTCATTCAACCTTTTCGGATGGATCATTACCTATATCGGAAATTGTACCTATTGGAGAACAGAAAGGACTTGATTTTCTTATGTTTACTGACCATCATACCCTGGAACCGAAACGTAGAGGTCTGGAAGGATGGTATGATAATATTTTAGTACTTATTGGGTATGAAATCAATGATCCGGATGAAATAAATCATTACCTTGCATTTCGTCTTGATAAAGAAGTCAAAGCCGGAATATCTGCTCAGGAATATGTAAAAGAAGTTAAACGCAAAGGCGGAATCGGAATTATTGCTCATCCAGCAGAGAAAAGAAACAGTATTGAAGCCTATCCTCCTTATCCCTGGACTGCCTGGGATGCGGAAGGATTTGATGGTATTGAGATCTGGAATCAGATTTCTGAATGGCTGGAAGGTGTTACCAGGAGTAATTTTTTGTGGAGGGTATGGCATCCTTTGCGTTCAATCCGGTTTCCGGTATGGGAGATTTTACAGAGATGGGATAAATTAAATAAGGAAAGAAGAGTGGTAGGTGTTGGGGGAATTGATGTTCATGCCTATGTAATGAAAATATTAGGATTTATTAAATTTGAGATATATCCTTATAAAGTTCAGTTTAAATCGATTCGGACTCATTTTTTTACGGAAAAATCTTTAAGGAACAATGGAGATAAATTATCCTTTAAAGAAGCTGAACAGCAGGTGTATCAAGCCTTGTCTCTGGGCAGATGTTTTGTCTCCAATTATTACTTGGGCGATGCCCGGGGATTTGAGTTCTACTGTGAAAAATCAGGGAAAAGATATCCAATGGGAAGTAGAATCAATGTAAGCCCCTATGCGGAATTGTATGTTTCTACTCCTTCTCCGGGTAAAATTCGATTGCTGTGTGATGGAAAAGTTATCAGATCCCAAAAGGGGAAGGATTTGTTCATAAAAGTTGAAAAAGAGGGGGTTTACCGGATAGAAGTATTTAAAAGAAGAAAGGGATGGATCTATTCCAATCCCATTGTGTTACAAAAAAATAAGGATGAATTTTCTGAGCAGTGGTAACTGTTGTGTTTAGCTTACGTGGGACAGGGACCACCAATTCATTTCATATTAGTTTTCATAAGGTTTCAAGCATTGAAAAAAATTATACGGTTCTTTGATTATATTTTTATAGCACGACCAGTACTTATGTATCCGGTATGGATATTCCTTTTAGCAGGTTCTTGGGGTGCAGAAAGATCTGATGAGGGGGGAGTCTATTTGAAGTATCGGTCAGCTTTGTTGATGTTTACCGCTGTGACTTTGATTATGGGGGGTGCGTATATTTTAAATCAGATTCAGGATTTAGAGACCGATAAGATTAACCAAAAATTTTTTTTACTTTCTAAAGAAGTTATATCCATAAAAGCGGCCTGGATGGAAGCAGGAAGTATAATTTTTCTGGGCGTGATAACAGGATTTATCCTGGATAAGAGTATTGGTTTAGGATTAATCGTCCTTTTTATATTAGCGGGATATTTGTATAATTTTGCTCCTGCAAAATTCAAGGATACTCCTTTGGGAGGGATGTTGGTAAATGGGATAGGTGGATATATTATTTATTCTCTGGGATGGAGCATGGTTTATGAGAAATTAATTTTCCCAATACAGGGGATATCTTATTTTTTTGCTGTTTTGGCTTTGTATATTAATACAACCCTTCCTGATATTAAAGGAGACAGGGAGACCAATAAGATAACTTTCAGTGTTAAATATGGTATTAAATTCTCTGTAATTACAGCTCTAGTACTGGAAATTACTGCTCTTTTATCAGCCTTATATTTTAAGGATTGGTTATTAGGTATTCCGGCTGTCTTGGTAGTACCGTTTTTTATTAGAAGTTATTTTAAAAAAGATATTTCCATGTCATTACAGGCAACAAAATTTTCAATTGCTATATTAACTGTTCTTATTTGCATTTTTAATCTCTGGTATATTGTTCTTGTTGTATTTGTATTTTTAATGACAAAATTATATTATTATAAGAGATTTAATTTTAATTATCCAAGCTTAAAGAGCAGTTAATTATGTCCAATACGAAAATAGAAATTGATGAAAATAGGTGTGATTTTTGTGGGGTATGCGTTGGAGTATGCTCCTCCAGTGCAATAATTATGAAAGAGAATAACATTTTTGTCAATAATGAAAACTGCGGATATTGTTACTGGTGTTTTGATGCGTGTCCTGTGGGCGCAATTGTGATAAATGAGAGAGTTAAAAATGTTGCATAGAAGGTGATGGAATTACAAAATTAAAGAATAAATATGATATAATCATTGTGGGAGCAGGACCGGCAGGTTCTGCTACTGCCAGAGCGGCTTCTGATCAGGGGGTTTCAGTTCTGGTTCTGGAAAAAAAACGGGATATAGGGGTACCGGTTCGATGTGCAGAGGGGGTTTCGGAACTGGGATTAAAAAATTTAATTGAGGTTGATGACTCCTGGATTGCTCAGGTAATTACTAAGAGTAAATTTGTATCCCCGGATGGTACTGAGGTTATGTCTTTTCCTGGGGAAAAAGGATTAATACTTCATAGAAAAATTTTTGATTTAGCGTTGGCTGGGAAGGCAGTTAGTGCAGGAGCACAACTTTTAACCAGGGCTTATGTTAGTGGAGTTGTCAGAAAGAATAATCAGATAACAGGGGTAAAAGTAGAAAGAATGGGTGAAGAAAAAGTGGTTAATGCCTCTGTTGTTATCGGGGCAGATGGAATAGAGTCACAGATTAGCAGATGGGCAGGGATTAATATCATGAGAAAGAAATCGTATATACTTCCATGTTTTCAGATGCTGTTAGCTAATATTGATATCGATCCCGAGTGTGTGGAGTTTTATTTAGGTAACAGTATTGCTCCGGGTGGTTATGTATGGGTGTTTCCCAAAGGTGATGGTATCGCTAATGTAGGGTTAGGTATTGATTCAGGGGAAACAAAAAGAAAAAATGCCTTGGGTTATCTTAATGCCTTTATTGAAAAAAAATATCCTCATTCTTCTATTTTATCTATGACAGCTGGGGCAGTGACATCCGGCCCTTCTCCCTCCAAAATTGTTGGAAATGGATTTATGTTGGTTGGTGATGCTGCCTTTCAGATTAACCCCTTTACCGGAGGAGGAATAATAAATAGTATGATTGCAGGAGATATTGCAGGTACGGTAGCAGCAGAGGCAGTTAATGAAGGAAATGTCTCAGCAAAGAGACTTGAAGAGTATCAAAAAAAGTGGTATAAAAAAGAAGGGAAAAATAATGATAGATCATATAAAATAAAAAAGGTTGTTTCACAATTTTCAGATATGGATTTTAACAAAATTGCAAAACTGCTATTACCTATTCCTCCTGAAAAACGCAGTGGATATCAGATTTTTAAAAAAGTTTTATTTAAGCATCCAAAATTAATCTATAACGCAGCAAAAGTGTTTGGAATAAAATGAAGAAAAATAATATATTTTCAATACCTAATATTATTAGTTTTTTGAGACTTTTATTGTTGCTACCTATTTTTTATTTACTCTCTCAGGAGCAAAAGATTTTTGCTTTAGTGGTGATTTTATTATCCGGATTCAGTGATTTTTTAGATGGATACATTGCCAGAAAATGGAATTTACAGTCTGATGCAGGAAGGATAATTGATCCAGTGGTTGATAAAATAAATTTTGTCGGATTGATGTTATTCTTGATTATTTCTCCACGTTATACATTTCCAATATGGTTTTTTATAATTGTTGTTATCAGGGAAACTATGGTATTACTTTTCAGTTTTATTATTATTGAACACAAAAAAAAGATATTGGAATCCAGTATTCCCGGAAAGATTTCAGCTTTTGCAATCGGGATGACACTTATTCTTTTTATTTTTCACATATATCCTTTTATGTGGATAATGCTTTGGCTGGCAATAATACTTACTTTATATTCAACCTGGATTTATTTTAAGCGTTTTATAGAGCACTATAAAGTTAATAAAAATAATAAATATATAGTAAATGATAGTAATAAAGAAATGAAAGTATAAGGATTGTAGCAATAAGATGGTAAAACCTTCCGAAAAATTAAGAAAAGGATTATCAAAAACAAGAAGCGGGTTGTTATACAGAGTTTCAACTATTTTTGGTAAAAAGAAAAAAATTGATGAAGCTGAGCTGGAAAATCTGGAAGAAATTCTTATTGAGAGTGATATAGGAGTAGAGAGTGCCTTAAAGATTATAGAAGATGTTCAAGAGGAATTTATTGACAATCCCCAGAAAGGCAAAGAAGATCTGTTGTCAATTTTAAAAAAGGCATTAATAGAAGTTTTTCCTTCAGAAAACAAAATCAGAGAGCCGGATAAAAATATCAAGCCTCATGTGATTATGATAGTCGGGATTAATGGTACAGGAAAAACAACGCTTATTGGTAAACTGGCATATTGGTATAAAAATAAAGGGAAAAAAGTATTATTGGGCTGCTCCGATACATTCCGGGCTGCAGCTGCAGAACAGCTTTCCATATGGAGTAAAAATGCAGGGGTTGATTTGATACAGCAAGTCTCAGGGGCAGATCCTGCCTCAGTTGCTTATGATGCCATGGATGCAGCTATAGCTCGGAAAAAGGATATTTTAATTATTGATACAGCGGGAAGGTTGCAGAATAAAAAAGGTCTTATGGAGGAGCTGAAAAAGATACACAGGGTGATTGGTAAAAGAATGCAGGGAGCTCCTCAGGAAGTGCTTCTGGTTTTGGATGCGACCACTGGACAAAATGGGATCTCCCAGGCAAAGGTTTTCACCGAAGCGGTAGGTGTTACTGATATAGCCTTAACAAAATTGGATGGTACAGCAAAAGGAGGCATAGTAGTAGCCATTCAAAAGAAACTCAATATACCGATCAAATGGGTAGGGGTGGGAGAAACAATTGAGGATCTGGTTGAGTTTAATGCAGAAGAATTTGTAAATGGACTTTTGGAGGCGCATTGATTGGTAAAAATTTGTAAAGAATATGGAAAAAAGGTATTGTTGCTTACCCTTGGATGCCCCAAAAATGAAGTTGATACTGATATTTTCGGAGGTATACTTAAAGACCATGAATTTCAACTTGTAAGCAATTCAGATGAGGCAGATATTTTATTGATAAATACCTGTGGATTTATCCAGTCAGCAAAGCAAGAATCAATTGATACAATTCTTCAGGCAGTGGAATTGAAGAAGAAGAATGTTAATTTAAAAGTGTATGTCTGGGGATGTTTATCAGAAAGATATCAACAAAAGCTTGCACAACAAATCCCTGAAGTGGATGGTTTCTGGGGGGTAGAACCATTTGAAGAAATGGGAAAATTTTTTATTGGATCACATTATAAATATTCCCTTCAAGACTGGAAAACCCGGTTAATTTCAAATTATAAGCATACTGCTTATATTAAAATTGCTGATGGCTGTAATCATACTTGTACATTTTGTACAATTCCGGCCATTAAAGGACATTATCGCAGCAGACCTTTGAATGACATTGCAGCAGAGGCACGAATGTTGGTGGATAAAGGAGTAAAAGAACTACATCTTGTTGCTCAGGATACAACTGCCTATGGATCGGATTTATCTAACGGAATAGATTTAGTAAAATTACTTAATGAATTAATTACTGTAAAAGGCTTGGAATGGATTAGAATTTTATATGCTTATCCGGATTCTGTTGGAGATGAGCTTATCCATATCATTGGGAGTGAACCAAAAATATGCAGCTATCTCGATATCCCCTTGCAGCACATTTCCAGTCATATTTTAAAAGCCATGGGTAGAAATTCCAATCAAAAGAAAATATACGATCTGATAGAAAAACTACGAAATGGTATTCCTAATTTAGTTCTACGGACTTCATTGATAGTTGGGTTTCCAGGTGAAACAGAGGAAGATTTTCAGGAACTTCTTGATTTTATAGAAGAAGTACAATTTGACAGGGTGGGTTGTTTTGTTTTTTCTCCGGAACGAGGCACAAAAGCTATCAGGTTTAATAAACAGGTAGATGAAGAGACAGCTCTTGAAAGACATAACCAACTAATGGAAATCCAGCATGACATTTCATATGAAATAAACAACTCATATATTGGAAAAACATTCCTGGTAATGATAGATGGATATGATACAGATAGTGAGATGTATTTTGGGCGTTCTGAAGGGGATGCATTGGAAATAGATCAAACGGTTTGGGTAAAAGAAGGAGTAGAAACAGGAGAATTTTATAAGGTTAAGATTGTTGACAGTTCAGTGTATGATTTAGAGGGTATCAGAGTTTGTTAGATGAAAAAATAACAGGAGGCATAATAGGCTCTGCCTTTGAAATTTATTATATACTTGGGTATGGTCTTTTAGGAAAAATATATCAACTACTTAATGAATTAAAAGTAAAAGAAATGAAAGTTGGGTTAACTGTAAATTTCGAAAAGGAAAAATTTAAGTTCAAGCGTTTTTTTTATTAAATCAGTGTTTATCTATTGTTCATCCCATTGGATAACGTAAATAGATTCAAGGCATTTTTAAGTGAAAGTATATTCAACGGGGTACATCCGTGGCAAATTCGATTTTTATTAATTACTCTTCTCCACGCAGAACAACATAGAACCAAAAAATTTTGTGTAGATCAAAAATTTTATTGGAGGTTGTCATGAAATATTTCAGACAATACATTATAGTGTTAATAATTATTTTTATATGTAGTATTGATTATAACATTACTGCTCAGGTTCCGGGAAATTCACTAAACAGGGAAAATGAGCATCCTCAATTTTATTATACAATTTACAGAATTATAAGTCAGATTCCTGATACATGTAAATTAACTTTTCTGCTTAATGTTTCCTATGATGAGCTTCAATTTGTTATTGAAGACAGTGTTTATAAAGCAGGTTATGAATTTACTCTCACAATTTTGGACATGGATAAAAATGTCATTGAAACCAGGATCAGAAAAAAAGAGATTACTGTGCAGGATTTTCAATTAACGAACAGCAGAAAAGAATTTAGTTCTTTAAATGAATTATTTTATCTGGCACCAGGAGATTATCATTTAGTTATTGAATTAATGGATGTTGACAGTAGATCAACCAGAATTAGAAAAAAGAAGATTAGTATTCCTGATTATTATAATGTTTCTTTCAGTATAAGTGATGTTTTGTTTTTAAATAAAACTGTTCAGGAAGAGGGAGCCGTTTATACACCGAATTTATTTGCAAACTATAATAAAGATCAAAAGGAAATCTATTTGAAATTTGATATATACAATAATATAGAAATTGATTCAGTTGATATCAGTTTATTTATAAAAGATTTTAGCAATAATACCTATAATACTTATCATTATAAAGAAATGCTAAAAGGATTCAGAACAACCATACTTTTAAGAGCAGTAAGAAAAGAACTCCATAGTGGTAATTATAAACTGCATCTTAAAATCAAAGGAAAAGAAGAAACTATAGAAACAATGTTACAATTTTCCGTGGATTGGATGCAAATGACAAGCTTTAATATCGATATTAATTCTGCTATCGAACAGCTAAAATATATTGCTCCTGCAAAAAAAATTAAAGAAATGATTAATAGTAAGGAAAAGGAAAAACTTTTTAACCAATTCTGGGATTCACGGGATCCGACCCCCTCAACAGAAGTAAATGAGTTAAAGAAGGAATACTATACTAGGGTAGCGTTTGCAAATAAAAATTTTTCGGATAGTAGAGAAGGTTGGTTAACTGACAGGGGAGAAGTTTATATAGTATTGGGCCCTCCTGATGATATTAAAAGATACCCCAATATGGTTAATGGCAGACCTTATGAGGTATGGTATTATTACCGGTTTGGGAATAATTTGATTTTTGTTGACGAGACAGGATTGGGCAATTTTCGTCTTACTCATGAATCCTGGGAAACATATCATATGCTGAGAAATCAGCATTAAATCTTACTGTATCATATTGTTAAGAAAAAAAAGGAGATAGTGTTAATGGATAGATTACAGTTGGCAGTTTTTGCCTCAGGAAGAGGATCTAATTTTTCGGCTATTTTGGATAAGATAAAACAAGGTGCGTTAGATGCAGATGTTAAATTATTAGTGACAAATAATAAAAATGCAGGAGCAGTTAAGACGGCATTAGTGCATAAAATTCCATTTGTATTCATCAAACGTTCAATGTTTAATAACAGACAGGATTTTGTAGAGAAGATGTTAATGATCCTGAAAGAACATAGGATTACATTTATAGCTTTGGCTGGTTATATGAAGAAAATTCCTTCTGAAGTGATTACGGAATTTAAAAATAAAATTACTAATATTCATCCTGCACTTCTCCCCTGTTTTGGTGGTAAAGGCATGTACGGTCATCATGTACATGAAAAAGTATTAGAAAGTGGATGTAAGGTTACAGGAGTAACTGTCCATTTAGTGGATGATAAATATGATCATGGTCCTATAGTTGCTCAAAAATGCGTTGAAGTTAAAAATGACGATACAGCGAAAAGTCTGGCCGATAGTGTATTAAAGGTTGAACATCAAATTTATTCGGAAGTGCTTCAGTTTTTTGCTGAAAATAGAGTGGTAATTCAGGGCAAAGTGACGAAAATTAGATAATTATTTTAAAATTTATAAAAAAATACTTGCATAATATATATTTATTGTATAAATTTTTAAGCTAAAAAAAGAATAAGGGCATGTTTGAAGAGCTGATAGAAAAATTAGATGGTGCTGTAAGGAAACTTCGCAGTAGAGGAAAATTAAATGAAAAAAATATTGCGGAGTCTATGCGTGAGATACGGAGAGTACTGCTTGAGGCTGATGTAAATTATAAGGTTGCCAAGAAGTTTGTTGCTGATGTAAAAGCTAAAGCTTTAGGCAGTGAGGTTCTCAAAAGTATTACACCAGGACAGCAAGTAGTCAAGATAGTCCATGACGAAATGATCCACTTACTGGGATCAAAAACCTCTTCCCTGCGATTAAGGGGGGCACCGTCGGTACTCATGCTTACAGGGCTTCAGGGATCCGGTAAAACAACCTTAGCCGGGAAACTGGGTAATTATCTTAGAAAAAATAACCATAATCCTCTGCTGGTTGCAGCTGATGTTGTACGTCCGGCGGCAATTGATCAGCTCCAGAAAATTGGAGAATCTGTAAATTTACCAGTTTATTCCCAACGTAAGGAATCTCCTTTAAAGATAGTTAAAAAAGCTCTTAGAGAAGCGAAGAAAAATGGGAATGATGTGGTAATACTGGATACAGCAGGACGTCTGCATGTTGACGATAAGATGATGGATGAGCTGAAGCAAATAAAAAAGGAAGTTAATCCCGCAGAAATACTTTATGTTGCTGATAGTATGACTGGTCAAGATGCTGTCACGTCTGCTCAGATATTTTTGGAGTATCTTGATTTTAGTGGTATAGTTTTAACCAAACTTGATGGTGATGCAAAGGGTGGGGCTGCCATGTCAATTCGGGCAGTAACCGATAAACCGGTAAAATTTAATTCCATCGGTGAAAAACTCAATGATTTGGAAGTTTTTCATCCGGATCGAATGGCGTCCCGGATATTGGGACAGGGCGATGTTATTACTTTAGTGGAAAAAGCTGAGGAAACTATCGATGCCAAAAAAGCTGAGAAAATTTCCCGGAAACTCAAGAAAAACAGTTTTACTTTAGAGGATTTTTATGATCAACTGCAGCAAGTGAAAAAGATGGGTCCTTTAAGTCAGCTAATGAATATGTTTCCTGGCGCAGGAGGAATGAAAAATTTACAAGTGGATGATGACGCCTTAAAAGGTGTTGAAGCAATTATAAATTCAATGACGGTGGAAGAAAGAAGGAAGCCAAATATCATTAACGGAAGCAGAAGAAAACGCATTGCCCAGGGGAGCGGGTCCAGAATTCAGGACATTAACAGACTTCTAAAACAATTTAAGATGATGAAAAAATTGGTTAAAACTATGGGGCGAAATAAATCTATGAATATACCTGGTGGGATGCCAATCGGGCTTTAATTATTATTAAAAAGGAGGTATTTTTTTGGCAGTAAAAATACGGTTAACGAGAAGAGGACGGAAAAACAGACCTTATTATCGGATAGTAGTAGCAGATCAAAGATCTCCGCGAGATGGACGTTTTATCGAAACAGTGGGAAGATATAATCCACTTTCGGCAGAACCAGTAGTTGTCATTGATGAAGAACGTATACATTATTGGCTTGATAAGGGAGCCATACCATCAGATACTGTTTCCAATCTATTGAAAGGTAAAGGTATTTTGTATAAACGGTGGATGAAAAAGAAGGGGTTTGATGAAGAAAAGATTACTGAAGAGATGAAAAAGTGGGAAGTACTGCAGATAGAACGGCAAAAGCGAGAGAAGTTAAAGTCAGAAGGGAAAAAGAAACAAGAGAAAGCTAAAAAGAGTGAAGAAGAAGCTACTGCTGAAAAAGACGAAAAGGATGATGAATCTAAAAAAGCAGATCAGAAAAAAGTAGAAAAAGCTGAGGAAGCCAACAGTACAGGAGTGGAGACAGAGGAGAAAGCTGGGGAGACAGAAAAGACAAAAGCAAAACAGGATGAGAAAACTGCAGCCACAGAAAAACCAGAAGAAAAGAAAGCAGAACAAGTAGAAGATAAAGAGACCACTGAGAAAGCAGAAGAAGAGACTCAGAAAGTTGAATCATCCAAAAAGTCAGAAAATAAAAAGGATAATACCAGTAAAGAATCTGATAAGGATAAAAAACAAACTAAAGAAAAGAAATAAAATAGTGATTAATAAATAAATGGGCTTTGAGGTTGTAGTATAATTAAGATAGAAGTAGTATTGGACTAGAACACTAATTATGGAGGATTGGATAATGTTAAGAGAATTTGTAGAGTTTATTGCAAAACACCTGGTTGATAACCCAGAAGCTGTTGATGTAAGAGAAGTGGAAGGAGAAAAAACTACAGTGTATGAACTCAGAGTTGGTGAAGGTGACCTGGGAAAAGTTATTGGAAGAAAAGGACAGACAGCAAAAGCGATCCGAACTCTGTTATCTGCTGTTTCTGCAAAACGAGGGAAACGTTCAGTACTTGAAATTTTAGAGTAGAAAAATAAAAAATAATGGGTGGGGATAGAGCTCTTGCTGTTGTAGGCAAAGTTGTAAAACCTCATGGATTAGCTGGAGAGCTAAAGGTTTTTTATTATGTAGTTGAGCCTGAATACTTCAAGCAGTGTAAAACTGTTTTTGTGGAACAATGCGACAGAACAGGTAAATGGTTTCATATAGAAAGTGTAAGGTTTCAGCATAAATGGATTTTATTGAAATTTTCTGGTGTCAATACAAGAGATAGTGCTGAATTTTTTCGGGGTTCTTTATTATATGTGTACAGAGAGGATTTTGAGAATTTTGCTGAAAAAGGGTATCCTTTATTACAGATAAATGGTTTTATTGTGGAAACTCTTTCAGGGAGAAAGATTGGTGTTGTTGAAGATATACTGGTAGGTAGTTTTCAACATGTTATTATTGTTAGGAAAGGGAAAAAGGAAGTGTTAATTCCTTTTGTTAAAGAGTTTGTAAAACAGATTGATATTCAGAGCAAAAGGGTGTTCATTAACCCCATTGAGGGTTTATTAGATAATGCGGATTGATGTTGTAACTGCTTTTCCTGAGATGATACAGTCCATTTTTAATGAGAGTATGTTGCTTAAAGCTCAGGAAAAAGGGATTGTGGTGTTAAAGGTCTGGGATTTGAGGATATTTACCAATGATAAAAGAAAAAGTATTGATGATTATCCTTACGGTGGTGGGGCTGGTATGATTCTGAAACCGGAGCCTTTATTCAGAGCAGTAGATAAGATATCTGAAGAGGTTGCAGCTGATCAAGAGGAAGTAATATTAATGTCACCTCAGGGAAGGTTGTTCAATCAAAGGGAAGCAGAGGTTCTTTCAAAAAAGGAAAATTTAATTTTTCTCTGTGGGCATTACAGGGGCGTAGATGAGCGGGTAGTGGAAAATCTTGCAACCCAGGAGATTTCAATAGGGGATTATGTGTTAACCGGGGGAGAGCTTCCGGCAGCTGTAGTTATTGATTCTGTTGTAAGATTGATTCCTGGTGTACTGGGTGATTTTGATTCTGCAGAGGGTGATTCCCTCACAAGAGGAGAATTAGATTATCCTCATTATACTCGTCCACCGGATTACCGGGGTATGAAAGTACCGGATGTATTATTATCCGGACATCATAAAAAAGTGGAAGAATGGCGGAAAAAACAGGCAAAAAAAAGAACAAAAAAGAAAAGACCGGATTTGTTTAAAAAAAATAATAATCTATAAATTTATGGGAGGTTCATTGGAATGGATGTGATGAGTGCTTTTTCTCAAGATCAATTAAAAGATAAAATGCCTGATTTCAGAGCAGGTGATAATGTTTCTGTTTCTTATAAAATTGTAGAAGGTGATAAAGAGAGAATACAGATTTTTAAGGGATTGGTTATCAAGAAAAATGGCAATAATATTAATTCGACCTTTACTGTAAGGAAAATTTCCGGTGGTATCGGGGTTGAACGAATTTTTCCTCTTCATTCACCAAAAATATCAAAAATTGAGGTTTTACGTAAAGGAAAGGTTCGCAGATCAAAGCTTTATTATATTCGGAAGTTGAAAGGTAAGGCAGCGAAAATTGAGGAACAGAAACAGTAATTGCAGAGTATAATTTATCAGTAGTGATTTTTAATAGGGCTTCCTACCGGGAAGCCTTTTTAGTTATAGGGGAGTTATAATATATGATCAAAGATTCTGATATTAAAAAAATAAAAAAGTATAAGAATATTGCTGCACTTACCGGAGCCGGGGTTTCAGCAGAAAGTGGAGTGCCAACCTTCCGGGGTGAAGAAGGACTCTGGAAGAAGTTTTGTCCCGAGGAATTGGCAAATATGGATGCATTTATGAGAAATCCTCAACTTGTGTGGGAATGGTATGATTACAGAAAGAAATTAATATCAGAAGTCAAACCAAATCCCGGTCATTATGCTTTAGCAGAAATAGAAAAAATTGTACCGGATTTTACCTTAATTACTCAGAATGTTGATGATCTTCACAGAAAAGCAGGCAGTACATTCATACTGGAATTGCATGGTAATATCATGAAAAGTAAATGCCTTGATTGTGGAAAAATTACAGATTCGGTTGGTAAAATATACAAGGGAGAACTTCCCAGATGCAGCTGTGGTGGTCTTATACGGCCTGATGTAGTGTGGTTTGGAGAAATGCTCCCTCAGGATGTGTTACGCAAAGCATTTAGGGCCAGTGAAGATTGCGAATTGTTTTTGTCCATTGGTACCTCTGCGGTGGTTCAGCCGGCAGCTTCACTTCCCGTGATTGCAAAGAGAAATGGTAGTTTTGTTATTGAGATAAACAAAGAACCAACAGTTATTTCCGACACAGCAGATGTATTTATCCAGGGACAGTCCGGAGAAATTCTTCCAGAATTAGTAAAAAAAATTTGGCAGGAAAATTAATATGTCCGCAATCAGGGAAAATCATTCTGTTTTAACTGAAAAGTTAAAACGGATTCCCCGTAAATCAGGTGTTTATCTTTTAAAAAATAAAAACAAAAAAATAATGTATGTAGGTAAAGCAAAGACGCTTCGTTCCAGACTGCGTTCTCATTTTAATCCGGGTAAAAGAGAGGATTCCAGACACAGGTTAATGATGAAGCAAGTAACAGATTTTGAGGTGATAGTTACTGATAATGAAATCGAAGCTTTAATACTGGAAGCCAATCTGGTTAAAGAACATCATCCTAAATTTAATGTAAATTTAAAAGATGATAAATCTTATCCCTATATAAGGATTACAAATGAAGAATATCCGCGTATTTTTGTTACCAGAAAAATCATTAAGGATGGGTCGAAATATTTCGGGCCTTATACGGAGGCGGGTCAAGTCAGAGAACTCATGGCTGCAGTAAGAAAAATTTTTCCGGTGCGCAGCTGCAATTATAAATTAAGTTTGGAAAATATCAAGAAAAAAAAATATCAGGTTTGTCTGGATTATCATATTAAAAGATGTACCGCTCCCTGTGAGGAATATATTTCCAGGGATGAATATAATACAATAGTCAATCAGGTGGTTGATTTCATAAGGGGGCAGAATAAGCATTTAATTAAGGATTTACAGAAAAGTATGATTAGGTATGCCAGTAACAAAAAATATGAGGCAGCTGCGCAAATGCGGGACAGAATAAAAGCCATTGAACATTTTCAGACTAAACAAAATGTTATTGACAAAACATCTGCTGATCGTGATCTTATTACCATAGTTACTGATGATAAGAATGCCTGTGGTATGGTGTTTAATGTTCGAGAAGGAAAGCTGATTAACAGGCAGCATTATTTTTTGTCCATTCAGAATTCTATGGAAAAGATGCAGGTACTATCAGCCTTTGTAAAACAGTATTATTTAAAGAAGGAATTTATACCCAAAGAGATACTCTTCCCTTTTACCCCAGATGATTTTTTGCAACTGCAGGAGTGGCTGAAAAAGAAAAGAGGGAAGAAGGTTGAACTTAAAATCCCTTTAAGGGGGGAAAAGGTAAAATTAATGGATATGTGTACCAGGAATGCCGAATTATTATTACAAGAACTTAAACAACAAAAGAAAATGCAGAAAGTTATTTTTTCAGATGGTGTTATAGCTCTTCAGAAAGATCTTTCCCTGCCCAAACCACCTGTATACATTAATGCTTTTGATATATCCAATATATCCGGTAAAGATATGGTTGCATCCATGGTTGTTTTTGAAAATGGTCGTCCCCAAAAGAGTGAGTATAGACGATATAAAATTAGAAGTGTACAAAGACCTGATGATTATAAAGCCATGAAAGAAGTAATAAAGAGAAGAATGACTCGTCTGATAAATGAAAAACAGGATTTTCCAGATTTAATTGTAGTAGACGGAGGAAAAGGGCAGGTTTCTGCTGCCAAGAAAGCATTTGCAGAATGTGGTATCAACAATCAGATGGTGTTAGGACTGGCAAAAAAATTAGAGGAAATTTATTTACCTTACTGTTCAGATCCCCAAATTCTGCCCAAACATTCTGCTGGTTTATTTTTTTTACAAAGGATACGGGATGAAGCACATCGTTTTGCCATTGATTATCATAGGAAATTGAGAAAAAAAAGAACTATAGCTTCAGAGCTGGATATTATCCCCGGAGTTGGAGAAAAGAGGAAACATGCACTTCTTAAGCATTTTAGTTCAATAGAAGAGATGCGGGAATCTACTGTAGATGAAATTTCAGAGGTAAAGGGGTTAAATAAAAAAGTGGCAGAGAAAATTGTTTCCTTTTTAACCTCAAAATAATAACTATGTAAAACTGAATATTTTAGTTGAGTTACCGTTTGAATAACAAAAAAATACAAAACCGAAAGAAAATTGCTGAGATTTGCAGAAACCTTAAAAAGCAGGGTAAAATAATTGGCTATACCTCCGGTGTGTTTGATATTCTCCATGCCGGGCATGTTGATTATTTGCTGAAAGCTTCCCGGTTATGTGATGTACTTGTAGTGGGAGTAAATGCTGACAGTTCAGTAAAAGAATATAAAGGGAATGCAAGGCCTGTTATTAATGAAAAACAAAGAGTGAGTATAGTAGCTGCTTTAGAATCAGTTGATTATGCTTTTCTTTTCTCTGAGCGCTGGAATAAAAAAAATATTGAATTGTTTAAACCTCACTACTATATAAAAGCAGGAGATTATACTCCCAAACAGCTTACCTCCGGTCATTTAGTGGAAAAATATGGGGGAGTAGTAAAGATTATCCCCTTAAAAGAAAAAATATCCACAACTCAGATAATTGATAAAATTTTTCAATTAAAGAAAGAAGATGAACCGGTTTTAATGAAAAAAGAGAATATGAGACATTATCAAAATAAACATCCTAAGTTAAGTACAGCTGTGTTTCTGGATCGGGATGGCACAATTAATAAAGAAATAGAATATTTACATGAACCGGAGAAGTTTAAGTTCACTAAAAATGCGGTTGAGGGAATTAAGATGATATATGGGGCAGGGTATAAAATTATTGTAGTTTCAAATCAGCCTGGTATCGGACTTGGATATTTTAGCAAAGAAGATTTTTTTAAGGTAAATAAAAAAATGCTTAAGGAATTGTCCGAATCAGGTATTCTTATTGATAAAATTTACTTTTGTCCTCACAGTAAATCCGAAAAATGTGATTGTCGTAAACCGGGACAGAAATTAATAAAACTGGCAACCAGGGAATTAAATCTCGATTTATCTCAAAGCTGGTTTATAGGTGATAGAACATCTGATATCGAAACAGGGAGAAGAGCTGGAATGTCCACCATAATGGTTAAGACGGGGTATCAGGGAAATGATGAGGAGTTTACAATAGAGCCGAATTATTACACGGATGATTTAAAAACAGCTGCTGATATAATTTTGTCGAAGAAAGCGATTAATTAGGTTGATTTTTAGGGTTAATATTTTTACATTATAATTCCGATTATATGTGAAAATATATTGATTTGATAACAATACTAAAGTAAAAAACATGGAGTGTGTATGGCCAGAAGTAAAAGTAAGCAGAAACGGAGAAAAATAAAATTGAAACGTAAACGTAAACAAAGGAAACAAAAGAGATTGCAGAATATCAAAAATAAATCGAAAAAGTAGTTTACTATTACTGGAGGAAGTGATATTGAGATTTAGAAGCATATTATCTTTGATTTTTTTATGCATGTGGTTCAGTTCTTGTAGTACTCGGGATGGGGCTCAACCAAGGATGAAGGTGTCCGGATGTGATTCGAAGTTGATCTTTCAGGATAATTTTGATAATAATTTAGAGAATTGGAAGAAAGAGGGAATAGGGGAAATTCAAATAACCTCTGAAGGGAAAGCAGTTTTAAGTCTTGGTGAAGAAAGTCAGGGTATGGCTTTATGGGCTTTAAAGGATATTAATGATGATTTTCAGCTGGAATTTAAGCTTCAAATTCCTTCAATAAATGGATTTTTTATTATTATAATATGTGCTCAAGGCCTGAATGGAGAAGATGTTGTGGATGAACTTCCAGAAAGAAATGGCACATTAGAAGAATACAGTAAAGGGGATATCCGCAGTTATCATATATCTTCACATTGTTATACCTCAGAGGGACTGCAGATACCGGGAAGTAAAATGAGAAAGAATCCCGGTCATCTTTTGCTATCCAAAAGTGCTGTTGATCCCTGTACCGGCAGCAGAAATTACTATATAGATGTAGTAAAAACCGGAAACCGTATCCGTTATTATGTTGATGATGTGCTTATACATGATTTCAAGGATAGAGGAGGCTTTGGCCCCATTTATTCGGGTGGAAAGATAGGGTTCTGGATTGGGGGCAAACCAGAAGATTTCACCGTAATTTTAGATGATATAAAAGTATTTAAATTAAAGGCAGAATAGTTATAAAAAGGAGTTTTTTATGGCCGAGGTAAAGGCATTCAGAGGATTAAGACCTATACCGAAAAAAATAAAAAAGGTCGCTTCACCACCATATGATGTATTAAATTCAGATGAAGCCAGAACAAGAGTCAAGGATAATCCCCTATCTTTTCTTCATGTCATCAAACCGGAAATAGACTTTGATCCGGGAGTAGATCAGTATAATAAAAAGGTTTATGCTAAAGGCGGAGAAAATCTGGCAAATCTGATAAACAATGGTATTCTTATTCAGGATAAAAAGCCCTGTTATTATGTTTATAAATTAAAGATGCAGGGCAGAGAACAGACTGGTCTGGTAGCCTGTGCATCGGTTGAAGATTACAATAATGACCGTATCAAAAAACATGAATTTACTCGTCCTAAAAAGGAAGAGGATAGATTAAATCATATTGATCACCTTAATGCCCAGACCGGTCCGGTTTTTTTAACTTATCGGGCTGATGAAAAGATTAATAATCTGGTAGCTGAAGCCATGGAAGCAGAACCAGTGTATGATTTCACTGGTGATTATGAAGTTCAGCATACTCTGTATTTAGTTGATAATGAGGAATTGATCAATAAAATAAAAGCTGCTTTTGGTAGTATTAATGCATTATATGTTGCGGATGGTCATCATCGATCAGCTGCAGCCTGTCGTCTTCAAAGAATAAGAAAAGATAATAATCCCAATCATACCGGAGAAGAGGAATACAACTATTTTCTTTCTGTTATATTTCCTCATGATCAAATGCATATCTTGGATTATAATCGGGTTGTAAAAGATTTATATGGTATGTCCGAAAAGGAATTTATTGATAAAGTTTCGGAAATGTTTGAGGTTAAAGAGTATGATAAAAATGAACCATTCAAACCTCGGAATGTGCATGAATTCGGAATGTATATAAGTGGGAAGTGGTATTGGTTAAAAGCAAAAGAAGAAATTTTGGATGATTCGGATCCGATTGAAAGATTAGATGTGGCTATATTACAAAATAATATCCTTGAGAAGCTTCTTGGTATAACTGATCCCAGAAATGATGAACGGATTGATTTTGTAGGAGGTATTCGGGGTTTAAGAGAACTGGAAAAACGAGTGAATGAGGAAGGATATAAAATTGCTTTTTCCTTATATCCAACCACCATTAATCAATTACTGTCAGTTCCTGATGCCGGAAAAGTGATGCCTCCCCCATTGAGTGTGATTATGATATTACCAGATCTGACGTGCTTAATGGAAGGC
>JAWODZ010000018.1:0-31411 GCA_046483025.1 bacterium
ACGGCGGACCGGACGGCACGCAGAATTTATAGGTATGGTATATAATCGTAAAGGATGGCTTAATGTTTTATCAAAATTGATGAAAGTTGGTTTGGAACATGAAGATGCTCCGGTGCTTGACATGTACACCATTGATGAATTCAAAGAATTATTGTCAGGATTCAGAGAGGTAAAAATAATTCCAGAACGATTTCCGGTTAAGACTCGTCTTCATAGAGGAATAAAAGCATTCTTTTATAATACAGTATTTGTTAATATGTTTAATCTAATCCCCCGCAGCTTAGTCAGGCCTTTAGGATGGCATATAATGGCCTTTTGTATTAAATGATCATACTGCTTTTATTTTGATAAAATATTTGTTATATTCAATACATTAATAAAAATAGATAAAAGTTAACCTTTAAACAGAAGTGAGTTTATGAAAAGAGATTTAAAAAAATTATCAAACAAGACCTATGATCTCCTCATTGTAGGAGGCGGTATTTATGGGGCAGCAGCTGCCTGGGAGGCTTCCTTACAGGGGCTTTCTGTAGTCTTGATTGAACAAAATGATTTTGGCGGAGCGACTTCTGCTAACAGTCTGAAAATTATACATGGTGGCTTACGTTATCTGCAGCAGCTGGATGTTATACGTATGAGAGAATCTATTCGGGAACGACGATTACTGATGCAGCTCGTCCCCCATCTTGCCCATCCTCTCACCTGTGTAATGCCTACTTATGGTCATCTTATGAAAGGCAGAGAGGTTATGACTGCCGGTATGCTGCTTAATGATATTATCAGTTTTGATCGTAATCGGCTGGATGATCCGGAAAAGAAAATACCTATGGGAAAAGTTATTTCTAAAAAAAGGTGTCTGGAGATGATACCTTTTATTGATCCGGATGCATATAATGGGGGAGCCCTGTGGACTGATGGTCAGGTATATAATACAGAACGTCTCACCCTGGCATTTATTACCTCTGCGGTTGAAATGGGGGCAGAGGTGGCAAACTATGTAAAAGGGATTGGTTTAAGTCAAACTGATGGTCATATAAGAGGTATCATAGCAAAGGATCAGTTAACAGGCGATGATTTCTTAATTTCATGTAATATGTTGTTAAATACCTGTGGAGGATGGGTTAATCAATTTCTTAAAAAATCTGATCTCTTAAATCAGACACCCCGGATTCGACTATCCACAGCCCTGAACCTGGTGGTAAAAAAGAAATTACTCAAAGGAAATGCAGCGGGTGTTTACAGTAATTATGAACATACATTACCGGATGGAAACCGGAAAAAAATCAGACGGGTACTATTTATGACTCCTTGGAGGGATCATACAGTCATAGGAACATTCCACCGACCCTTTAAGGGTAGTCCTGATAGTATGCAGATCAGAGAAGAAGAGATACAGGAGGCATTGGAGGAAGTTAATACTGCATTCCATGAAGAAAGAATAACCAGAGATGATGTGAGTTTTGTTTTAAAGGGATTTCTGCCCATGGATGGAATTGACAAAAAAACCGGGGAAGTAATACTTACCAAGCATTATTCCCTGTTTGACCATGAAAAGGAAGATGGTATCCAGGGAGTAATTAGTGTGTCAGGAGTGAAATACACTACTGCTCGGGATGTGGCAGAAAAGAGCATTAAACTTGTTTTAAAAAAGCTGGATAAGAAAGCCGAGTCTATTAATTACTATACTATGCGGCTTTCCGGCGGTAATATTGACAGATTTGATGATTTTTTAACAGCTGCTATGGATTCATATGGTTCTGATTTCAGTGAAAAAACAATAAGGCATCTGGTTCTGAATTACGGCTCAGAGTATGAGAAAATATGTAATTTTTGTACAGCTGATTCAGAATCGATGAGACTGATAAAGGGATCGGATGAGGTTGTGCGGGCTGAAATTTTCTATGCTGTCAGAGAAGAAATGGCGCATAAGCTTTCCGATGTTGTTCTTCGACGCACCGGTCTGGGTACAGCTGGAAATCCCGGAGATACGGTTCTGTACGATTGTGCAGATCTTATGGGTAAAGAACTAAATTGGGATCAAAGCCGAAAGGACAAAGAGGTGGAGCAGGTAAAGAAGATTTATAAAGCAATTTAAGAGATAGAGATATGAAGAAAAAAATTTTAGTGACAGGCGCGTCAGGTTTTACCGGAGGATATTTATGCAAGGCATTGATAAAGAAGGGTTATCAAGTCAGGGGGCTGGTGCTTCCGGATATTAATACAGATGACCTGGAAAAGAACGGAGTAGAAATTGTTAGAGGAAATTTATGTAATAAGAATAGTTTAATTCCTGCGGTTAAAGGAGTGGAGAAAATATACCATATTGCAGCGGTTTATCGGGAGCAGAATATTCCGGTACAGCGTTTTTTTGAAGTTAATGTAGAAGGAACCAGAAATCTTCTGGAAGTTGCAAAGCCAGAGGAAATTCAACGTTTCATTCACTGCAGTACTGTAGGAGTTCAGGGAGAAATTGATAATCCTCCTGCAACTGAGGAACATCCCTATAATCCCGGGGATTACTACCAGGAATCTAAAATGAAGGGAGAAATACTTGCCCTAAATTTTTTCAAAGAACACGGTCTTCCCGGAGTGGTATTCCGTCCGGTAGGAATTTACGGTCCCGGTGATACTCGCTTTCTTAAACTTTTCAAAAATATCAATAACAGAATATTTTATATGATTGGTTCCGGTGAAGTTCTTTATCATCTTACCTATATTGACGATCTGATAGACGGCATTATATTAATGGGTGAAACCCCGAATATTGAAGGTGAGGTCATTACCCTGGCTGGAGCACGATATACTACCCTAAATGAATTGGTTGAAATAATTGCAGATGTACTTGGAGTAAAAGTTTCCAAGACTCATATTCCAGTATGGCCGGTCTGGCTGGCAGGAGCAGTTTGTGAATTTTTATGTAAACCTTTAAAAATAAAGCCTCCTATTTATAGAAGAAGAGTTGATTTTTTTTTAAAAGACCGGGCTTTTGATATCTCCAAAGCAAAAAGCCTTTTAGGATATGATCCAAAAGTTGATTTACATACCGGACTTAAGCGTACTGCTGAATGGTATAAATCTCAAGGGATGTTAACCTGATAAGATGATATAACATCATTTAACAATAATATCCTACTCTTTAATTTTATGCTGATAAAAATGAAAAAACAGACAGTTGACATTCAGAGAGAACTTATTAAAAAGGGTGGAAAAGTAAAGAAATATCAGGATCTCATCCTTGGGCGAAGAAATTTTCTGAATTTATTTAAATATGAACTGATCACATCTTTAACTAAATCTCTGCCCGGAGCTTTGGGATTATGGCTGAGAAGTAAACTGTATCCAAGACTATTAGGATTGGTAGGGGAAAATGTCACTTTTGGCTCCGGAATTGTCATCAGACATCCTCATAAAATTTTTATAGGAGATAATGTTGTTATAGATGATAATTGTGTGCTTGATGCCAAGGGGAATGATAATAGAGGGATTTTTATCGGGGATGGTGTTTTTATGGGCAGAAATACAGTATGTAATTGTCAAAACGGAGATATAATTTTAGAGAATGGGGTAAATGTAGGTGCCAATTGTATGATTTTTTCAGCCAGCAGGGTCACAGTGGGAGAAAAGACCTTACTGGCAGCATACTGTTATCTGGTGGGAGGCACTCATAATTTTCAGGATCCCACTCGTCCTGTACTGGATCAGGGACGCACATCTCAGGGAATTGAGATCGGACCAGGAGGATGGCTGGGAGCTCATGTAACTGTGTTTGATGGAGTACGGCTGGGCAGGAATGTTGTAGTTAGTGCAGGTTCAGTGGTACCCAGAAAACTTCCAGATTACTGTATTGTTGGAGGTAATCCGGTTACCATAATAAACAGAAGGAAAGTGGAAGAGCCTCTCTCAACTGAGAAGGGAGTAACAATTGGCATCATCAACTATAATAATGAAGATGTGATTTGCGAGACAATTGAATCTGTCTTACATCAGGAATATAAAACTATTGATGAAGTGGTTGTAGTTGATAATTGTTCAACTGACAACAGTGTGGATAAAATCAGAAAAAATTACCCAGATATTCGGATTTTATGCACTCAGGCCAATAGAGGTCCCAATCCGGCTAGGAATAAAATTTTAAAAGAGTCAAAATCCGGATTGGTTCTATTAATTGATGGAGATATAGTGATCTCTGAGAGTACAGTATCAAACCTAACAGATGCTTTCCGAATGTATCCAGAAGCAGGAATAGCAACAGCTCAAATTAGAAGTTATGAAGATCATACTCATATCCAGTATAATGGAAGTAACATTCATTATGCAGGGGGAGCAATTGCAAATCCCTATGAGCTGGAAAAACCGCTGCAGGTTGGTGCTTCTCCGGGGGGAGTAATGATGATAGACAGGAATAAAGCAGAAGAGACAGGTTACTTTGACGAGGATTTTATTTTTGGCTGGGAGGATGGTGATTTCAGTTTTAGGATGACTATCTGCGGATATCCCTGTCTGGCTGTATCCAAAGCTCATGTGTATCACAGGCAGGAAAAAAAAGGTATCCGCTGGATACCCTGTCAGGTAAGAAATCGATTGTGGTTTATAATCAAAAATTATAATTGCCGCACAATTCTTATTTTGCTCCCAGCTATTGGATTATATCAGATATTTATTTTTGGGTTCTTTTTACTAAAAGGGAGAGGGTTTGATTACCTGAAAGGTGTTTTTGCCTTTTTTAAAGGATTGCCCGATGTACTAAGAAAACGAAAAAAAATTATGAAGATCAAAAATCAACCGGATAAAAAAACTCTTCAGGGCAAAAGTATAGATATGATTGGAGAAGCCGGAGATCAGATAGTGGTCAGAACAGCAGTGTATCTATTGAATATGATCTTAAAAGTCTATTGGTTTGGAGCTAAATGGCTGATAAAGTAAAGTTTAGTAAAAAAATTAATTTAATATTTTTTATTTCCAGTTATGGTATAGGAGGTTTTGAAAGAGTTTTAAAAAATTTAGTTGATAATTTTGATAAAACACAATTTAATATAACTGTCATTATTTGTTATCCTTGGTACAAGTCAAAGAATATTTCTGAGCAAATGCGTCAGAAATATTTTAAATTTTTGTACTGGAATGATGTTGAAAGATTTATAATTGACTTAAAATCACCATTTCATGTACATGCTATTTTAAAATGTGTAAAAATTTTGAAGAAAAAAAGGACAAAAGTTCTGTTTTTTTTCGCACTGGGAATGGGTACGTTTATCGCACCACTTGCTGGTATAATTGCAGGTGTTCCTATAATTATCAGAACTGGTGCAAATATCTTAGATGGTTTGTATCCTCGTTTTTTTAAACCGGTTGACAGTTATTTGTTAAAATATATTCAAAAAATTATTTTTCCTGCATATTTTTTAAAATATGAATATTTAAGAAATTTTAATATTGCTGACGATAAAATATCAGTAATTTATAATGGTATACATTTATCATTATATTCACTAAAGTACAAGTCAAGTCACATTAAAAATGAATTGGGTATTAATAATAAGAATAAAATTATTGGTATTATTGCAAATCTAATTCCTGTGAAGTCTCATGAGGTTCTTATAAAGGCCATGCCATCTGTTGTTAAAAATTATCCTAATATAAAATTAATAATCATTGGTGAAGGTCCTCAAGAATGCAAACTCAGGAAATTGGTTTCTCAGTTAAAACTTGAAAGTTACGTTATATTTCTTGGATACAGATCAAATATTGCCCAATTAATTTCAATTTTTGATATTGGTATACTTTGTTCAAAAAGTGAGATACATCCTGTCTCATTATTGGAAATAATGGCAAGTGGTGTACCGGTTATTGCACCACGAGTTGGAGGAATACCAGAGATAGTGAAACATGATAAAAATGGTCTTCTTTTTTCAGTGGGAAGATCAGATGAATTAAGTCAATGCATCGTAAGATTATTGGGAAATAAAAAAGAAGCAAGCTTATTTGGTAAAAGGGGGAAACAGTTTGTACGAGATCATTTTTCATTAAGAAGAATGGTAGTTGATTATCAAAATATTATTATACATTTAAATCATGTCTATGAATGATTATACTAAAAATGTTTCGAGCAGCCAGAAATTAGTTGGTAATACTCTGTTGAGCAGTATGTCCGAAATGTCTCTTATTTTTAATTCAATTTTTTTCATACTAGCAGCACGATTTCTGGGTGATACAGTGCTGGGGATGTTTAATACAGCTATAGAATTTGTAGGGTTGTTTGTATTTTTTGTGGTTTTTGGATTTAATTATTCTATTACCAGAGTTGTAGTACGGGATAGAGAAAAAATGCCTCAATATGTTGTTAATGCTTTGTTTATTCAGCTTCTGGTAGCATTTCTGGTTTTTGGTATTTGTATTTTTATAGCTTATTTGTTAAAGGCTAAATATCCTCTGAAAGTTCGGTATGTAATAATGATTGTTTTTGCAGCAGAAACATTCAGGTCTTTTAATTTTACCTTACGTACTTCTTTCAAGGCCTTGGGTAAATTCACCTATGATGTTATTGCAGTTGTTTCTGAAAGGTCATTTTTGATGCTTGTCGGGGGGGGGTTATTGATAAAGGGAGCGGGGCTGTTTACAGTTGCTTTTGTACTTCTGGCAGGAAGAATAATCAGTTTCAGTATTCTTGTCTTTTTTCTTATCAGATCAGATAAATGGAAGTCACCCAAACTAAAAATCGTAACCTGTATCATGCTGATCAGAGAAAGTGTCATTTTTATTGCTCAAACCAGTATTACCAAAATTTATGAACATATTGATGTGGTGATGATTTCTTTGATGAGGAAATTTGAGGAAGTGGGGTGGTACAGTTTAGCCAGAAGAATATTAAAAGCATCCTGGTTTGTACCAGATATCATCACCTCTGCAGTATATCCGGAACTGAGCTCCCGGCATTTAGTATCAAAAAAACTGGTCTGTAAATTATTTGACAGATCGTTCAAATATATTTTAGTGATATCAATTTTAATCACTTTGGGAGTGATTCTGCTGGCAGAAACTGTTATTGTCGGCCTGGTAGGCAAAGAATATGTAAATTCAGTGATTATCCTTACTCTTTTGGGAATTGCAGTCATTCCTTCTTATTTACGATTTCTGTTTGGCACCACTCTCATTGCAATAAATAAACAGAAAACAGTGGTAATTATAAATATAGCAAGAAGTATTTCAAATATTAGTTTAAATTTAATACTGATAGTAATGTATGGGTATATTGGAGCAGCAATTGCTACTGTTGGAACAGAATATTTATCAATGATTATATTTATACTTTTTCTAAAGCGGGAAGATATTATCCATCCGGGTCAATTAACATTTATTTATAAAACTGTGGTTGCAGTTAGTTGTGTGGTTCCTTTATATTTTGTTTTTTATAAATTAAGTGATATATTAAAATCTTTAATAATGATAGCGTTTTATGTTATGGTTATACTTTTATTAAGAGTTTTTGATTCAGATGAGATTGCGGTTTTTAAAAAATTTATTCAGGATAAAATAATAAAAGTGAGAAAATAATAATGATTTTTGGCATTGTGGGAAATTCTTTACAGGAAAAATATAAAGATAAAATTAATGATGTATATGCTGAAGAAGACTACAGTATTTCCAGCATTAAATTTTCAGAAATAAATATTTATTATTTTAGTGAAAGATCCAAAACCAATATTAAAAAGTTTATCCAGAAAGATAATGGGATGATTATAAACGGGGATATTTATAAGTGCAAAGGGGCAAAAAATACTCCCCAGGGAATTTGGGATGTATACCAAAAACAAGGGATTCCTTTTTTAGAAACGTTGAATGGTTCATTTATACTGATGCTTTATGATGCAAAGAATAAACAGACGGTTTTAGCTTCTGATAAGATGAATACAAGATCCCTTTTTTATAGTTTTGAGGAGAATGGACTTGTTTTTTCTTCTGATTTAAAATTTTTATCCCGCTTTTTAAAAAGAGCAGTCAGTATTGAACCTCTGGTGCTTATGAAATATGTGACCTTCTGCTATAATCCCGGCAGTCAAACTTTTTTTCAAGGAATTAAACGGTTATTACCGGCTCATTTTCTTATATGGAAAAGAGGATCCGGATCTGTGAAAAAATACTGGAGTCTCAGTTTTAGTAATCAAACAGAGGAGAGTAAGAAAGAAATTGGGGAAAATATAAGGGAGAAACTAACAGAGGCGGTCAGGATCAGAATAAATAAAAAAGAAAAAATAGGTGCTTTCCTGAGTGGCGGTCTTGATTCTTCCAGCATAGTATCTCTTCTCTCTTCTAACAGTAAGCAGGATATTTCTACCTATTCCTTCCGTTGCAAGGGTAAATCTTATGATGAGTCAGTGTATGCAAGGATAGTTGCAGAAAATTTTAACACTCAATTTAATTTACTGGAGTACTCTCCCGAGGATGTTTTAAAAGCTGAAAAAATGGTCGAATCCATGGATGAGCCCTTTTGTGATGTGGGCATTAATATAGCCACCTATTTATTAAGTGAATATGCAGCAGGAAAAGTTTCTGGTCTTTTTACCGGAGATGGGGGGGATGAGTTGTTTGCAGGACATCCGGTGTATATTGCTGATAAAGTAAACCGAATGTTTGGCTGGATACCGGATTTTATTTTAAATCCCATTTTTACTGTTGGCAGAAGCCTGGAGGATTCAGAAAAGAAAAAAGATCTTCGGGTGAAATTTAAAAGATTTTCGGAAAGCTACAGATATCCTGCATCGCTGGGAACTCATCGCTGGAGAGTGTATTATAATCCTTCAGATTTAAAGCAACTGTTGGTACGAGGATGGTGGAATGGTGAAAATCCGGAAGATATTTTTAATGATGTCATCCAATTCAATAATCAGACAGATGGAAAAGATATGCTTTCCAGATCACTGGCTTCGGATTATCAAACAGTGGTACAGTTTTATAACCGGAGATTGTCACTGGCAAGAAGCTTTGGATTACATCCGAAAATGCCTATGTTGGATCCTGATCTGGCCAGTTACTGTGCAACAATACCATCCTCATTAAAGATTAAGGGATTTTCAGATGTCAAGTATATTGAAAAAATAGCAGTAGAACCTCTTCTTCCCAGAGAGATTGTGTACCGAAAGGATAAATTGGGACACAGCATACCTCTGAAAAATTGGCTGATAGAAAATTCTACGGTTAAGGAATTTGTTTATGATTTAATTTCTGAGACTACCCTCAGGTCACGTAATTATTTCAATCCTGATTATGTTAATACAATGAAGGAGAATCATCTCCGAAGGGAACACAATAATTCTCATCGCCTCTGGGCTCTGGCTATATTGGAACTGTGGCTGCGTTCTCTTGAACATTAATTCTCGAAATCATGAGGTTTCATTATAAGGTATGAAAAAGAAAACAGAAAATATGAAAAAATCGTTGTCTGTGGTAGTACCACTTTATAATGAAAAAAAAAATGTGGTTCCTCTTTTTAATGCTTTAAAAAAAGTATTGGTGAATATTAAAAGGGACACTGAAATTATTTTTATTGATGATGGAAGTATAGATGGAACCAGAGAGATTATAAAAAAAATAGCTCAGAATAACGATATTTTAAAAGCAGTTTTTTTGCGAAAAAATTTTGGTCAGTCAGCGGCTCTGGATGCCGGATTCAGAAGCAGCAGAGGAGATATTGTGGTGACTATGGATGGTGATCTGCAGAATGATCCCAGAGATATTCCTATGATTGTAGAAAAAATTGAGCAAGGGTATGATGTGGTAAGCGGATGGAGGAAAAACAGAAAAGACACACTGGTTTTCAGAAAGATACCATCCATAATTGCAAACAAAATAATATGTTCTATTACTGACATCAGACTTCATGATACAGGATGTGCCTTAAAGGCGTATAAAAAAGAAGTGATCGATGGCATCCGGTTATATGGTGAACTGCATAGATTTCTGCCTGCTTTAACCAGAGTGGAAGGAGCTACCATTGCTGAGGTTGCAGTACGGCATCATCCCAGAAAATATGGAAGATCCAAGTATAATTTGACCAGAACCTTCAGGGTATTAATGGATATGGTTTCTTTACGGGTTTTCCTGAAACATTTGCGCAACCCTTTGAGATTTTTCGGAGAAATTGGTTTGCTTATAATCATGATCGGGTTAATTGGTGCAGTCTGGTGTGGATTTCAAATACTTGCTAAACATGTGAGTATCATGGATCTCAATGTTCCCTTAACAGGAGTATTTTTATTTTTAGTAGCTGGATTCCAATTTATTTTCTTAGGACTTATTGCCAGTTTAATTGTAAAAACAGGAGAGAGAAGAGGGTCTACTCTAACTCCTATTGTATTCAATAGTAATGAGGAAAACAATGAAGAATAAAAAAATTACAAAAAAAGAGAAAATATCTTTCATTGCTTCAATTTACAATATCGAGGATACAGTAGAGAGTTTATATAAATCTTCCAAGAAGATGCTGGAACACCTTACTGATACCTATGAAATGATTTTTGTAGATGACGGAAGCAATGATAAAACCTGTCACCGCTTAAAGGGCATTTCAGAAAATGATCAAAATGTTAAGATTATACGAATGCGCTCAGTATTCGGGGAAGCTTGCGCTCTGGATGCAGGATTAAAATATTCTGATGGAGGGAAAATTATATTTTATAGTGGCCGGGTCATGGTGAATTTAAAAGATATAGACGAACTGATTAAAAAACTTTCTTCAGGACATGATCTGGTGGTTGGCTGGCGCTCCCCCCGGAAAGATTCATCTATAAATAAAATGGTTTCATTTTTGTTTAATAAACTGGTCAGTGTGCTTTCCGGTTGTAGATTGCATGATATAAATAGTGGCATTATTGTTTCTTATCGGTATGTATTCGATAATATTTCCTTTTATGGAAATCTTTATAATTTTATTCCTGTGCTTTCATTGCAGCAGGGGTATAAGGTTGCAGAAGAAAAGATTGAACAAATTCCGGGATCTTATCGAACTTCAAGAAACCCTAAAGAATATTTACGCAGGATGTTGGATATTGTCACTGTATTCTTTTTAACCAAGTACTCCAAGAAACCAATCCATTTTCTTGGTCTTTTGGGTACGATCTTTATTGTTTTGGGAATGATAATAGAACTTTATCTTTTCTTTTACCGGATTTTTCTGATTGGCCCCATAGCCGGCAGACCATTGTTGATTTTAGGAGCCCTCTTGCTGGTTATAGGAATTCAGATGATCTCAATCGGATTGATTGGAGAGATGATAATATTTACTCATGCCGGGGATATAAAGGAATATAATATTAAAGAGGTTATATAATGTCAGATTTTCCTTATCATTTGCTGGAGGGGAAAAAGGTGCTGATAACCGGTGGACTTGGATTTATTGGAAGCAGTATCGCCCGTCGTTGTGTGGAGTTAGGGACTGAGGTTACTATCCTTGATGCCTGTCTGGAGCCTTATGGCTGGAATTTCGCCAATATTGAAGATATCAGAGAAAAGGTGCAGGTCGTGAAAGGAGATGTAAGAGACAGAAAGCTGGTAGAAAAATTGGTTGAAAACAAAGAGATAATATTTCATATGGCAGCTCAGGTGGGAAGGGAAATTTCCATGGAAGAACCCCGAAAAGATACTGAGATTAATTGTCTCGGCACCTTACATCTGCTTGAGTCGGTCCGGAAAATGTCCCAGCCGACAAAGGTGATCTATGCCGGATCCCGCGGTCAGACAGGAGAACCCCGGTATCTGCCGGTAGATGAAAAACACCCTGATAATCCCACTGATATTTATGGTATTAATAAATTGGCTGCAGAAAAATATCTGCTGTTATATAATTGGGTGTATAACATTCCGGTGGTATCCTTGCGTTTAAATAATGTGTATGGTCCCCGATGTCAGATGCATGCAGGATTTTACGGCATCTTAAACTGGTTTATGTCAAATTGTATGCAGGATAAACCCATAACAGTGTATGGAGATGGTTCACAAACCAGGGATTATGTATATATTGATGATACAGTGGATGCCTTTATCAGAGTTAGTGTAAGTGATAAAGCGAATGGGGAGATGTTTTTTGTGGGTTCTGGAAGGGAAACAGTATTTTTAGACATGGTTAAAGAAATAGTCCGGGTTGTGGGCAGAGGAGAAGTACAGCATATTGCTTTTCCTGCTTCCAGAGAAAAAATAGATATAATGAAGTTTGTGGTTACGGTTGAAAAGCTTAAGAGATTTGTACATTGGGAACCACGGGTGGACTTAAGTGAAGGGATAGAAAAAACATATGATTTTTATAAGAAAAATTTACAAAAATATTTGAAATAAGGTGCATCATGAAATTAATTATTCAAATTCCCTGTTTTAATGAGGAAGCAACCTTGCCAATGACTCTGAAAGAGATTCCCCGGGAGTTTAAGGGTGTAGATACAATGGAGATACTTGTAATTGATGATGGCAGTACTGATAACACCGAAGAAGTTGCCAGAAAGGAAGGTGTTGATCATATTGTTAAGCACACCCATAATAAAGGGTTGGCTCAGAGTTTCGCCACCGGATTAAAAGAGAGTTTATTAAGGGATGCAGATATCATAGTGAATACTGACGGGGATAATCAATATGCCGGGAAAGATATCCAGAAATTAATTGATCCTGTAATTGCCGGCAGGGCTGATATCGTTATTGGTGATAGGGATGTAATGAAGATTGAGCATTTCTCATTTATAAAAAAATGGCTGCAGCGGCTGGGCAGCTGGGTTGTCCGTCATTTATCTGGCACATCTATTCCGGATGTCACCAGCGGATTTCGTGCTTTTAGCAGAGAGGCTGCATTACAGATTAGTATTCTTTCCAAGTTTACCTATACTCTGGAAACAGTTATTCAGGCTGGAAAAAAGAATATGTCCATAACCCACATTCCAGTCCGAACCAATGAAAAGTTACGGCCGTCTCGTCTCTTCCAGAATATACCCACCTATCTAAAAAGATCACTGGGAACAATTTTTAAAGTGTACACTCTTTATCAGCCATTGAGAGTTTTTTCTGTTATAGGAAGTGTGGTTTTCGGAATTGGTTTTTTAATAACTCTGCGATTTATATATTTTTATATTACAGGTGACAGTAGCGGACATATTCAATCATTAGTCCTTTCTGCTGTATTCATGATAGTTGGGTTTCAGATTTTTGTTATAGGATTAATGGCTGAATTGATTTCTACTAACAGAAAATTTTTAGAGGATATAATTTATCATATCAGAAAAATTAATCTATCCATGAAACAGAAAGATGATAAAGAACAGAAATAAAAAAGTTATAAAAATATGTTATATTGCCGGAAGAGAGGCTGCTTATACCAGAACCAGAACTATTATGGAAGCGCTAAAATATAATGGATATGAAATCGTATCCTGTTTGCCTCCCAATAAATCTTTTATACATTACCCCCTGCTTTTATGGCAGGTTTTCAGAAAAAGCCGAGATGCTCAACTGATAATTGTTGGTTTTTACGGTCAGTTGCTGCTTCCCTGGGTTAAACTTTTCACTAATAAAAAAATACTGTTCGATTTATATGTCTCAACATTTGATACCATGGTGTACGACCGAAAAGTAACTGCCGGGAATACACTATTAGCCAGGTGGTTCCGGTTTGCGGATCGGTTGTCAATGCAGTTGGCAAATAAAATAATTTTAGAGACAAAGGATCATATTACTAATTATGCGGAAAAATTTAAAATATCCGAAGAAAAATTTTTTCATATTTTTCTGGGATTAAATGAAAATTTATTTCTTAAGAATATACAAAGCAAGAAAAAGGAAAATAATTTTCTGGTTCATTTTCATGGGGAGTACGCCCCTTTTCATGGAGTCGAGTACATCCTGAGAGCTGCAGATTTATTGCGGGATGAAGATATCCGGTTCAGGATAATCGGCAGGGGTATTACCTATGCAAAGGATATGAAACTGGCATCTCGGTTAAAATTATCCAAAGTTCAATTTATTGATTGGGTACCGTATGAGTCTCTGGCTGATAAAATGGCAGAAGCAGATTGCTGTTTGGGGTTTTTTGGGACCAATCCCAGGGCGCAAAGAATATTTACCAATAAAGTTGTGGAAACATTAGCAGTGGGAAAACCCTTGATCACTGGTCGCAATCAACCGGTACAGGAGTTACTGGAACATAAAAAAAATGCCTTACTGGTCAGGAGAGGAGACTCCAAAGACTTAGCAGCAGCTATCTTACAGTTGAAAAATGATAAAAAATTGAGGAAAAAGATTGCAGAAAATGGTCATAATGTTTTTAGAAAATTTTGTTCCATGGAAGTGTTCTCCCAAAAATTAAAAACTGTAATTGAAAAAGTTATAGATTGCGATAAGTAGGGGATGCTGAAAAGAAAAACATAGCAACAGGAAATACAGAGTTAGTATGAGAGCACGGGAAATATTTTTTTGGTTGAAAATACTCAGTATTATTTTTTTCTGTGAGCTTTATTGATTATATAATTTTTCAAATTTATTTTTACATCCCCTATTGATAAAAAATAAGGAATGGTACAATATGACCAATAGAAATGAGATATTCTGTTCGATAATTATACCTAGCTATAATTCCAAGCTAACAATTTGTAAAACCCTGGAATCTTTAAAAAATATGCAAACTGAACACCCTTATGAAGTAATTGTAGTTGATTCTTCTTCTGATGAGACTCCGGAAATTATTGAAAATAAGTATCCCTGGGTTCAATTAATACATCTGGAAGAACAAACCTATCCCGGATCAGCTCGAAATTTAGGGTTAAGACATTCCACCGGATCTATTGTTGCTTTTCTGGATTCTGATTGTACAGTCATCACAGAATGGTTGAATATTATTGTCGATACTCATGCAACTCATAAAATGTATGCAGCAGTGGTAGGTAGTATTGGTAATGGAACTCCCCGTAATCTGGTGGGATGTGCTTCTTATTTGATAGAATTTAATGAATGGACACCCAAGACAAAAAAACGTGAGATTAATTATATTTTAGGGGGTAATGTCAGTTACAAAAAAGAGATCATTATGAAACATAATCTTTCCTATACGGATATTTTTCCTTCTGAAGACACAATATTTGCCCAGGATCTGATTGCAAAACGAGAAAAAATATTGTTTATTCCGGATTTAGTTGTATATCATATTAATAATACCAGTTTATGTAAGGTGTTAAAACATCAGTATGTGTTAGGCAATGCCTCTGCCCGGGCAAGACGGGATAAAGGGATGATTGGCAATATAATCAGCAAATATAAGATTCTAGTATTAGGAGTTCCATTGTTACGATACATACGAGCTTTTATTAGGCTTTTAAAACAGGATATTGTATTATTGGGGACATTTTTAGTCATTTCTCCAATCTACTTGTTAGCGGTTTTTTGCTGGTCAATAGGATATATGGGTAAAGATCATTTTAAACCAACAAAAATTAAAGTCCAAGAATAATGATTTGGGTAAAATTACAGAAACCAACTTTTATTAATGTGTCAATTTTTTACTGATTATGTTGAGCAGATTGGTGCTCTGTATTTATCAATCTGTAAGATCGTCGTGGTAATCTACTGATTATTGACTAATCCCCAGAAACAGCCAAGAGACAATCCAAAGAAAGGAGCATAAGTTTTGCAGAGAGGATTCTTGTGGTTAACATTTGCTTGGTCAGTGGTGGTTTTTGCTGGATATATTTTACGTATTTGGCTCGCCAGATATTTTGGTCCTTCTATTTATGGTATTTACGGACTTATCATAACAATTTTATTTTGGTTCGAAGTGTTTGTAAATAACGGAATTCCGTATGCAGTATCCAAATTTGTACCCAGTTGCAAAAATAAAGTATACAGTATTCTTTGGACCGGTGGGCGTATGCAATGTTTGATAGCAGTTGTAATATTTATTATAGCTTTTTTTTCCGCCCCGTTTATAGCCAGAATTTATGATGATGCTGCCTTGGAAAATTATCTGCGATTGGCCTCCATTGATATTTTAATTTATGGGTTTTATCATCTATTGGCTTCTTTTCAGAATGGTCTTCAGAAATACAGAAATCAGGCTCTTATCTATATATCTTATGTGCTCACCAAACTTGCTTTTGTTATACTATTAGTCTCTTTACTGGATTCTTTGTATGGAGCAATTATTGCTAATATTGTTGGTTCTGTGATAGGATTTCTGGTGGGATATTTATTTCTAACCGATAAAAAACCGAAACCTTCATATAAGAAGAAAGAATTGATCGATTTTGCAAAGTATGTTGTATTTTATTTTCTCATTATGTCATTGTTGTTATCTTTGGATCTCTGGATTGTCAATTATTATTTATCAAATGCAGAAAGTGGTTATTATTTTGCTGCTGCAGCTATAGCTCAGGTTCCATATTTTGTTTTTCTTGGGATTTCAGCTACTTTATTACCGGCTTTATCTGCGGAACTGTCTGTTGAGAATATTGCTAAATCTGAAATAATCATAAAAGATTCACTTCAATATTTTTTGATTTTTTCTCTTCCCATGGCTTTGTTGATTTCATTGTATTCAAATCAGATTGCAGTATTTATATATTCTGAAGAATTTATAAACTGCGGCAGTATTCTTACCATTCTTGTCTGGGGAATAATCTTAGTATCACTTCTTTATATTTTGACTAATATTATTAATGCTGATCATAGGCCAAGGACTTCGTTAATAATTGTTTTTATCAGTGTATTTTTTGATTTTATTTTAAATGTATTTTTAATCCCCCAATGGGGAGTTATAGGGGCAGCAATAAGTACTACCGTTGCAGCAGGATTAGGAGTGATTATTGCTTTTATTGTTGTAATCAAAAAATTTAAGTTAAGATGGGAAAAAAGTTTTTTTATTCATTTTTCTTTAGGGCTCATCATTATTCTTATCACTACCTTTTTATTTAAAGTATGGTCTTTCCATTTCTTAATTTCAATCTTAAGCTCAGGGTTAATTTATATTGGGATTATAATTTTATTTAAAGAAATTAATCTTAAAGATTTTTATGTAAACAAATAATTTACTGAAATTTAGTATATTTTTTTACAGAATAAAATGAGATAGGTTCAGTTTTTACTAGTCAACCAGATACAAGAACCTGGGAAATATGAATCCTGCCACAGTAATGTTGCATTATGCTTAAGCCACTTGTTAGTTTCTTTTTTGAATTGTGAATTAGGAAGAAGACCATCTGTAATAAAAATAAGATTTTTAAATTCAGAAGACAATGAATCCATTGCAGCGGTAGATTCAATTTTAATTCTGCGAACCTTTAGTTTATTATAGGATAATTGGTCTAAGTAATATCGTACAGTATAATCTCCCCATTCCGGGAGTGATATAATGGTTGTACTGTCAGAATTATATTTTTCTAGATGGGATACCCCTTTTTGCCAATCAGGTTTTTTTTGATTGGTAAAATAATAAAAAATTGTATAGAGATTGACTGCTACTATTATTATCAGTATTCCCGTAAATAAATGTTTTTTAAAAGTATTGATTATTCTTTTTTTGGCAACTTTAAAAATTTTTGTCCAGGCATCTGAGATAACATCAGTCAGAGAAATAACTGAAAGAGTTAACAGCAGAAGATAGGGAGTTATGAGAAAGATAAGAAATCTGTAACCACTGCCAAAATAGATAAATAAAGAACTCATCCAACTCAACAATAAGGAAATAAAAACAATAAGAATGGTAACAATAAATATTTTTTTATGTTTTTTCCAACCAGCTGCTATTCCTGAGAAAATAAATATACCTATAAAATATTTTATGTTTCTGTCCAGGAATTGGCTGGGGAGATTAATCGGATTTATTAGATTTTTCCCAAATATCAATAAAAAGTAAAGCGGATGAATTGCATGAGGATATGAACGTGAAGCATTAAGTTTGGCAGCGGTCTGGTGGAAGAAAAAGAAAAATTGAGGTATATGTCCGATTATAATGAGTATAAATGCATAGATAAACCATTTTTGATGGTTAAAGGATAACTGATTCTTTTTTATGAAAATTGAATATATAACATATAGAATTATTTGAGAAGTTAGAAGAATCAGAGAAAAATAGTGAACATAAAAATTTAAAATGCTGATTCCTGCCCATATAAACCAGTCTTGTTTATTTTGATGGAATACAGCTTTATAAAAAAACAAAAAAGAAATCAGAGAAACGAGGAAAAAGAAAGAATATACCCTTGCTTCCTGAGAATAGCGGATATGAAACACGGATAAAGCAAGAAAAAGAGTTGCAATAATAGCTTCCCGTTTTCCGAGTACGGAATTGGTAAGAGAATAAAATAGAGGAAGAGCTGCAATGCCACATAGAGTAGAAAATAGACGCAGAAAAATTTCAGAATTACCTAACTGTACAACAAAATGAATGATCAGATAATAGGTTGGGGGATGGACATCCCACCCATAAGAATTTTTAATAATTTCAGAGAATCCCAGGACAGCACGGAAGTAGGTGATGGCCTCATCAAACCAAAGGCATTCTTTCCCCAGGTTATATAGACGCAGAAAAATTCCTAAAAATAGAATTAAAAAAAAGAGGATTGTCTGTTGATGTTTTTTAGACCATCCGTTATTTACTGAAAGTAAATTTTTATCCATCATATATCAGAATATTTAAATTATAAAATTAATTCTAATATAAATAAACAGAGATGAAAAATCAAGTATAAATTCAGTATTTTCTTGACATTAATTATTTTATTGTTATCTTGCTAATTAGAATAGATAAATAATCTTGTACTGCTGAGGACAATCTATTATGAAATTTTATACAAATGATTTTAAGAAGATAATTCTTTTTTTTATTGCAATTTTTCTTTTTTTATTCCGTGTATTATGGGAATATATGTCTCCTGTTGGTCCTGATGATTTCAAGGGGTTAATGTATTTCAGAGATATAGTAACTATTTTCCCTGCGAGTTTTTTGATTTGCTTCATTTTTCTTAAACGTGATAAATTTATCAGTTCAGAAAAGTTGAAATTTTTGGACTGGATACAACAGAGGTGGCGGTTGATAACTCTCATTATGTCCTTAGTGATTTTTTGTCTTTGTTCTTTAATGAGTATGTTTGTTTTTAAAACCTGTGCCCATATAGTGGATGAGGCAAATTATTTATTTCAGGCAAAAGTATTTGCGGCTGGCAGGTTGACAGCACCACCTGCTGCACTTTCTGAAGAATTTTTTCAGATTCTCTATTTTATTCAATCACCTGACAAGTGGTATAGCTCTTTTTTCCCGGGACAAAGTGTACTTTTAGCTGTAGGGATATTAATGAAAGTGCCTTTTCTGATAAATCCATTTCTAACAGCTGTTCTTTTGCTAATAACTGTTTGGGCAGGTAAAAAGCTTTATTCAATAAATACTGGAGTGATGGCCGGTTTTTTCTTGCTGTGTTCGCCTTTTGTTTTATTTCAGGGAGCAAGTTTTTTTTCCCATATTTTTCCTGCTGTTCTTATAACCATAGTATTGGTTTGGGTTTTAAACACAGAGGAGTTTTTTTACGGGAAAGTTTTTGTCTGCGGATTAATGACGGGAATCATTTTTCTTTTTCGTCCTGTCTCTGCGGTAGTTGTTATTTTATTTCTTCTTTCATATTTTATGTTACAACGTATAAAGCCTGAAATGATTAATAAGAAGTTTAGCTATACATTTTTAATAGTTTATATTCTGGGAATATTACCTGGAATTTTATTATTACTTGGGTATAATAATTATTTAACCGGTCATTATTTCATCACGCCTCATCAACTAGCTCTACCCAATGAAACTTTGGGATTTGGAGTACATTCCATAAAGAATACTGTAGTTAATATAACAGGACTATCGGTTGATTTATTAGCCTTACCTTTGCTTTCATTAATTCCTGTTATATTATTTTTCCTTTCAGATTGTAAATATTCAAAATTACTTTTGATTTTCAGTATTATGTATATCCTGGCCTACAGTATCTATCCTTATCATGGATTGAGTTATGGGCCCCGTTTTTATTTTGAAATTGTACCTATTCTGCTTATTGGATCATCCCGGGTATTGTTGAAAAAGTGTTCTTTTTTCTCTAAAAAATTAACCACTTATTATTCTTCCTTCTCAAAAAAAGCAGTTATAGTAACAATAATAATAACCGTTCCTATTGTTTGTTTTTTTGGTATCATGCCGGGCAGAATTTCGGTTTTTTCTAAAAGAGGGGAATATTATCATATCAGAAATACTGTACAAGAATCAGTTACTCCTCCTGCAGTGGTTTCAATTAAGAGTTCGGAAAAATATCGTCTTATACCTTATCTGGCTGGATTTCAGTTAAATTCTCCAGCCTGGGATGGGAATATAATATTTGTACGTTATTTACCAGAAAAAAAGGGAAAATTGATGATAACATATCCCAAAAGAAAGCATTATATACTTGATATGGATGAGAAAATAGTGTTTTCCGGCTCTTGATTTTATGCTTATATTTTAGTACATTTTAAATTATTTGTATGCTATAATTAGATATAGTATATAAAAAATTGAATAAATAACAATGTCAATTGTTAGAAATAAAAATGGCCAGTAATTATTCCGGAGCAATCGATATTTTCTTACACATATTTATGAACATCTATCGTGTTATGTTTTTTTTATAAATCGTTTTTACTTATTATTTTGATGATAGAAATAATTATATTAAAATAAAAATTTTATTACAGAGGGTTAAATAGAGAATGGTTCAGATATTACAGAAATTTATTAATAAGATATTTGAACATTGGAAAATGTTGGTTCTGCTTCTTATTGGATTTTTTTTTCGTTTTTTATTAATAAAATGTCAATCTGTAGTATCATTTGATGAAGTGAATTATATTAAATTGGCAGCTTATGGAGCCTTGAACGGCGTAACAAATGTCTTTCATCCCTATTGGGCACCGTTTTATCCATTTGTTGTTTCGCTTTTTTCAAAGATTATAAGTAATTTTGAGTTTTCAGCCAGATTTGTTTCAGTATTAAGCGGTAGTTTATTGATAGTACCTCTTTATTTTCTGGCAAGACTCAGATTATCCCCCAAGGCTTCCATAATCTCAGTTGCCATGTTAGCTTTATATCCACCTTTATCTTTATTAAGCACTAAGATTATTACCGAACCTCTCTATACTTTATTGGGGATCTCAGGTATATTGATTGCCTGGTATTGCCTTCAGAAACAATGGAGGTTACTGGCATTTGGGGCCGGTATTATTTTTGGTATGACCTATTTAACCAGGCCTGAGGGAGTTGGTTTTATTCTGGTGTTTTTGATTCTTAATCTATTTCTGCTTATTAAGAATTTAATTGAAAAAAAGAAGAATAAATATATTCAGTTGATTTTAATTTCAGTATTAGGATTTATAATGATTTCATCTCCCTATTTATTGTTCTTACATAAAAAAACGGGAGAGTGGACAATTAGTGCAAAAAGAAAATCTTTGCAGCAGGCTGAGGCTGATGTATTTAAACACAAAAAAAAGGACCGTCAGTTCAGAAAACTTTCAGCTGATAATAAGTCACTGCTTATTGATCAAATGTTTCATACAGGAAATTTTATTACTGCCGAGGAAGAAAGAGGGAAACCTGTGGTTCAGGTGACGTTATTTTTGCTGGGCCAGAAATATTTTAAAAATATACATGAATTAACTAATATGATTGTACCTAAGGTAATTCCTCTTACTTTGGCAGTTTTTCTCATACTAGGACTTTTTAATAGTATCGGGTCCAGGGAAAGAAGCATTTATGATTTATATTTGTTATCCTTTATATTCTTTTTTTGGGGTATTGTTATTCCAATGTTTCATATTAATCATAGGTATTTTTTACCTTTATTACCACTGTGTTTTATATGGGCGGGGAAGGGATTACTCATATTTCATACATGGCTGCAAAATTTTTTAAATAAGTTAATTGTGTTCAGAAAAAAGAAGTTATGTATTCAAATTTTATCTGTGATAATAGTGGTGATATTTCTTTTAATGTCCTATGTGCCGGGGTTAGCAAAAATTATTTTTAATAATTCTGTAAAAACTGATAGATGGTCAAATCCAGTGGAATACAAAAAAGCTGGTTTATGGCTTAAAGAAAATTGTGATGATCCTCCAATTGTGATGAGTCACTATCAAACAGTGAGTTATTATGCAGGTAATTATAATATATCTGAATCAGTAAGTATACCATTTAATCGTATTCACAGAGTATTAGAATATGCAAAACATAGAGATGTTGATTATATTGTTTTATCAGAAAGATATGTCAGTCTTTTTCCCCTGATAAAAAATCTTTTTTATAAGAACGATATCCCTGAAGATTTAAAGATTGTGTATAGTTTTGAAGCTGAATCAGGGTTACAGGTAGTTATTTATAAATTAATATATGACAGATGAGTTGTAAATGAATTTTGATATAAGATGGCTGTATGCTATAATCGTTTTTATTATAGGTGCAGTAATTTTTTCTTTCAGTCGTAAAAAAGAAATCTTTTTAATAAGAATACTGGTTTTTCTCATGCCTTTTGCAATCGGTTTTTATTATATGGTTGTATCAGGCAAAGATGATGCAGTATATGCTTGTGATGTAATGCTTTTTTTCCTTTATCTATACTGGTTTTGGGAAACAAATGGTTTCAAATCTCAAAGAATATACTATGATAAAATATTATTGTTGTACTTAGCTTTGATTATCTGGGCATTGTTTCCGGTGGGTTTTGTAGTTTCACAATCCAGTTTGCTTTTTGCAGTTTTTACCTGGATAAAATGTTTTTTTCTTTTCTTTTATATTACAAACAGAATTAAGTCAAAAGAACAGTTATGGATTATTATTGACGTACTTTTGATTGCACTTCTTTTTCAGGGATTGGTGGGATCATTTCAGAAAATTTCAGGTCGTACTTTAGGATTAAGTTTTCTTGGCGAAAGACAAAGAGTTTTTTTAAGAGCTTCACATGGACGAGCCAGAGGAACCCTGGGATTTCCCAATCAATATGCTGCCTATATGATAATGATTATGCCTCTTGCAGTCACTATGTTTATTTATTCAAAAAAGGGATTAAAGAAATTATGGTATCTAGTCATTCTCATTGCGTCAAGTATAGGATGGATTACTTCCTTATCCAGATCGGGGTGGTTAGGAATGGCCGGAGCACTGGTAGTTATATTTTTCTTAATGAATAAGGCCGCACAGGTAAATTTAAAAGCATTTTTTTTATTAGTTTTCGGAATTTTAATAATATCCTTTTTGGTTTTTATTTTTGGTGAGCAGGTATTATCAAGGGTGCAGAATGTCGGGACACAACAATATAGAATGTTAATGATCAGAATGTCTTTAGATATGACAGCTGCAAATCCTATATTTGGGGTTGGATTATGGAATTATCAGTTTCATTCATTTGGAGATTTCAGGTATTGGCATGCAGTACACAATATGTTTTTACGGTTCGCAGCAGAAACTGGAATTCCGGGATTTTTACTTTTTATGGCAATTATTTATAATAGTTTTAAGAATTGCATACAGTCACTACGGTTCAGAGATAGATTTTTAAATTATACTGCCTTGGGAATCATGGGCGGGCAGTTGGCATTTATTATTGCAGCGATGTTTAATCCTCAGTATCAACATTACCGACATAAATTTTTATTTTGGTTTTTAATCGGATTAGGGATAGCAGTTAAAAGAATTGGTTTACATGAAAAATTTATAGCCTATAAGAAAAGAAAGGAAAAAATACTTAATGAAAAAAATAGAGAAGATGTAGGATATCTAGATATTAATCAATAAAAATTAGTTTTTTAGAATTGAGTTTTTTCAAACATAACATATGGAGGTTTTATATTGAAGATATTAATTACTGGAGGCGCAGGATTCATCGGTTCTCATCTTTCAAAATCCTTTGTTGAAATGGGCTGGGATGTTACAGTTATTGATGATTTATCCACTGGCAGGTATGAGAATATAAGACAGTTAGTGGATCGTGGCAATTTCAGATTTATTGTTGATACTATTTTAAATACGAAAACTTTAGATAAATTAATTCAAGAATGTGATATAATTTATCATTTAGCTGCTTCAGTGGGAGTTAAGAGAATTGTATCTAAACCTGTTAATACTATTGAAACCAATGTTCTTGGAAGTCATACAGTGTTGAGTCTGGCTGCAAAATATAACCGAGAGGTGATTCTTTTTTCTACATCTGAAGTATATGGGAAAAATAAAAATCTTCCTTTTAAGGAAACTGATGATTGTATATTTGGAACCACTATGAAGAGCAGATGGAGTTATGGATGCAGTAAGGCTTTAGATGAATTTTTAGGATTGGCTTATCATAAAGAGCAGGGGCTTCCAATAATAATCATTAGAGTTTTTAATATGATAGGTCCAAGGCAAACTGGAATGTATGGAATGGTGGTACCCACTTTTATCAGACAAGCACTTTCTGGTTTGCCTATCACAGTATATGGCAAGGGTACTCAGACCCGGTGTTTTACCTATGTTAAAGATTTGGTTGATACAGTTGTAACATTTCCCAAAAAGAGAAATGGAGCAGGTGAAATTTATAATATTGGGAGTGAAGACGAGATATCAATAAAGGAATTAGCAGAAAAAATCAAGAAAAAGACTCAATCAAAATCAGAGATAGTCTATATACCTTATGAGCAGGCTTATGAACAAGGATTTGAAGATATGAAAAAAAGAAGACCGGATATATCCAAAATTAAAAAGGAATTTGGTTTTAAACCCAAGGTCGGTTTAGATGAGGCATTAGAGATAATCATTGAATATGAGAAAAAGTTGATGTCTTAGTAACAGAGTTAATGAAGGAGTTGAAGAAGATGGTGATACCTAAAAGAACAAACTATAAATATTATTTAATAATACTTTTGATGGTATTGTTAATTATAGGCGGTTTTTTGAGGTTATGGAATTTAGCTGAAAGAAGTTTATGGGTTGATGAGGTAAATACAGTTTTTGCTGCTCAATCTGTACTTGAAATGGGTAAACCTTTACATCCTTCTGGAGTAACATACAGGGTTACTCCTCTTTTTAACAACTGTGTTGCATTTACCTATCAGATTTTGCATGTAGATGAAGCCACCTCTCGTATACCTGCAGCTTTTTTTGGTATTTTTGCTGTTATTCTGGTGTTTTATTGTGCAAAAGAGGTGTTTGATAAGAGTGTTGGTTTATTTTCAGCTTTTTTAATGACATTTTCTCATTTTGAAATAGGATGGTCTCGAGTTGCCCGGCCTTATACTTTGTTACAGGTTTTTACCCTTCTAATAGTTATTTTTTTTATTAAGGCGTTTGAAAATCAAAAGATTAGACAAAATAATTTTACTAATGTAATTGCCAAACCAACTGTTTTTCAGCGTATCAGACATACATTAGGGGAAATGAGCATTTCACTTTTTTGGATTCTTCCATTTATTGCAGTCCTGGGTTATTCCTTCTTTGAAATAAATGATTTGACTATTTTTGTTGCTGTCGGTTTGCTGGGGTACCTGCTATTTATGGGATTAGTGGGTTTATACTGGAATAAAAAATATAAAAAAATTATAAATAAATATTCCGTTCTTTCTCTACTGGTTATTTTAGGCGGAGTCATTTATTTGTTTGTGTCTCAAAACATACAAAATGATATTAGTTTTTATCTGGGGTATACTCCTCCCTGGGCAGTAGAATCATCACCTGTAAGCAACAGTTTCTATTTATTTAATTTTTTAATATCCAGTTTACGATTTCCTTTAGCAGTATTCTTTTTTTTGGGATGCATTTACCTGATGAGTCGCAGAAATTGTTTAGGGTGGATACTTTTATGGGTTTTTTTAACACCGCTTTTTTTATTATCATTCGTATTTACTCACAGAGCACCCAGGTATTTATTTTATGTATACCCCTTTTTTCTGATGATAAGCAGTTATGGATTTATTAATATTGTAAAAAATGAAATCACAATCTTAAAAAGGGATTTGGTTTTTAAAAATAAATTGATACGATATTTTATAGTGGCTGCTTTTTTTACAATTTTTTTAATTTCACCCTGGTTTAGAATGGGTATAAAAATTCCCTTTCTGGGCGACGGTATAACGAATGGGGCTGTAACAACGGATGAATGGAAAGAAGCCAGTAAAATAGTTAAGGATAAAGCCAAGGAAGAAGATGTAATAATTACAAGCCTTCCTCAGGTAGCATATTTTTATGGGATCACATCAGATTATGGATTGAACTGGGTTAATCTTAACCGGGCAAAGATTAATTCATTTAAAGATAAGGACGATCAGTGGATTGATATTTATGTAGGTATACCATGTATAGAGTCATTGAATGAATTACAGCAACATGTGGAATCAAATGACAGGGGATGGATTGTAGTAACAAAATATCATTTTGAGCATCCCCGAATTATTCCCCCGGAAGTGAGAGAATATTTGATTAATAATTTTAAAAATCCTTTAAAAACACAACGTGGTACAGTGGTTGTATTCTATTGGTACCAAGAAGATAACTAATGATTCTGACGAGGATTATATGAATATTGCTATTCTAGGGACAAGAGGAATCCCTGCAAATTATGGAGGGTTCGAGACTTTTGCTGAAAATCTATCTTTTCATTTAGTCAGGCGAGGGCATTCAGTTACTGTTTATGGACGTTCTACTTATGTCAATAAAGATCGCACATTGTACAATGGGGTCCGGCTTAAAGTATTGCCGACTATCAGTCATAAATATTTGGATACACCGGTCAATACTTTACTGGCCTCTTTGCATGCAGTTTTTTTGAAATATGATATTGTGTTGATTTGCAATAGTGCTAATAGTTTTTGTTCATTTTTTCCCAGATTATCAGGAAAACCAGTTGTACTTAATGTAGACGGTCTGGAATGGAAACGGGCAAAGTGGTCAATCTTTGGTAGATGGGTCTATAGAATATCGGAGTGGCTTGCTACTTTTATTCCTACACATATTGTTACTGATGCAAGAGATGTTCAAAAATATTATGAAAAAAAATTTAATAAAGAAAGTACCTATATTCCTTACGGATCGACTGTAACTGAAGTAAAATCTGCAACTATTTTGGATAAGTACAAATTAAAAAAGAGGGAGTATTTTCTTTATGTGAGCCGACTGGAGCCTGAAAATAATGCTCATGTTGTTATTAAAGCATATAAAAGAGTGAATACAAATTATCCTTTGGTTATTGTAGGAGATGCACCTTACAGTAAAAATTATATACAAAGCCTGAAAAAGATGAAGGATGAAAGAGTAATTTTTACCGGCTATGTTTTTGACAAAGGATATAGTGAATTTCAGTCTCATGCTTATTGTTACCTGCAGGCAACCGAGGTAGGGGGTACTCATCCTGCGTTGGTTGAAGCCATGGGGCATGGTAATTGTATTATTGCAAATGATGTTCCTGAACATCGAGAAGTACTTGCTGATACCGGAATGTATTTTAACGCTAAAGACATTTATACGCTTGTAAAAAGAATGGATTATGTTTTGGCACATCCTCAGGATGTAGCAGAATATAGAAGGAAAGCACAAGAGCGGGTTCAAAAAATGTTTACTTGGGAAAAAGTAACTTCTGATTATGAGAATCTTTTTCGAAGAATGGTAAGAGGAAAACAAAGTTGAAGACTATATGTATTACAGGCGGTAACGGACTTTTAGGCAGTAAATTAGTCATGGCAGCAAAAGATCAGTATAGAATAATAAATATAGATTTAGCTGCATCTGCTTTATGTCCTGTTGAAAATTTATTTTATTATCAGGTAGATATAACAGATAAAGAGAAAATCACTAATCTTATTGATGATATTAAACCTGAATGTGTATTTCATACTGCCGCTTTGACTAATGTTGATGCTTGTGAAAGAGAAAAAAACAAGGCCTGGGATATAAATGTGTTAGGAACTGAAAACTTAATTCAGGCATGTCAATCGTTTCCTTGTAAGTTTATTCATCTTTCAACAGATTATATTTTTAATGGTAACAACGGTCCCTACAGTGAGGATGACCTGCCAAGTCCTATCAGTGTTTATGGAAAGACAAAGCTTGAGAGTGAAAAGATAGTACAAAATAATTTTAAAGATTATATCATAGCCAGGACTATGATCTTATATGGGTATTTTCCCGGAGTACGAAAAAATTTTATCACCTGGTTAATTGACCAGTTACAACAGAGAAATACAATCCAAATCGTAACTGATCAATATGGTACTCCGACTTTGGCAGATGATTGTGCTGAGGCTCTGTTAACACTTTTTAAGAAGAATGCCAGGGGGATATACCATACTGCTGGCAGAGATTTAATAAATCGATATGATATGGCCAAAAAGCTCATTGATATTTTTGAATTTAAGAATACTTTTCTATCACCAATAACCAGTGATCAACTTAATCAGGATGCTCCCAGGCCACTTAATTCCGGTTTGAAAACTGATAAGATTAAAAAGGAGTATGGAATATATTTTTCTTCCATTGAAGAAGGTATTGCCCTGGTTAAAGAACAAATAAAAAACAAAAGTTACACTGATTGATTGTATAGGTTGTAATAATGAAAATTCTTATGATTGATAAGTTTTATTTTATTATGGGGGGGGCTGAACGATACTATTTTGAATTATCTGATATTTTAGAATCACATGACCATCAAGTAATTCCTTTTTCTATGAATCATCCAGATAATTTTTCTACTCCCTATAGTAAATACTTTGTTGATTTTATAGATTATGACCATATTTCTTTTTCTAAAAATCCAGTTCAGGGCATATCTGCTTTTATGAGAATGATCTATTCCACCCAGGCGCAAAAACGAATACAAAGATTAATTGATAAAGAAAAACCGGATATTGCACATATTCATATGATAGATCATCAACTATCTCCTTCAATATTGGATACTTTAAAGAAAAATGGGATACCTATAATACAAACGGTCCACCAATATAAATTAGTGTGTCCAAATTACCGTTTATACAATATGAGGACAAAAAATATTTGCGAGAAATGTTTAGGGGGTAATTACTTTCATCCTTTGATTGAGAGATGTCATAAAAATTCATTTATAGCAAGTTTTATGATCAGCATGGAAACTTCAATTCATAAATTTTTCAGATTATATGAAAAAAATATTGATTTATTTCATGTGCCAAGTAGCTTTATGGGTGCTAAATTAATACAGGCGGGTATTGATAAGAATAAAGTTGATCATTTATTTTATACCATTGATATTGAAAAATTTAAACCCCATTATGAATGTAAGGATTATTTTGTTTACTATGGAAGACTTGCACTTGAGAAGGGTATTATGACTCTTTTGAAATCCATGCATCGAATAAGTTCTTCCAAACTCGTTATTGTTGGTGACGGGCCTCAGAAGCAGGAGCTAAAAGAGTATGTAGAAAGTCAGAATTTAAAGAATGTTATATTTGCCGGGTTGAAATATAAAGGTGAACTTACAAAAATAATTTCAAATGCAAAGTTTGTGGTTGTTCCTTCAGAATGGTATGATAATTCTCCTTTGGTGATATATGAATCTTTTGCCATGGGTAAACCTGTTATTGGTTCAAATATCGGAGGAATTCCGGAATTGATTAAAGATAAAAATTGCGGTCTCATCTTCGATCCCGGCAATAGCGATATGTTAGCTGAAAAAATTAATTGTATGCTGGCCTCAGATAAACTGATTTTGGATTACGGTAAAAAAGCCCGGAAAAGGGCGGAGAACAATTTTGGTCCTGATGTTCATTATCAGAAAATGATGGAAAAATATAATCATATACTATAAATAGGGGTTTAGAGGTGGATCTTTCCAAGGCCATAAAAAACCGACGAAGTGTTAGAAAATTTACTGATCAAAAAGTATCAAAAGATACAATTTTAAAAATAATTGATGCTGCACGCTGGGCTCCCAGTGCCTGTAATCGTCAATTATGGGAATTTATCATAGTGACTAAGCCTGAAATTAAAAAGAGAATAGCAGAAGAGGCTTGTTTTAAACAAAAGTTTTTAATACAGGCACCGGTTTTAATAGTTGTTTTTTATGATGACACCAAGGAACGTAGAGAAGAAAAAGGACCCAGCAAGCATGATTCCATACAAAGTGCAGCAGCAGCTATACAAAACATGCATTTAAAAGCTTATTCTTTAGGCCTCGGCAGTGTATGGGTATGTGCGATTAAGAAAATGTTAAAATTAAATGAAATATTAAAGGTTCCTGTCTCCATAAGGCCCATTGCTATTGTTGCCCTGGGATATCCGGCAGAACATCCTCCTGTACCCAAGCGTAGAGTTGTGGAATCTTTTATTCACTATGAAAGATTTCAGGGAATTAAAGAATCATATCCTAATTCAATTTATCCCCGGGATTGGTCCTTAAAAGACCTGACGTATTTCCGGGAAAAGATATGCTGGTATGGAGGTAGTATAAGTCCAGATATGATACTTGAACATTTTACCATGAAAAGTAGAACCTATAAATATATTATGTCTCTGGTGGAAAAATATTATATTTTAGGGAACAAAGTACTGGATATTCTGCCATTTGCTGGAGGGTATCTTATAGGATTGTGTAAAATAATAGAAGATAAAAGTAAGATATTTTATTTTGAACTTGGGGAGGGTAATGTTCAGTTTATAAGAGAAAATTTAAAAAAATTTGGAGTAAGGGAGCCTGTCTTTTTTGTTGATTCAAGTGGTAAGCTGGATAATATTTCTGAAAAAATAAATCTGATTACCTGTTTTTTTCGTCTGGAAAGAGTTCCGGAACCTCAACAATTGTTACGTCAAATGGTAACTCTGATACAAAAGGGAGGAAAAATTATACTGGCAACAGAATTGAAAGGTATTACCTGGCTGGGAAGGGATTTTTTTAAAAGAAAAAATTTGCATGTCAGTAATAAATGGTGCACCGGACCCTCCGTTAAGATAAATAAAAGAACCTTGAACAGGTGGATTAAAAAGCAGAATTGCAGGATAGTAGAACAAAGAATTTATCATGAAAATAATATTATAAAATCAATTGCCAAACAGATTATAAAATCAAAAGGTCCTTCACTATTAACAGTGATTGAAAAAAGTAAGTAAATTTTTTTTTAATAAAAATTTAAATTTATTGTGAAATATTTAAAACAAGCACAAAATATATTTTACTGGCTTAAAGATTTACAAGTAAAGCAGAGAGAGATTATCGGAGAGATAGCAGATGATAATATTTTATTTGTATTAGAACATCCGGTTGAAGGTAAAATAAATATTGAGATCTCTTATCCGGACTCAGAATATTTTACTGTAAAAGGGATAAATCTGCGGTTATGGAAAAGAAAAAAAGAAAAAGTTTTCATTTCTGTTTATGATTATGGGGCAATATTTGAT
>JAWODZ010000081.1:0-5970 GCA_046483025.1 bacterium
ACGCTGTTTACGTGGCGCGTCCAGCAGTCCTGACGATCCGATCTCCTTTTTTCCTCCGACAGTCGCTGGTTTCACTGCTGAACGGTTCCATGCTGGTCTCACTTCCCCGGCAGCCAAATTATCCCACCCACATGGATGACTGGAGCGATCTGACCGAGTACACGAGCGAGACAGATGATGACACGGGATGCGGATCAGCTGGGTACGATGGCAGAGACGGACCGAGAGAGCGAGGAGGAGAAGAAGAGCTGATGAGTCCGCCGCCGATGCAACCCAACGGTGGCGGTGGTGGTAGTGGTGATGACGGTGATGATGGTGGAGATGGTGATATTACCCCTGGCGAGGATTGTCCCTGTGCAGGTTATTACGATTACGAATCCTGCCTGTTTTATCATGATACATATGGAATACTTGATGGAGCTTTTGAAGATGATGAAGTATATTCATATTGCAATAAGGTCTGTTACCAAACCTGTATGATAGAAACCCCTGTTGGTTGTGAGGAAGTGTGTGGTGCTATTGGTGGCGAACTCTGTCTATATACAACTATAGGTTATCCCTTTTGTCTTCAGGGACTTGACGAACATGGATGTCCGTGGCTCTGTGACCAATTGGGTTATTAGAACATATATGTCCTAAAATAGGAGAAAAAACAATGAGATGTCCGGAATGTGGTAAGGAATACGATGTTCAAGTCAGCGAGATGGAGGATAAAAACTGTCGTAACTGTGGAACTTCTCTCATTAAAGGATTGCCCGGTTATCCAAATAGAAAAAAGGCCGGGGCAAGTAGTGTGTTGAAGATATCCTGGGATATATTTAGGGGTGAGATCCTTTCCCTCTTGAGATACCTGATCGTGCCAGTTTTCATCATCTCGGTTTTGAGTATAACTGCATTTTTTAGTATAAATGCAGTATATGACATTGGTACGCTGACAGCCTCTGTAGGACCTGAGAGACATCAACTGCTAAAAATGGGATTAGTAGTGGGGTTCTTCTCTTTGATCCAGTGGATACTCCAGTTGATTTTCATGGGAGGGATCGTGAGGTTCTCTAGGGATGCCTTCGTCGGCAGAAAGGTCACTGCACATAGAGCCCTTAGTACAGTAAAGAATCGACTGCTATGTTTGACTGGTGCTTCTATCCTGTTCATAATAATATTGATCGGACCTGGATTACTCTCAGCATTGCTCATCTATACTACCGACATCGGCTGTTTGGGATTGATATGTTTGCTGGTTTCCATAATTCTGTTCGTTCTGTTCTACCATTGGTTCCTGTATACTCTACCCATACTTGTTCTAGAGAGAAGAAATCCGCTGTCCTCTATTTTTAAAAGCCGGCGATTGAGTATATCGAAAATAGGAAGCTTTAAATTTTCTCTTATGTTACTATTATTATTTATTCCCGTTAATGGTGTGATCCTTGGACCGGTGGCCCCGATCGCCTGGTCAGGAACATTTTTCGAAAAAGGTTTTTCTTATCTAGCTCTCCAGATCTCGATGCAGGTATTGTTCACATTATTGATGTTGCTCGTATTATCTTTCTGGTTCATATGTATCACAGTCAATTATCTGAGGATAAGTAGATAAATATGGCAGATAAAAAGAAAGATAAATTGGGACTGACAAAACTTCACTTCTATTTCCTCCTCCTTGGAGGGGTATTGATGTTTGGTTCCTCCTACATCGATTATGGATATGTAGGCTCATTCATAGGGATCATGGCTGGGACTATCTTCTTCACAGCTCTTTTAGTAGAACGATATACAATAAAAATAGAGGAAGATCGAGAAGAGGATCCTAAACAGCATGGTTTGAAAGGGGCGCTTATCGGTGGTTTAATAGGAGGAGGATTTTCAGGGGTAATAACTCTCCACTATTTTTTCTTCACCTATAATATTCCCTTAATCGACAAACCGATAGATACATGGAGCATCATCCTTTTTATTCCGATAGGTATAATCACTGGCGTGCTCGTAGGATACTTTTTAAATTATACAACGATGAAACGGGATCTTAAATCGATCATACCAACAGAATCGGATAATGGATAGCCGATAAGGAAGAATTAAAATGAGAGAAATCATCTCAAATAAATCGAGAAAACCAATAAAAAACTATCAAATAAAATTTCTGATTTCGGGATCGATCTTAGCAATGATATCGTTTATCATCCCGCATTCTCAAATAAGTTATATTTTACTAGGAATTGGAGTCTCTACCGCTCTTTCTAGTATTTTGGTGGGTTTGATCTGCTCAAAATACGAGGGTTCATATCACTTTGTAGTAGGAAGTTTTGTAGGCTTTATGGTGAGTTTAGTTCCAGCTATGATATTGAGAGATTTGACTTATGGTAATCGAGCATTGGTATTTATACTCTCTATAGGTTGGATATCTGGGGGATATTTTAGTGTCAGAGATAAAGTGATGAGAGGTGACGATTTTATAGATTCTCCATTAATGACGGGAATGAAGGTACTAGGAATACTTGTTATTTCTATTTTTGGCTGGTTTATTCTTACGATGATTCTCGCCTTTTTACCTTTCATGTCTTTTAGAAATGTTGTCATTTTGTCTATGCTAATTGTTCAATTAAGTCTCGTCAGATATTTAAGTAAAAAAGTATTTTATGAGGATTTGGAAAAGATAGATTACAAACCACATGTTAGAGGGACCTTTGGATCATTTCTTGGAGGTATAGTTGGTATGATGTTTTCCTTTATAATCGGGCATATTTATGTTCAATCAACAGGACTTCCTATGGCCATCTTTTGGTGGGGTTCTTATGCTGGTTTAGTTACAGGAGTAGTAGTTGGATTCTTCATTGGATATCATATCGAAAAGTTTTCTTTTCATTCCAAAAAAGAATAATTCCAAAAAAATAATATATAGCTTAACATCTACAGTGCCAAGATCGAGGTGATCTGAAGAGTGAGAAGTGAACAGAATGAGGGTGATTGTATGCTAGGTACAGATATTAACTACGGATGCGGGCAGGCAGTGTACGACGGCAGCGATGGACCGAGAGAGCGAGGAGAAGAAGAGCTGATGAGTCCGCCGATGAATCCCAACGGTGGCGGTGGCTGGAGTGACACTTGTCCATACGGAGTATATTTAACTTACGATGAATGTTTACAATATCATGGATGGGATGAGGAATATTGTTCTTGTGTCTGTATTTCTAGCTACAGCGATTGTGGCGGTGGTGAGAAGGTAGATTTGGTTGAATTCTTTGATTGTCTTGGAATCGAAGGTAGTGGAAATGTTGGTATGTGTATTTTAGGGCTAATCGGAGTAGGCTATGCAGCATTTGCTGCTGCAGCCTCAGGAGGAGCATTATTACCAGTAGTTATTTTGGTGGTCATTCCTGCAGCCTGGCAATGTAATGTGGCTATAGGGGAAATTAATAGCTGTATTTGAGGGTAATTATGAAGAAAAATTCACTTGATGGAATACAAACTCAAAAGCATAGAACAAACCTAATCTACATTCTTTTATTTTATATGTTTACAGTAGGTCTTTTATTACTCTCAGGCTTTTATATTTTTTATGTGTTTTCACTAGAAATATCATCAAGCATCTTGTTATATATCCTATTTTCAATTCCCCCACTATTCATTATCTATAGGTTAATGTCAGGCCCGCCTACCTATTATCACGGGTGGAAAAAGATTGATTTCCAATATTATTTTATAATATTATTTATAATGTATTTATCCTTTTTAGTACTACTAGAGTTGGAAATAAAGGTAACAAATTATGGAATCTATATTCATCTTGCTTCACTACTTGGTATACTTATATATCTGTTCATTTTCTTATTTTTTGCTGATGGTGCTATAAAAATTAGAAATCACGTATACTTTTATCAAGGTAATATGGATGTTTTTGAAAAATTGAAGAAATTATTAGAAAAAAATAATTTGGATTATGTTATTGAAGAAAAGGATAACAGATTCTTTAGTCATTCTAATAAAATTAAGTTGTTTGTTCCTTCTAAAAATTTAAGAATTAATTTTTCACCCAAAGGAATAACTTTAATGAGTCGTAGCATAACAAAAGATGTGAAGAACTTGATGAGTCTGACACAAAAATACCGGCTTAAAAAATTATCAGATAAATATGAAGATATTCAAAACATAGAGTAACTGATAGTAGACCCCACTCATTTCATTGAAAATCTGAAAGCGGTTTCGACAATACATATGGTAAAAATATGATTTGTTTGGAAAATAATACACGGTATATATTGGAAAGTCAGAAAAAAGGTATATATTGATATGTAAATACGGGCATCTAGTGGATAGTAAAAGAGGTGATCTGAAAAGTGAGAGTTAAACAGGAAAAAGAAAATCGGCTATTTGAAGCAAAAGACTGGAGCGATCTATTCGAGTACACGAGCGAGACAGATGATGACAGTAGTGGATGCGGATCAGCTGGGTACGATGGCAGAGACGGACCGAGAGAGCGAGGAGAAGAAGAGCTGATGAGTCCGCCGATGCAACCCAACGGTGGCGGTAGTGATGATACTTGTGCATTGGGAAGCTATTTTAGTTACGATAATTGCTTATCATATAGAGGAGGGAATGAAGAAGAATGTGATTGTATCTGCCTTAACAGCGGTTGTGACGATGACGATGATGGCTTACCTGAGCCTCCTGCAGGGGCCGAGTGTGATGTAGAACTTTTTTATGTGGAAGGAGTCCCAATAGGATTGGAGTTCTGGTGTAATAAGGATGCATCAGAATACATAGGGGATGTTTGTACTTACATTGGACTTGGGGCTGCTATAGGGTCAGTAACAGGTAATCCCATACCGATTACAATTGCCATATCTTGTGCCGTAGTAGCAACACAAGTAGCAACATGCAAATATGTGGCTAATGCAGGAATAGCCTATTATTACATGATTGGATCCCTCCCTCAAGGTTGGTGTCATACGGAGTAATGATTTATGATAGAATCTACAATTATTAGGTATGAAGTTATGTATCCGATAATAGCAGTTCTTGCCACTTTTGCTTTGATAATAATTTACCGTATGCAAAAAATTATAAAAAATTTGGATATTAGAGAACAGATTCAGAATTATGGATTGATTGTTTTACTATCCGTATACCTGTTTACGATCCTTTCATATTTACAAATTATATTCTGGTTTTTATTCCCTCAATTTTTGGTAGTAATATCAGATTTTATCATCATTGTACCCATTTTTTTGCTTTCTTTTATGGGCCTGTTAAATCCTACAAAAAGAATCAAAACTAGAGACGACGAGAGAGTTATTTTAATGAAAATATATTGGATTATATCTTATTTAATGATAATAGGATTAATGATACTTTTATATATACAAAGATTCGGCTATTTGCAGGTGTTTATTAGCATTTTTATTATCAGCATATTTTTTATTCTGCTTTATTTCAAATCCACTATTAAAAATTATTTTACGATAAAAGCACAGGGCAGTTAAAATCTGAATATGTTGATATAACATTACCGAATGAGTAATATATGGAAAACCGTATACAGTGCCAAGATCGAGGTGATCTGAAGAGTGAGACGTAAATATGACGAGGGTAACCAGATACTAGATACTAACCAAAGTGACTGGAGCGACCTGATCGGGTACACGAACGAGACAGATGATGACACGGGATGCGGATCAGCTGGGTACGATGTATACGGCAGAGACGGACCGAGAGAGCGAGGAGAAGAAGAACTGATGAGTCCGCCGCCGATGCAACCCAACGGTGGTGGTGGATCTAATTGTCCATACGGAACCTATTCTACTTATGACGATTGTTTGAACAATTATTGGAACACAAATTACGATCCAGCTGAAATGTGTAATTGTATCTGCCTAGGGAGTTGTGAAGAAGACGATGATAACTCAGGTAGCGTTGTTCCAGGTTTGAAAATGGATGTAAATATGTTGGAAGATTGTTTATTGGAAGAGAGTACTAGTT
>JAWODZ010000102.1:0-2944 GCA_046483025.1 bacterium
CTGTGATGGTGCCTTTTTTCGTGAAAAAGAGATAGTTGTTGACGCGGGAGGGGATATAGCCATAGAAGAAGCCATATATTTAACCAAGTTTGTCAGTAAAATACATGTTGTTCATCGTCGGGGTGAGTTAAGGGCTACCAGGATACTTCAGGAGCGTGCTTTTGCAAACCCTAAAATCAATTTTATCTGGAATTCAGTTGTGACGGAAATTAATGGAAATGAACAGGTTGATGCAGTAGGAATAAAAAATGTAATAAATGAGCAGAAAACACTTTTTCCATGTCAGGGAGTTTTCATTTTTACTGGTTATTCACCAATATATCCATCATTAGGCTCTTTTCGAGAACAGATTGTGAACAAAAAAGGATATATATTAACTGATAAGTATATGATGACAGCTGTAAAGGGAATTTTTGCTTGTGGAGATGTTCGAGCTAAGGAGTTACGTCAGGTAGTTACTGCCTGTGGTGAGGGGGCAAATGCGGCCTATTTTGCAGAGAAGTACCTGGAAACATTTTAAATAAAATAAAAATTTAGAAAGGCAAAAAATAAATAAGATTATAATACTATAAATAAAATTATATACAATATAACAACTACAGGAAAGAAAAATGAATTTAAATTTTGGCATTTCAACCATGGTGTATTATCATGAGCACATAGAAAAAATATTACCCTATCTAGCTGATTGGCAAATTAAAAACATCGAAATTAGACCTCATATAGGGCATTTTGAGTTTCAGGATTCCAATTCAATTGATCACATTAAAAAGAAAATTGATCATTCTGGAATTTTAGTTAAAGCTATTCATATGCCGATGAACGGAGTAGATATTTCTCATCCGGAAGAGTATGACCGGGTAAAATCAATACGTGAAGTAGAGAAGGCTGTGTTAGTAGCCCACAGGTTGGGTGCTGGGCTGGTTGTTGTTCATCCGGGAGGAATGTGCAATAATTTTTCCGATAGAGGGAAAAGATTGAGTCACTCTATCAACAGTCTTAGAGAAATTGTAGAATTTTCTCAGCAATGGAATGTTAAATTAGCCATTGAAAATACCCCTCCAGGCAGATTAGGTGACCAATGGGAAGAAATACATAAAATTATTACTGAAATTATTTCAGAATATATAGGAATTTGTTTTGATACCGGTCACTATATTCTTAACAAAAAGAATATCGGTAAAGTTAAATTAAATTTAGAAAAAGAACCGATTAACTGGCAGAAAAATCTATTCCATATCCATATACATGATAATGACAGAAAGCAAGATTTACATTTATTGCCAGGAGAGGGACGTTTTTTATGGTCTTCACTGATATCTTTTCTGCAAGAGATAAAATATAATGGATATTTAATTCTGGAGCCAAAAGACCAAATAGACATAACTTCCTATCTCAATAAGATCAACAAAGTCTTTGACTCTTTGAGATGCTAAACTGTTTCACTTATTCTTAATTAAGTAAACATGTCTAACAACAACTATATTTTGCTATATTTAATATTCTTTGATAAAATGATTTTGATATTTTAGATTTTTCAAGGAGGAATAACGGGTGACTAAATATGATGTTAACAAGGTAAGAACATTTGCAATTGTTGGTCATGGCGATTCCGGTAAAACCTCACTGACTGAAGCAATGCTTTATGATGCTAGCATGATTACTCGGTTGGGAAAAATTGAGCAGGGTAATACCGTTTCTGACTATGATCCCAAAGAAACCAAAAGAGGTATTACAATAAATTCCTCTTTAGCATATCTTAACTGGAAAGATTCAACTTTTAATATTCTCGATACACCTGGATATCTGGATTTTATCATTGACACTAAATCAAGTTTAGGGGTAGTTGACAGTGCATTGATTGTGGTATGTGGTGTTTCAGGTGTAGAAGTTCAAACTGAGAAAGTCTGGGATTATACAGAAGATTTTAACCTTCCGAGAGTTTTCTTTGTTAACAAAATGGATCGGGAGAGGGCAGATTTTAATAAAACCAGTGAGATGATTAAGGAAAGTTTTGGCCAAAATGCGGTACCTGTGCAGTTGCCGATAGGTTCAGAGGAAACCTTTGAAGGAATTGTTGATCTTTTAAAGATGAAAGCATATTATTTCAAGGCAGGCCCCGAGGGCAAAAGTCAATTTGAGGAAAAAGATATTCCTGGTGAATTAAAGGAAAAAACGAATGAATTTCGTCAAAAAATGATTGAAGCAGTTGCCGAGTTTGACGACGAAATTTTAATGAAATATCTTGATGGGGAAGAATTAACACAGGAAGAAATTCTTTCTTGTTTAAAAGGTGGAATGATTAATAGAAAGGTCTTTCCGGTATTGTGTGGTTCAGCGACCAAGAATATTGGAATCGAATTACTTCTTGATTTTATAAAAGATTATTTCCCCAGCCCGGTTGATTTGCCTGATATTAAAGCAAAAGACCTCAAAGAACAGAAGGAAATAAAAGTTAAACGTTCAGTAAATGATTCACCTTTTTCAGCTAAAGTATTTAAAACTGTTGCTGATCCTTATGTTGGTAATTTAACTTATTTCAGAGTTTATTCGGGCGAACTAAGTTCAGATTCGCATGTTTATAACTCAACTCATGATATCGAAAACAAAGTAGCAAAAATTTACCGAATGCAGGGCAAAGAACAGAGTCCTATTTCCAAGATTTCAGTTGGCGGGATTGGCGCAATTGCTAAGTTAAAGAAAACAAATACTGGAGATACCCTTTGTGACAAGGAACATCCTGTTGAATTCAATAAAATTGAATATCCTGAACCGATTATCAAGTGTTCTGAGCTTACGGGAAAGATTTCTTCTCTTTAAAATTTTCATGAAATCATCTTTCCGTTGATTTAATTGATTTAGGAACAGATCAAGCTTATCGAAATTCGTAAAAAAATGTTCTTCACCATTCGCGATAATCTTTACGCCTCTATTATCTTTCTCG
>JAWODZ010000130.1:0-37734 GCA_046483025.1 bacterium
TGTATGTTTTATACTGTTCAAATCGTCCCAGGTCATGGTAAAGACCGGTTACTTCAGCCAACCTTAAATTCTCAGGATGGAGCCCTAAAGATGTGCCTAAACAAACAATTTCTTCAGCAACTCTTTTGCAGTGTTCTCTTTTTAAAATAATGTGGTAATTGAAATTTTGATCAGAGGTTAAGAAGGAATCAGTATATGTAAAAAACCAATTTTTATATGTTATAAAATCTTTTTCTTTCACGTATTGGTTACCAAAGACTTCCGGTTAATTCTGCAATTTCTTCAAGGTATTTTTTATCTGTTTCATCAAAAAAATCCAGCTTGTCGCTGTCAATATCCAGAATAGCCCGTATAGTATTTTGGCTGTCATAACATGGGGTTACAATTTCTGATCTGGAATTGGGATCGCAGACAATATGACTGGGAAAATTATCAACATCGGGAACTATTATTGTTTTTTTCTCTTTTAAACACGCCGAGCATACACCTTCATTTAAATCAAGAAAAACACAGGCAGGCGTACCCTGGAACGGACCCAGTACCAATCTGTCCTTTTCAACAAAATAAAACCCAACCCAGTAATAATCCATTCGTTTATTAAGTACGGCTGTAATATTTCCCAGATCTGAAATCAAATTGCCTCCTTTTTCCAGACGGGTCTTGATCTCACGGATCGAGGCAATATAGTTATCTTTTTTTGTCATGTAATCAACCTCATTAGTCATCTGAATATTTCCTGTAATTTAAATAAAGTTCATTAGTCAAATAATATATGTAAAATATAGTTCAATATCAATAAAAAATTTTAGATTGAATAAATTTTTATGGAGAAAATGTAACCTGAAAAATAATTTCTAAAATTACTGTAACCTCAACAATACAAATAATAGTTCAGTTTGTCCAGAATTGATTGTAAAATGAGAAATAGTTTCATCGATCATTTCATATCCCCTACAGGCAAATTCATCTTCCGCAACAGTTCCCGGAAGCGCGGTTCAGTTCTGAGACTGTCATAGTAGAATGGATTACGAACATCATAGGGCAGATTCGGGTCACGCTCTTCATAAGCCTTTTCCAGCCAGTCTAAGGTTTCCTCTATGTCACCGGCGTCATAATACCGACGGGCGATGTTTTCTGCCCGCACATTATCCCCCTGCCAGCCAAACGTCTCATACCGGTAAGCCAGGAGATCCGCAATACGGCGCTGCGCACATGTATATCCTCCTTCTGCCATGCCTCGCTCGAATGCCCCTACCCACTCCTCATCATTGCCGTGTAATTCCAGTTGTTCTGCCATCAGTTTGTCATGATGCTCCTTCAATTTACCTATGCCCAGAAGAACACCCCTCAACACTCCCTTTGCAAGATCATTGGAAGGCTGCAGTGCAAGAGCGGTATCTGCGGCAACCCTGGCCTCATCCCAGCGCCGGGCAAAGCTGAGAACCATACCCCGCATAGCATGAAAGAAAGGATTGAAGGGATCCAGTTCCACTGCCTTTTTACTGTGCAGCACTGCTTTTTCGATCTCTCCCATGATCATCAGAAAATGGGCATAGTAGGCCTGGGCATTTGCCTTGTTGGGATTGAGCTCCAGGGCCCGCTGCCACGACTGGCGGGCGCTGTCCCAGTCCCAGTCCACCCAGGTCCTGACCACAGCCAGGGCCTCATGAGCGCCGGCAAAGCGTTCATTCAGAGCCAAAGCTTTTTTAGCCGCCTCTCTGGCTTTAGGCCCCGCCTCCTGCGGTGGAGTAATACCCATCTGCTGACGCACGATCCAGACCCAGGCGAGGCCTTCATAAGCAGCGGCATAGAGGGAATCTTTCTCTAGGGCCAGGTTGAAATACTGTTCTGCTGTAGTGCATCCCGCAGGAGTCAGCTTTTTCCAGTGATTGGATCCTTTCAGATAGGCTTCATAGGCTTCAGGATCAACGTCCCGGGCAGCAGCCAAACTGGTTGTTTCACCCGGAAGCAGCTTCAGGGCCAGTGTTTCTGCAATACGCTTCGCCACCTCACTCTGCAAGTGAAGAACGCTCTGTATCTTCCGGGTATAGGCGTTGCTCCAGAGCTGGGTCTGATCTGTTACCCGGATCAGCTCTGCCGAAATATTGATCACATCTCCTTCCAGACGTGTACTCCCCTCCAGCACGTATCCTACATCCAATTCCTTCCCAATCTGATCAACGGGTGTATTGCCTGCTTTGTATCGCATGATGGATGAACGGGCAATCACACTCAAGTTTTCAGGGTGAAGGCCGCCCAGCTTGAGGATCATCTCCTGGGTAAAACCGTCGCACAGGTACTCCTGCTCCGGATCCCCGGTGAGATTGGCAAAGGGCAGGACTGCCATTCTGATGCTGCGGGAAGAGTACTCGTTTCCACCCATGATCCAATTCCTGATCCCTCCGATATTGAGACCGAGAAGAAGCAGCAAAACCATCAATCCGGTAAATACATACGTTTTCTTCATCGCAAAGATACTCTTACCGGCTGATCTGGATTTTAACGGTGTCTGAACGCCGGCTATGACCTCAAGGTCTTTCTGAAGATCCTTTATGGTCTGATATCGATCAGCCGGCTTTTTGGTCAGGGTTTGAAGAATAATCTTTTCCAGGTCGTTCGGTATGTCGGAATTTATTTTCTCCAGAGCTTCCGGTTCCTCATTCATAATGGAGTATATTACTGCCTGCTCGTAATCTCCCTTAAAAGGGCGTTCACCGCCAAGCATCTCATAAAGTATCACACCCAGAGCCCAGATATCAGTCCGCTGGTCAATGTCCGTTCCCTGGGTTTGTTCGGGTGACATGTAAGCCACTGTCCCCAGTGTTGTTCCTTCCTTGGTGAGCATGGTCCTGCCCGCCAGCTTGGCCAGGCCGAAATCAACTATTTTTACAATGCCGTCTTCTGTAATCAGTACATTGGCGGGCTTGATGTCCCGGTGAACGATGCCTTTGGCGTGGGCTTTCTCCAATCCCCGAGCAATTTGAAGGGCGATATCCAGCGCTTCTTCCATGGGCAACGGACCGCAGTCAATTTTATCTTTCAATGATTCTCCCTCATAGCAGTCCATAACAATATACATCTGATCGTCTTCGATTTCATTGATTTCATGAATGGTACAGATGTTATTATGCTGCAGGGCTGAGGCAGCTTTGGCTTCATGAATGAAGCGTTTCTTCTCCTCTCCCGACTGGCTGAGATGGGGCGGCAGGAACTTGAGGGCCACAAAACGGTCAAGTTTGGTGTCCTGTGCCTTGTAAACCGTGCCCATACCGCCACTGCCGATTTTTTCAAGAATCTTGTAATGTGAAACAGATTTTCCAATCATCATAACACCTTTTGTCTTTCATCAGTGATTCTATTCACCCCGTGAGATAAAATCATTGAAATGTAATTGTTTCAAATAATTAAAATCACTGACCAAGATTTCACTTTTTTAAAAAATCTTTAATTATCTCACGGGGTGAATGGGAAATAGTTTTACCGATTATTTTATGGCTCACTAATTTTTATTTATAGGGACTGAACATTGTTCTGCCCCTACAGTGTTACATTATTTCAATTATTAATCTATACCATTACATAAATATTAATCACTCTTTAAATTGCACCGGCCCCAGGTACTTGTCAAACCAGTCAAGCGTTTCCCGGATCATTTCATTGACCGGTGGGATATGATCGGTTTCATAGAGTTTCATCTGTTTGTGCTCTTCCGGTGTGCCCAGTAGATTGAACATCGGTTTTGACCCAGTCTCCATCGGAAAAATTGAATCGTACTTTCCATTCAGCATCAGCGTAGGAAGTGTAACCCTTCCTACGTAATTGATCGGGTTGACTTCAGGCCGCTGCACCCCCCCCCTGATGACCGAATCCTCCTGCCAAAAGAACACTGGCCCGGAAACGCTTCTCTACGGCCAGAATAACCGATGCCTGCATGGAACCGTAACTCATGGAATAGTAGGCCAGCTTATCAGTGTCAATATCCGGACGGGTTTCCAGATAGTCGATACTTCTTCTGAGATCTTTGACCTGCTGAATGCAGACTTCAGCCCATTTATGTGTACTGAAATCCCCTTCAATTACATATATCAGAGCATCACTGCCACGCTCAAAGAATCCTTTATACACAGGATAAAACACAGCCCGGCCGTTCTTGACCAGAAATGACAAGAACATAGGGAATTCATAATAATTTTCGATATCCTCACAAGAATGCTGAAACACAGGTGCGTCGCCTCCAAAGTAAACAGCAGTCTGATAGGGAGGCTTGGCATTTCGGGGAAGGAAAAGATATCCCGAACCCCGTTCTTCTCCATAGGCGGCATCGAAACTCACCTTTTCCAGTGTCCAGTCGGGACTCTTTTTTTTATATTCCGTCTGAACTCCTAAATCAATTCTATCGTAGGAAAACTGGTTTTTATAAATCTGAAATATGGAATTATTAACAGGTTCCTGATCGGCAATTTTTTCACCTTCATCGAATATGGGACTTCCAAGAATTTGAGTCGCCTGAAATACAGACTCAGATATTTCTTCAGGCTCCGGATAATCAGCGCAGCGGAAACCATTCTGAGCAGAACGGTCCATAGCCGGGCCCCGGCTCCAGTTGGCATACATATAGGTATTGTCTCTCCAGGCACCGCCCCGGATTACACGCCCATCCGGTGTTTCATTGAAACACCATTCTCTCACATTCCCTGCCATGTCATAGGCTCCGTAGGCTGTCACTCCCGGGAGGCTTCCAACAGCCATCGGACCACTTCCCAGAAAGTTGCTAAAGGGCGCCAGCAGGGCAAAACCTCCCAGCTGGGGGAGCTGAACCATGGGAGTAAACTCTCCCCGTGCCACGCCCCAGTGATACCCTGTAGGCAGACTCTTTCCGGCAAATTCTGCATAGGCTGCTGCTTCATACCAGCTGATCCCCGAAACCGGGTAATTCTCCTGTCCCTCCGGATAATCACCTGCCTGCCAGGTGGAGGGACCGGGCTGACCAGACTGATCCACAAACTCTTCCATGGCCTCTTCCCAGGTCAATTTTCTTCCACTTTTCATAAAGGGATGTTTCCAGTATTTTTTGTTTCTGTATCCTCCCTTGTCCACAAATTCTTTGTATTGTTTATTTGTCACTTCATACCTGTCAATAAAAAAATGTTCCACCTCTCCAATAGCTGTTGCAGTTTTCGGTACCCGGACCATACCGGACGGAATACTGTCTTTTTTATCCAGGATTCTGACAATTTCATTGGGGATGACGATATCCGGTCTGGTGAGATCTGCATTCCAGGTAGATGCCGCTGCCATCACGGTTCGGTATCCCCTCTTTTCGAACTTCCAGCGGAACACCCCGACCGGCATCCGGATCTTCTTCAGGGGAGTGGTACCGAGATAGGCCCAATCATGTTCCGGATGTTCATATTCCTTCATATATACATCTGCTCCCGACGGCGTAGTTTTAATGTTTATATTCAAGGCACATTTTGAAAAAAATTCAGTCAGTTTGGGATCATCTCCCAGAATTTCTTCAGCTTGTTCTGCCAGCCTGTAGGGTTCTACCAGATTTCGCCATACATCATTTGTATTAACCATCTCCTCGATTTGAGGCAGAGCCTCCTCCCGGACCCAACGGATTTTCGCCTGACGGTTGAAAAACCAGATAAATATCAGAATAATAACCAGTAAACCAGCAGCCAGGGGAATAGCAGTCTTGGGTCTGCTGATTCTATGAAAAAGAGTTTTTATATTGAATACTCCCAGTTCTTCTGCTTTCAGGCTGTCCTGATATGCCTGCAAATCCTTTACTACTGCTTTGGCGAACGGGTAACGGGAATCCGGCTTCTTTTTCAGGCAATGGTTAACAATAGTTTCCAGTTCTTCCGGAAGAGCGGAATTGATCTTTCGCAGGGGTACAGGATCTTCATTCATTATAGAATATATAACTGCCTGTTCGTAATTCCCTTTGAACGGTCTTTCACCGGTGAGCATCTCATAGAGTACTACACCCAGCGCCCAAATATCAGACTGCTGATCAATATCTGTTCCCTGTGTCTGTTCCGGCGACATATAGGCTACTGTACCCAGGGTGGTTCCATCTTGGGTCAGCATGGTGCGGCCTGCCAGCTTGGCCAGGCCGAAGTCCACGATCTTTACAACACCATCTTCGGTAATGAGGATATTGGCGGGCTTGATGTCGCGGTGGACGATACTTTTTTCATGAGCCTTCTTCAGTCCCTGAGCAATTTGGATTGCAATATCGATGATCTGTTTTATCTTTAATCTTTTATTTTTTATCTTTTCCTTTAAGGATTCACCTTCATAGCAGGCCATGACAATGAACATTTGACCATCTTCAGTCTCATTGATCTCATAAATACTGCAGATGTTGGGATGATCCAGTGCTGAAGCTGCTTTGGCTTCATGAATGAAGCGCTTTTTCTCTGCTTCTGCTTGACTCAGATGTGGCGGCAGAAACTTGAGGGCTACAAAGCGATCCAGTTTGGTGTCCTTGGCCTTGTAGACCGTGCCCATGCCGCCGCTGCCGATTTTTTCGATTATACGATAATGTGAAACGGTTTTCCCAATCATTATAAAACTCCTTGCTTTTAATCGGTGATTTTATTCACCCCATGAGATAAATTCATTGAAATGTAATTGTTTCAAATAATTAAAATTACTGATCATGATCTCACTTTTTTAAAAAATCTTTAATTATCTCACGGGGTGAATGAGAAATAGTTTTACCAATCATATTACCTCCAGGTTAACATAACCTTATTAAAAAATTTTTAAAACCGGACTTTTATATCTGTGGAACGTTTAGCCTGGAAAACTGGATATGTACTAAAATATTCTTGTTTTAGAATGCATAAAATTAATTATTTATTGAAACGTATTATTGTTACTTTAATAATTAAATTTTAAAATGTCAAGAAAAATATGATTTATTTATTTGTGGGAGGTACTATGAAAATTTTATTAATAACCTTTTATATAATCTTTTTCAATATCTTTGAAATAATTTACCGTAGATGTTTTCAATTCCGCTGTGGATTCAACATCACAGGCAATGATACCATACTCATGGAGCTGCAACATGGATACTGTCCACATATGATTTACCCCTTCCTCCACACATTTTTGCAAAGCTCTTGCCTTACTATGCCCGCTTGCAAGAATAAGCACTTCCTTACTGGCCATGACAGTACCAACACCAACAGTGAGAGCGGTTTTAGGTACTTTTTTTATATCATTATCAAAAAATCTGGAATTAGCTTCAATGGTATCATATGTAAGTGTCTTGACCCGGGTTTTAGAACTCAACGAGGAACCTGGTTCATTAAACGCTATATGACCATCAGGTCCGATGCCGCCCAGGAAAAGATCTATTCCGCCGGTATTTATTATCTTTTCTTCATACTCATTACATTCTTTTTCCAGATCAGAAGCATTGCCATCAAGAATATTGATGTTTTCTCTTGGTATATCAATATGATTAAATAAATGATTATACATAAAATAATGGTAGCTTTGAAGATGGTCTTCCTGTAATCCGACATACTCATCCATGTTAAAGGTTATAACATTCTTAAAGGACACTTTATTATTTTTACTATATTCCACTAACTTTTTATATGTTCCTATTGGTGTTGATCCTGTAGGCAGTCCGAGAACAAACGGTTTTTCATCAGTTGGATTAAACTGATTAATCTTATTAGTAATATAATCTGCTGCCCAATTACTCAGGGCATCATAATTTTCAAGTATAACAATCCGCATAATATTCACTCCTTGATCAATGTCAGTAAATTATAATTTTTTATTTGTACGAGTTAATTCAAATATATACTGGATCATTTTTTCGTACTCCGGAGTCATTTTCTGATTCCGCCTTCCCATTACCAGTCGGGCTGTTTCCAATGCTTTATCATATTTATGTTCCATCATTCTTCTTGCACTCCCCCAGGAAAAAGAAGGTATAAATTTCGGAAGAAAATCAGCACCAAAAATATTGCTCATTACTCCAACCACAGTTCCGGTATTGAACATAGTATTGATACCTGTTTTGGAATGATCCCCCATAGTTAATCCGACAAACATAGAACCGCTGTCAATCAATTCACCGTTTACATTTACTTTAACATTACCATAATTATTTTTCAGATCACTGTTATTGGTATCAGCACCAATATTAATCCATTGTCCCAGATAAGCATGACCCAGAAATCCTTCATGCTGCTTATTACTGTAAGAATGGATAATTGACTCTTCTACTTCTCCGCCCACTTTACTGAACTCACCGATTGACGTACCTTCATATATCTTAGCACCAATTTTAATTCTTGATTTATTTCCGATATATGCAGGGCCCTGAATGACGGCATTAGGTAGAACTTCTGTATCTTCTCCTATATAAATCGGACCTTTTTCCGCATCAAGTACTGCTCCAGGTTTGACAACAGCATCTTTACTTATATGAATATTACGTTTATTAATCAAAATAGCTTGATCTGAAACCTGCCCTTCAATTTTTCCTCCCTGATGAAAATAATTGAAATCCTTTTCAATTTCTGAAGCATTATTATGGACAAGGTTCCAGGAATAATTAATTATATTAGTTTTCTCAATTTCTTTTCGAGGTATCTCTTTAAATTCATCAAAACTTTTTTCTTTTTCTAATACATTAACAAATTTCTTTACATTGGAACCTTTAAGATACGCTCCTGCTACTGTATCATTATGAATAAAAATAACTTCCTCTTTAGTATTAAAAATCTTTGCAATATTGGAATCAATAACAATTCTGCCGTTAATAAATAAACATGCATCGGAATCAATCTTATTAACTGTAAGAGACGGATTCTGTTGCTTTACAACATCTTTAAGATAATCCCTGCAATATAAATTAATTGGCTTGTTAGAAAATTGTCTGATAATTTTTTCTTTCAAACATAATATACCACAGCGTAGATCAAAAACAGGTCTGGTAAGAGATAAAGGATAAAGTTGTGAATACTTATTATCTTCAAAAATACAAACAGTCTGGTTCATTATGTCCCCTTATTGATTTACTTGAAAAAAATTATAAATTTTCAAACAGAAAATAAATATTATTATCATTTATAATTATTCAGTTATACAAATAATTTCCTCAGTACTAAAGCAGTTGCTCCCATGGAGACAGAATAACTGCCAAAGGGTGAAAAATGGATGTCAGGTATCTGAACTCCAACCGGAAATAGTTTATGGGCTTTTTTTTCCACTGAAGGAATAATATAATCATTCATAATGAATTCCGCTTCTGAAATATCTCCTCCTATTACTATCGCATTAGGATTAATGAATTCAACAATACGAAGTATCTCTTTAGTAATATATTTACTGATGTTTCGTAAAATAAAGTTGGAGAATTGGCAATTATCCCGGCAGTATTTAGCTACATTTGAGATTGAAATATCACCTGAATCTAAATATTCCTTAACAACAGCAAAATTTTGACCGTATTTTTTCATGCCCTTTTCCATGAGTTTAGGGATATCCGGCAATGAAGTGGCTAATTCTCCGGCAGTCCCGAAACCTCCAAGATAAAGTTTATTATTTAAAATCAAACCAGCACCAATATCTCTGACCCCCTCATTGATAGTTAAGAAAATTATATTTGGTGGGAAATTATTATCGCTAGAATGCCATTTGATGCCCAGTACACCAGCATTTGAGTCATTTCCAACATCCACTGGCAGCTTTAAAACTTTTTCCAGTTCTTTTTTAAATGATAAATCCTTGATATGTAAATTCCGTGAATATAATATAACTCCATTTTTTTGGTCTACAAGTCCTGGTACAGCTATACCGATCCCGATAATTTTTTGTTTTGGGATTGAGAGTTCTGACAGTAATGATCCTATAAAATCATCAATAATAGAAATTATCTCTTTATCCCGAATATTTTTATATTCTTTATTTATTTTCTGATGTATAACATTATTAGCAAAATCAATCACAGTAACACGAATCTGATCAGGAATCACTTCAATACCAATTATATAACCGCAATCAGAAACTAATTTCCAAAGTGTTGGGGGTTTTCCTGCAGACCCCATAGAACTGCCAATACGACTGATTTCAATATACCCCTTTTTTTCTAAATACCGAAGTATATAAACAACAGTTGACGGCTGATAATTTGTTAACCTTGCTAAATCTGCGCCTGAAATTTCTTTATGCTTGCGAATCAGATTCAATACATCCCGGTGACTTTCTGTCTTGAATTTTATTTTTACATTTGATATCATTAATTATCTCTATTAATAGATTCTATATCATTAGCAATTCTGTTTATCAATTTTAATGATAAATAATTGATAATTTCTAATAAAAAAATTCGGAATGTTTATTAATTAAACATAGCATTAATTACTAATCCATGAACATCATTAAAAATTTTAACTATCAGGCAATGCTTATAAAAAACTCACAGAATTCACAGAGCAACAACTATGGATCCAGAAAATAATATATGTAGATAATTACTTATATGTATATATTTCTCTGTGAACTCTGTGGTTTTATCATTTTTCCGGGTTTATAAACAATCCCGAAAAATCAGACTATTTCAATAACATCATCTTCTTTACTGCAATGTTATCACCTTGTTTGAGAACACAGAAATACATACCGCTTGTAAATCTTGACATATCAACAGATACTTCATATGTATTAGCAGTCTGATATTCATTATCAACAAGAGTCATAACATTTTGCCCAATCACATTGTACACTTTTAAGTTGATAACCCCTGATTTGTTTAAGGTATACTTTACCGTTGAACTGGGGTTAAAAGGATTGGGAAAAATCTTATTCAAAGCAAATTCATGAGGCACTGTAGAATTCGGTTTTTGGTCAACACCAGAAAAGGAACTTTCTTCCGGAAGTGGCCATTCAGGTGTCCAGTCCTCAGCATCGCTTACCTGAGTTATGCCATACCCCCACACATCGGTAGCAGCAGTTCCATTTCGAATCTGTACAAAATAATCAAAAACTCCAACATCATTAGATAATTCACTACCATTCAATATATCCGGATTAAGTTCATCCATATAATCAGGAGCACTATTCACATTACCAGATTCAATTAAGCCAGGCCAGGTCTCATCATCAGCAAACATATCTGCGGCTCTGTCACTCATCCATGATGGAGTATAAACCCAATTCGAGGCTGTATCATTCCAGGCTTCCCAGAAATCTGTAACCTCTGTAGGCCAGTAATAAGTATTATTTTTAACTTCAACTGTCCGTCTCGATTCAGCAATTGACTGGATGTCAGGATCTGTAGAATCTTCAGGACAAAACATTTTTGCATTATCAAGACTAAGAACATCCATATGAATTACTCCATATGAAGTATCTGGAGACCATAGATTGTCCCACCAGGGATTTTCTGCTTGATCTACACCACCAACGTAAGTGCCATAGAAAACATTATCATTAATCTTAGCATCAGTTGCATTAAAACAGTGTAAAGGATTCTTAAAGGTATAAAGCACTTTGTTATCATTGAATTCAAAATAGGTTGTATAGGCCACCATGACTGGTGCAGCTGCATATCCGTTTATACAGAGCATGGTATTTCCTTCCATACTCAGGGTATCAGTATAAGCAGTGTTTGGCCACGCATTTCGGATAACTTCCCCGATATAGTGTTGATTGGGATGAACCATATTCCTGAAATTGGAATTGGTAATAAAAAAATCACACCAATGTGCATTGTATACTATACCCATATTCTGCCATCCATCAAATATACAGTTATCTACCGTGAGTCTCACATTTTCTGCCGTTACATTAAATGCTATACCACCACCAGCAGCAGTATTATTTGTAGCTACAGCAAGTAAATAGAGGTTTTCAAAGCTACAATTGATTCCTTTTCCATTCAAATTGAATAATGTTCCTGGTATACTAGCATCTGGAAGAACTGCTGGCTGTATACAGGGTGGTCGATTTGTACCAGGATCTACAACACCAACAATTGCAATATCATCCGTTGCTGTAATAGTGCCGGTAAATTTATAGGTAGTATCCAGTGAAACCAGTTCATATACATTATGTGCTTGAGATCCGTCTGCAAGGGTATCAGCTTCAATAATATCATTAAGATTACCTTGACTGGCATAAATAACAAGGGTATTTTGAGCAAATAATTGACCTGGAGTGATACAGATCATCACTATCATAACTAAAGCTATCAAATATTTCATGATACTCTCCTCATTTTGATTTTCAGGTGTAATTAAAATTCTCCTTCCACTTTGGTTTGCTACACCCGTTTCAGCCAAAATGGATTTATATTTTCAATTAATTTTCTGCACCACCTCCTTATATTTTTTTAATAAAACATATTAATTTCTTCCGTTCCCGAATATAATAAAATTACAACTGCCAGCGAAGTCCTATATCAGCGGTCATGCCATACGTTTCTGCAGTTCTAGGAGTGTTCGGATACATCTGAAGCACGTTGTAATCTCTTGCATTATTAAGGTTATTGACATTGCCATATAGCTGAAGTCCAAACCAGGGTAATTTCTGCTTAAATGAGATATCCCAGCGTCTGTATGCAGCTGTGCTTGATCTCAATTGTGGCCATTGACTAACCCCTGAAAAAACATCATCCTGATACAGCATAGAAACTCGAATAGAAAAACCTTTATAATCATATCCCAGAGAAAAATTAAAAATATGATTTGGTTGGTAAAGCAGCCGGTCCGTAAATGACGTATCAACATCTGTAGCACTGGTAGCACCTGCATATACAAAGGGATATTCCGCTTCAGATTTTACATGAGTATAGTTTACATTTAAAACCAATCCTTTGAATGGACCAGGTAAATACCAGAAATGAGTCTGCCAATCAAACTCCAGTCCCCAATTGGTTACTACAAAAGGATTATTTACAAAAGTACTGATATTATAGGTAAGATGGCTTGCAGGGTCCTGATCGGTTAGATAATAGGGTTTAGCTTCAAGACCTGCTTTACTAAATCTCCAAGCATATATTAAATTATCTATTTGTTTTAAAAACGCACCCATCGTAAATAATCCTATTTTGTTTTGAGTAAAGGTAAAGTATAAATCATAATTTTCAGAACTTGATGGTTTTAATTTGTAATTATTCCAGGCAATTTCAGCTCCTGTAGTTACATTGATTCTTGGAATAATGGTATTATAATCAGGATATGATAATGTATTCGAGTAAGAAAGGCGTATATCAAACCAGGAAAAAGGTTTATATTGAATATTAACACTTGGCAGCCAGAACGGATGTTCAACTGTCACAGTTGTATCGGAATGAGTATATTTATAATATGAAAAGGGTGATTGCTGACCACGAATCCCGGAATAAGTGGTTTGAATGTTCTGATACCGAATACCGGGAATAACAGTAAGTCTGGGACCAATATCAATTGTAGCCATCACATAGGCCGAAGTGAGAATCTCTTTTCCGGAATAATTATTGGTTTTGGAAAGATAATTATTACGGGCAAAAGCTTCTGCAGCACCAGCATCAGCAAATTCTTCAATATTATTCTGACAAAAATCTACCAAATTCTCAACCTTACTGAATTGCATAGGATCATGCATGTCATAGTCCCCATCAAGAAAATTTCCATAATCATAGTCGTTATCTAGAAAAAATGAAAGAGGTATATCAAAATCCCAAGGATCATTGGGCATTCCGAAATGCTCAATAACCATTTGGCTGGCACCACGTGCGCTGGGCGACATAAAAGTTGCATTAGTAGTGTATGCCTCTGCTTTGTATGATCTTTTTTTATGCTGATACTTTCCGCCGAATTTTATTACAGAAGTAAGCATCGTTCCCATATTAGCAGGGAGCTCCAGATCCAATGATGCCATCAGATTGCGCTCTTTAGCCAAACTATTAGTTGTTGAAATAGTATTCAGATCTGTTTTCTTGGGATTAGTGACCACAGCTTCAGTAACAGTCTTTGGATTTAAATTCTTTTGATTTGCAAACTCTCCAATACCTGCTGGCGAATGATAAAAACTGACTGTCCAGTCATCCGGACTTTTGGTTTCAGAATAGCTGTGAGATACTTTTAAATTTGTATAAACTAAAGGCAGTTGTTTTTCAATATTCAAAGTATTGGTTAACATATTCAAAGTTCTCTTAGAGTATGCAAGTTCATAAAAATGCTGATTACCGCCTATGTTAAGTATTTCATATCGATCCACGACTTCTGTGATACCTGAACTTGCAAAATTGGATAAGCTCACCTTTCCTGCCGGCAATTTATAATCTACTACCAGTGCTCCATTCAATCGTTGTCTGTCCCTGGGTATAAAGTGTAGATTTATGGATTGTGTAATGTAGTTTGTAAAATCAGCTGATTTATTGTCATAAGCAGCTCCGAATTCATTAGACGACAGATTTCGCCTTTCTAAATTAACCTGCATAAAAACACCCAAACGTTCATCAAAAAATCTGCCCTCAACACTGGGAACAAATTTATAATTATCATACTTATTATAAGCATTCGAAAGACCGGTATACCCACCTTGTGCAAGAATATGAAAACCTATTCCCTGTTTGCCTCCCTTTGCTTCTCGCATCTTAAAATTTACAGTTCCCCCTAAAACATCCGCATCCTGATCAGCAGTAATAGTTTTCGATACTTCTATTCCTTCCAGCATGGTAGAGGAAATCATACTCAAATCCGCACTTCTGTCTTCAGCATTTGATGATGCCATGCGTATACCATCTATAGTTATATTATTATATTTAGGTGCCAGCCCACGAATAACCACCTTGGTTCCCTCACCCCCTACTCTGGTAATGGAAACACCGGGGAGTCTGCCAATTGATTCTGCTGCATTGGCATCGGGGAGTTCTTGAATTCTATCAGAAGAAACAACATTTTTAATTTGTTTGGCAGCCAACTGCTGATTAATAGCATTAACTTGTCCCTGTGCCTGTGCTGAGATAATGACCTTTTCACCTTTAACAGTTCCTTCATATTCAAGCTGAAAATCCTGATTGATTTTATCATCAATGTTAACTTTAATAGATACTTCCTCTGATTTATATCCCATATAAGTACACCGGAGTGTATACGATCCCGGTGATACTCCCTGTATAGTATACTCGCCATTATTATCAGTTGCACTTCCCATACTGGTACCAACAATATACACATTTGCACCTATAAGAGGATCACCGGTTTCAGCTGATACTACTTCTCCTGTTATTTTTCCATTCATTCCATAAATAATTTTTACCGGTATACAAATTACCAGTAAAAGAAGTAGTAAAATTCTAAATTTGGTATGTAGCATTGTTTACCCTCCATTTTATTTTATTATTATCATTTTTTTGGATACATGTTGTTGAGTAGTTGTTAATCGATATACATACTCACCTGAAGTATAAGACTGAGCCTTAAATACTACTTTATACCATCCCCTGCACTTTGTTTCATCAATTAATGATTCAATTCTTTTACCAAGAATGGAAAAAATTTCTAATTTGATCTTACCTGCCCGGGGAACAAAATATGAAATTACTGTAGAATTATTAAACGGATTAGGATAATTATCTAATATTATAAATGTCTCAGGATTTTGCGTTGGTGATAAAGCAACAATATTTGTCGGAAGTAATCCCATTGATTCTCCAATTGTTTCCAGCAAAGGCTGACTACTTCCTATCACATCTTTACTAATTTCCCAAATCAAGACCCCGGCTACATTCCTGTCCGTGGCATATTCACATTTTAATCGTACAGAAGTTGTATCATCAAAAGTAATAAATTTTGTCTGATCTTCATTTAAAAGGTAGGGAACTTTGCAAACATCATCCCAATAAAAATTCCAGCCATTGCCGATCAAGGGTTCAATTTCACTATAACTGTACCAACGTATATACCCTGTATTTAACCCAAATAAACCTGAAGCATAACAAGCATGTCCATAAAAAGGAATTCCTATCACTATTTGTTTTTCCGGAACTCCTCTGATGGAATGGATATAGTTAATTCCTGAATTAACACTTCCGTAATTATATTGAGACTGAACCGGAGAATACAAAGGAGAATTGTGATTTGCATAAGTTGCCGTGGACCAAAAAAAATCATAGGTCATTACATTAAACCAGTCAACATAATTTTTCAGTTTATCAAAATCACACCACTGTCCAAACCAATCCGTGGCCGGAACCGCCATAGTAAGTAAAAAATGGGGACTGTGTGAAGTAATTGAATCCTTTAATGCAGACATTAACAGATTCAATTGTTTTCCCACCTGACTGGAATTAACAGGCTCCCAATCGATATCAATACCATCATATCCATATGTATTACAAAAATCAAGCAGGTTCTGAACAAACTGGCCGCACGATGCAGAATCAGCTGTTACCTCATCAAAATTTGTATTATGTCCTGCACCACCAACAGATATCAAGACTTTAACATTGTTATTATGAGCTCTTTCAATTAAATCTGTATTCAAGACATTATTATCAACAGAAAGAGAACCATCTGCTCGAGGCCAAATAAATGCATGCATTATATGGGTCAATGAATTATATTTAATAGACTCTGCCGGTAAAACTGAATAATTCCAGTAAGGGTAATATCCTACAACCACAGAGTCACTAAAAGCAGAAGAAATTAGAACCAGTAAAATTAAAAATAAAAAAAATAATTTTAGATTCATTTTCATCGCTAACCTAACGATAATGAACATAATTTGTTCATACATTGAATTAATTAATAAATAAATATAACATATTCAGCTTCATTTGTCAAGTAATTTTTAAATTTTTATTAATTTTTTTAATTAATGTATGTGATATAAGTTCAATTCTTATTGATATAACACTATTTAAATAGTGTTGTATGTACTATTGGAGATACTTGAAATAGTGAATAAGATGTAGAGTAATTTGTAAAATTAAATCTTTTTTATCGAAAGATATTTGTTTTCAGCAATGGCATTAATACTTTTTCAATACCTGAGCCAGCATTTCAAAATGTTCATTGGTAAGTCTGCGGAGTGCAAATATCGATATCCCTTGTGCCCCACCTTCAAAAGATTTAACGATATACTTTCTGAATTTATCTGGTTCATCCACCATAAGACCACTATAGAGGGTTGTGTCGTACTGCAGAGATTTAACACCTTCCCTGCAACATTGTTTAATCCATTCTGCATTTGTCAGATAGAACTGATTGTACAACATGGGCAAAACCGAATTTAGCTTCCAGCTGCGCCATTCCTGACGCACATTTCTCCAATTGGGAAAAACTGCCGCGCTTATATTTTTTTTATTCTTGCGGGCTATAGGAATTAATTTTTCATTGACCAGATTGGTAATGAGGTCATAGCGAAACTGCAGCCAGACTTGATGCATGGAGGGCTTTTTAATCTCGAGAGGATCAATACCTTCCTGATCCTGGAATTTTTTCCGACAGGTACTGCAATAGCAATAATCGAACTGAGGATACTCCCTGTCCTGCACCAGATTGTATTTTTCCCACAGTCCTTTAGCTAAAATCACATCCGGAAAACGAATATAATCCAGATGAATTCCGTCCACATCGTACTGAGACAATTCACTTACCATGTTCTGTAAAAATTCATGTACACCTTCTTTGGATGGACAGAGGAATTTGTAGTAGTCTACATAGGCAGGTTTATTTAGAACGGATTCACCCAAACGGTTGACCATGTACCAGTCCGGATGTTTTTGCATGATTTCCTCCAGCATACAGGGCATAGACCACATCCAAGTATGGATTTCAAGATCAAAGGATCGTGCAATAGGAATAAGCCGTTCCAGCAGCTCTGCCTTGACCGGTACAAAGTTACTTCCATAATAGGCAGCTCTACCGGTATAAATCTCCGGTATCAAAGCATCTATCCCAACTTTTTTTAATATTTCACATCTTCTCTTCCACTCATCGTCAGTTGCTTCTGTATCCGGTGTGATCCATATCCAATTCTTTGATTTCCTTCGATCAGTATATCCAAAACCATAAGAGTTAAGTAAAGTCAAACAACCGGCCAGACCAGTAGTTTTTATTCCAAGATCATAGAAAAATTCTCTTCTGTTCATGTTACTCTCCTCTTTTATGTGATTTAAAATATCTACCTACTTCACTCCACCAATTTACCTAGCTTTCCCCTCTCAATCGTTATCGGTATCACAATCGCAATCGCAATCGTAATCGAAACTTCTTTTACCAGTCATGAAGAAATTTAAAATGACTTGCACATTTATCTTTCAAGGTATCACCTGAAATCCGGTAACTACTTTTTTTCATCGGTATCCATAAAAATAATTCGACCAAATTTATCAGGAGCATGAAATCCCCGGCTATCGGTCTGATTCCAGCAAGTGGCTTCCAAAGAATCTCTGTGCGATGGATCTCTCTCAATCCGGCAGACATTGATACGCCATCTGTCTCCCACCGCAGGCGGACAATTCATGGTTGGAGCTAAAGATAAAATTGACTTAAAAGGTAAAGCCATTTCACATATCCACTTATTACAATTCTTTTCTGTATAAGTGACCGTATCAATTCCCACGGTAAATCCCTTTAGGTTCCACCGGTAATTTGTATGACCACCCTTGGCAAATTCCTTGTTCATCAATAGATCCAGAGTGGTTCCCAGACAATTGGCCTGCAATTCAATATAATTCTTGCCGTCACCATCCGGATCGATAAAAACCTCCACTGCTTCTTCCAGCCACAGAGGTTGATCATGGTTTTTCATGGTTGCCCAGATCTGATTATCAGACACGGTAAAAGCAATATACAGATTTTTATCATCCCAGAGCATCTGGGCTTTGGTTGCTAATTCGGGTTCTGCTCCATTGGTATGAACCACAAAATCCTCAGTGAAAGCTGTATCCTGCCATTCAGGCTCATTGAGTTTACCGTCAATACTGATGGTATCCTGAACTCTTTCAACCCTATATTCTCGGATCTCAGAGGACTTGCTTTCAGAAACCTGATCTCCGATTTGACTGTTCTGAGAATAAAATATAATTAAAATACCGATAAATAATTTAATCATTTCCAACCCTTATTCTTATTTATTTCACTATTAAAATATGATTAAATATAGAGATTTTATTTTTTGAATTCAAATTTATATTTTGAAATATTCACAAATTTATTTATATTATCTCCGATTTAAAATATTTTATTAATTATATTATAGATTTTTAAAATATACTTTTATAATAAATCAAGGGGTAACTAATTATGAAATACGGATATTTCGATGACCAAAATAATGAATATGTCATCCAACGACCGGATATTCCGGTATCCTGGACCAACTACCTGGGAGTAAAGGACTTATGTACGGTTATTTCTCATAATGCAGGTGGTTACACCTACTATAAATCTGCAGAACATAAACGGGTAACCCGATTCCGTCCCAATGGTGTTCCGCTGGACCGGCCGGGTCATTATCTCTACATCCAGGATGAGAAGCATAAGGATTTCTGGTCTCTCTCCTGGCAGCCGGTAGGTAAGGATCTGGATTCAGCAACATATGAAGTACGCCACGGGCTTTCCTATACCCGCTTCATGTGTGAGTATCGTGACATTCATGCTGAACAACTGCTCTTTATTCCGGTTAATGATAATGTGGAGATTTGGGATGTCTTGATAGAAAACAAAAGTTCACACACCCGACATTTGAATATTCTGAATTATCTGGAATGGTCCTTCCAGCATGTGGAAATTGACAATCAGAATTTCCAAATGAGTCTGTATGCCAGCGGAACAAATTTCAAAGATGATATTATTGAATACGACTTTTTTTATGAGCCCTGGAACTACCATTTTCTGGCCTCTAATTTTAAACCGGACAGTTTTGACTGTACCCGGGACACCTTTCTGGGCAAATACCGCACGGAATCCAATCCTGTAGCCGTAGAACGTGGCCGGGGTTCCAACAGTTCCGAATTAGGTGGAAATCACTGTGGAACACTTCATAAAAAAATAGTTCTCGAACCCGGAGAAAAGACACGACTTGTTTTTATTCTGGGCGTTGGATCCCGTAAACAGCACGGGATCCCCATGAAAAACAAGTATTCTGATCTTAAGAATGTGGATGCTGCTTTCCAGGAATTAAAAGAATACTGGCAGAAAAAAAGAAACACACTTCAGATTAAAACTCCCCACCCCGGTATGAATTCCATGATAAATAGCTGGTCTTTGTATCAAGCAGAAACCTGTGTAACCTGGTCTCGATTTTCATCCTTCATAGAAGTTGGAGGCCGAACCGGACTGGGGTATCGGGATACTTCCCAGGATATTATGGGTGTTGTACATTCCCACCCGGAAAAGACCAAACAGCGTATCATTGAACTCTTACGTGGGCATACCAGTAAGGGATACGGACTACATCTCTTTGATCCCCGGGTGTTTGAACCGGAAAAAGACAACCTGCCGGATATAAAACTGCCCACTGTAGTACCCACTCCTGATCCGGAAGATATTATCCATGGTCTTGAAGATGTATGCGCTGATGATGCTCTGTGGCTGGTTGCTTCCATTTGTGAATGGATAATCGAAAACGGAGATATAGAATTTTTTGATACTGTTATTCCCTATGCCGATAAAGGTGAAGGCACTGTTTATGAACATCTGGCAAAAATCCTAAATTTTGCTGCTGAACATGTGGGCTCATCCGGAATTTGTCAGGGATTGCGGGCTGACTGGAATGATTGTTTGAATCTGGGCGGCGGTGAGAGTGCTATGGTTTCATTCCAGCATTACTGGGCCCTGCAATACTTTATAGATGCTGCCCGATATCTTGGCAGGGAAAAGGATGTTGAAAAATATTCAAAAATGGCAAAAAAAGTTAAAGATGCCTGTGAAAAAGTACTCTGGGATGGTGAGTGGTACCTGAGAGGTTTCACCAAAAAGGGTAAAAAAATTGGCACCAATGAACACAAGGAAGGAAAAATTTTTCTAAATGCTCAAAGCTGGGCAGTATATTCCGGCGTTGCTACTGAAGAGAGGGGAAAACGATGTATGGATGCAGTGGATAAATATTTATTTTCAAAATACGGCATACATCTTCTTTGGCCTTCCTATACCAAACCGGATGATGATATTGGTTATGTCACCCGGGTCTATCCCGGTATCAAGGAAAACGGCTCCATTTTCAGCCATCCCAATCCCTGGGCTGTAATTGCGGAATGTATTCTGGGACGGGGTGAACGAGCTATGAAATTCTATGATGCTATTCTTCCTTACAATCAGAATGATAAAATTGAAATCAGGGAATCCGAACCCTACTCCTACTGTCAGTTCATTTATGGAAAGGATCACCAAAAGTTCGGACGTGCCCGTCATCCCTGGCTTACGGGTACGGCATCCTGGTTTTATATTGCAGCCACTAAATACATACTGGGCATCCGGGTTTCCTATCAGGGATTGATCATTGATCCTTGTATCCCTTCTGACTGGAAAGAATTCCAGGTTACCCGACAGTGGCGGGGTGCATCCTATAATATTTTAGTTAAGAATCCAAATAGTGTGGAAAAGGGCATATCATCAGTAACGCTTAATGGGAATCCGGTTGAGTTTCCTATCCCTCCTCAAAACCCGGAATCCATACATAAAATTAATGTCATAATGGGTTAGGATGGTATCAATAATTTTAGGAAAACCTGCAGAATTCGCTATTTGTATCGCAGTTGCTATCAATACCGGAGCGAGAGCAACAGCAATTTCAAAAATCACAAATCGGTTATCAACATTAAGAGGGTAATAGGTTTATATTTATAAGTTATGGAAATAAACAAATAAAAAAAATTGATCTAATATTTTTTATAAAATTTAATCAGACAAAGGAGAATCCAATGCAAAAACAATTTATTGTTGTAACTGTTATATTGATCCTTTTTCTTAATGTCATACCAGCTAACAGCCAGGATATTATCACCTATTATCCTTCCTGGCGTTGGCAGCAGCGGGACCAACGAGTCAACCCTCAGACCATACCCTATGATAAAATTTCCATTATTAATTATGCCTTCTTTATACCATTGGAAAATGGAACCATTACCGGTATGGTTACGGAAGCCGATTCTGTATTGTTGAAAGGAAAGATGGATACCTTAACCGGAAAACCGATCCCAGAAACCAGTTTGGTTTATCAGGCTCATCAGAATAATGTAAAGGTCATGGTTTCCATTGGTGGATGGACTGATTCCGATCTCTTCCCCCACATTGCTGCTGATGCTGCGAAACGGAAAGTATTTGCCCATAGCTGTATACATCAGATTAAAACCTATGGATTTGACGGCATCGATATCGACTGGGAATATCCGGGGTATGAACCCCACAAGGGCTCTCCCCTAGATAAAGAAAACTTCAATCTGCTGCTGCAAACCATACGTGACAGTCTAAATGTTCTGGAAACGCAGACCGGAAAACAATATCTCTTATCCGCTGCCCTGCCTGCCAATCCTGAACATGTGGCTAAAATTGATATAAAAACTATTACTCATATTCTGGATTTTATCAATGTAATGACCTATGATTTCCACGGTGCCTGGGATCCCACCGCCAATCATAATACGCCCCTCTACCCTCCTGCTCAGGGTGATTCGACCTTATGTGTGGATGCTGCTTTTCGGTTATACCATGACCATTATCAGGTACCCTGCTCAAAATTGAATCTCGGTATGGCTTTTTATGGAAGAGCGTATCAGGGATGCAGTCAGTTATTCAAACCTCACCAGGGAGAAGAAAAGATCCTGTTTGGAATTCAAGGCAGTGACTATGTGCAAATCACCAAGCATAGGGACTTGTTTACCCGCTACTGGGATGAAAAAGCTCAGGTGCCCTATCTGATTTCCGACAGCTTGAAGATACTTGTTTCCTATGATGATCCTGAATCTATCCATTTGAAAGCAAATTATATAGTTGAAAACAAGGCACGGGGTGTGATTATCTGGCAGATCATGGGAGATTTTTTTGAGGATGGTTCCACTCCGCTGTTGGATGAAACCTGTAAAGTCTTTAATCAGGCAGATAAAACGAAAAAAGAATTAAACTAAAAGATCCGATGATATTCTCAACACCTTGATACCATCGGATCTGATTGTTTTTGAAAGACACTAACACCTGTTTGTTATCATTGCGAGGGAGTGATATGGCCTTGGAAAATATCTTAATCCTTTTTCGATACATTTATTTCATCAGGATTCTCTCCTCGCAATGATAATCAAAACAGGAGGACAAAAAAAATTCCTGTCCGGGGGCTTGTCTAAAAAGTAGAAAATAAACACAGAGTCCTCAGAGTAAGAAATTAGAATAAAGGGGTTAAGTTATCATTTTTATTTACCTTAATAGGTGGACTCCACTTTCAAAGTGGAGTCCACCTTACTTGTAACTCTGTGTATTTCTCTGTGTGCTCTGTGATTTCATCATTTACCTGTCCCGCAGGGACTCCGGCCTCTGAGGTAAATAAATCTATACTTTTTGTTCTCTGTTTACTTCTCTGTGACCTCTGTGGTTTTATCATTTTTAAGCTTTTTAAACAACTCCTCAATGTCAAAGATCCAATATATTTATTTGCTCTCTGAAATACGGGGAGTTCTTTCCCATTTTTCGTTCCTGAGATACTTGACCACAATATAAACACTGACAACCATTACACCCAGCAAAACAATCCCCAGGGTCAAATCACCTAATATGACATTACCGAATCCGATAAGTGCGGTATAGGTTCCAATAATAGCGAAAATGGTTCCGATAATATTTCTTTTGTTGAACAGGTGGCCATCACTGTAGTCCTCTTTTATCATTGCTGCAATTCTTTTCCAGCCCGGACCTCCGGGATGAGTTCTTTTATAAAAATCTATTAATGTTTTTTCATCTGTTGGTCTGGTCAGCATAGTGGCGGTCAACCAAATGGCTGCTGAAAGCGGAAGAGTATAAATGGTCGTCCAGGGAAACTTTTTCTCCGGCAAGGTGATGGACAAGATAATTATAATGGAAACTACAATGATGAAAATAATAAATATGGAAGATTTAAGATATTTTTTTCGCCACTCTTTTTTGCGCAGTCCCCAGATGACCAATACCGCAAAAGTGAGAGCAACCTCTGCGATCAAAAAAGTTTTCAGCCACATTTCTGACTTGATAAAAAGAATGAAAGCAATGGTCAGGAGGGTTCCTCCTATGGCCGTAATTTCGGACCAGGCATTAATGCGCCACCAGTACCAGCGCATAATATACACCACTCCGATTCCGGCATTGATTGCCCATAACAACAACCATCCCGTAAAAATACTGGTCATAAAAAATGATACAACGCCTGCAAGCAAAGCGGCAAAGATTACTGCAACATAGGAAGCCCGTACATAATGCTTTTCTGATGCTTTCTTTTTGATAAAAGGGCGATAAAAATCATTGATCAGATAGGAAGCTCCCCAATTGATTTGTGCACTTACGGTGGACATAAAAGCAGCTAAGAATCCCGCTATCATCAGTCCCAACAGACCTGGCTTCAGATAGGTAAGCATAACCGCGATATATCCCATCTCCGGATTTTTCACCAATTCACCGGTAATGGGATCTTTTTGAGCAATGCCGGGGAATAAGATGGCAGCCGCAATTCCCACCAGAATCCAGGGCCAGGGTCGCAACACCACATGCCAGAGATTGAACCATAAATAGCCTAAAAATGAATGTTTTTCATTTTTTGCAGAAATCATACGTTGAGCAAAATAGGCTCCTCCGTCTGTGGGACCTGTACTCCACCAGGCCAGACAGATATAAAGCATAAAAATTATAAATCCGAAGTTGGGAGCATCCATGGCCGGAATAATATCCAGCATGGTACCGGCTTTTTCGGCGCCATAAATTTGAGGAAGTTTATCCAGCATGGCTTCGAATCCCCCTACTGCATTTACAGCAACCACTGCCAGGAAGATCATCATTCCTATGGCCAGAAAAAACTGGAAAAAGCTGGTAATCATCACTCCCCACAATCCGGAAGTAACCGTATAACTGACTGTAATTAAAATGGAAACGACCACTGCCCAGAATTTGGGCATTTCAAAAGTCATATACAGGATATTGGTTAATGGTAAAATAACAAAACCCAGGGTAATGGAATTATAGGGTAACGCAAAGAAAAGAGCCCGGAATCCCCTTAGAAGTTTGGCCGGTTTACCGCAATAGCGGACATCAATCAATTCATTATCCGTTAAGATACGAGCCCTACGCCATAAACGAGAAAAGAAGTAAACTCCTAAAATAAATTGAGGGACCTGGGACCAATAGAACCAGTTACCCCAAATACCCTGAGTCACTACAAGCCCGCTGATGGCAAGGGGCGTATCGGCTGCAAAAGCTGTAGCTACCATAGAAGTCCCTAAAATCCACCAGGGCATACCCTGACCGGAAGCAAAATAATCCGAAACACTTTTTTTACCTTTTTTAGAAAAATAGAGACCAATGATTATTGTAATAACTGTTATAGCTATGATAACAAACCAATCAATAAATAAAAGATTACTTTCAAGATTATATTCTGTTGGTTGGACATTCATAAAAAGCTACCTTTTAGACTTATTTCTTAATTTCTTCACTTATTTATTCAATCATTGAATTTATAATGTTTCAAATGTAAGCATTCTTATACTTTTTGTCAAGTGAATAATTTTTCAGATTTGATTAAATCAAAAATAATTAATTATTAATCGTATTATTTTTAATACTTTATAAAAACTTGAAAAAAATTAAAAATTTTAAAATCCTCAAAAAATTTTTATATTTACAGTGTTGTTTTGTATAATTATAAAAAAAAATAATTACATTTTAATTTTTATCTATAATTTATTCAATCATTTAACTAATTAATTTTAACTCCAGACCATTATTCAAATAAATCATCTAAATCTGCTTGAGCTATTTCAATAAACAATTCACTCATTTTCCTTACTAAAGCTTTAAAATATTTTTCTCCTTTTTCTGCGGTAGCATACATTGGATTACCAATACCGGTATCGTCAGTAACTTTTGTCCATTTTCGTTCCGTCCATGCCCAGCCTTCTTTAATTCCTGTTATTTTGATTTTTTTCTCATTACCTGGTCCTGCTTCATCTAAAGGAAGAACTAAGTGAGGCGCTAAATACAAAAGCAGACTGGTCTCCATCTCATCAGCATGATCCCCGTCATATTCAAAAAAATTTAGTTTATTTAATGATTCAAACCAATTACAACTGCAAAAAAACATGTCAGGAAATTGTACACCAATTTCTCTGATCATTGGTTTGAAATCATTTCCGCCGTGACTGTTCATTATCAATAATTTATAAATTTTTTGTCGATTCAACACTGCTGCAATATCATGCAGCATTGCAGCCTGGGTGCTTGGATTCAGATTCATATCCAGTTTTATATCAATCTGTCCTGTATTTACTCCATAGGGTATGGTAGGTAATACTACTATTTTTACCCCTGTTTCCCAGGCAATTTTAGCAGCTTCTGCAGAAATGCAATCTGATTCTATCACATCGGTTGAATAAGGAAGATGAAAATTATGTGCCTCGGTAGCCCCCCAGGGTAATACTGCTAATTCTATTGATTGATCTTTGATGTTTTTCCAGTTGGTCTCAGCTAAAATATAAGGTCGCATAATAGTTACCTCTTATTATAAAAAATTTATTGATCATAAATGATACTATTGATTGTATAAATATAAAAACTAATTAGTTAAGACGCAAAGAAATCGAAAACAGGATATTTTAAGAAATCATGACATTTCTTCTTGACATTTTTTAATTTTAGTAGTAACATTAGTTCATCATCAAAAACTGAAAGGAAAAATTTATGAAAAAAATTATTTATATTACTCTGCTGTGTATCAGTTGTTTCTTTTTAATGGCAATGAATATAAACGATACTGACCACTATGCAAATGGAGTGTTTCAAGGTTCAGCTCAAGGCTATAACGGTATGATTACAGTGAAAGTAACGGTTTCCGAAAATAAAATTCAATCTATAGATCTGATTGATTCACCGAAATATGAAAAATCCGAACCCCTTAAAATCCTGCCGAAATTAATAATTGCGAATCAAACCCTGAAAGATATTGACCTGATTTCCGGTGCAACTGTAACCTCACAAGCGCTGATTAAAGCAGTCCAGAATGCACTCTCTTCTGCTTCTTCTGAAGATCAATCACCAAAAATTAACGATACTCCCCCATTGAAAGTCACTTCCAGGAAAATCTCTCTGGGGCCTCAGATTATGGTTCCTACAATGGTATGGATGATTGGTTCCTATGACACCCTGGAAAAAGCAAATATGATGACCGCAGCCTGGGTAGGCGTATCCTGCTCCCGGCCTCGCTGCGTGACCATCTCTCTGCGAAAGGCTACCTATACCTATGGAAATATTATGGCCAACCAAGCTTATACCGTAAACATCCCTTCTAAAAAACATCTGAAGGCTGTCAAGTACTTCGGCTCTGTTTCCGGCCGGGATGTGGATAAATTAGCCGAGATGGGCTACACTGCTGTGCCCGGTGACTCGGTCAATGCACCCTATTTAAAGGAAAGTGCCATCTCCCTGGAATGCAAAGTACTCCATACCCTTGAAGTGGGGCTGCATACCATGTTTATCGGTGAAATCCGTGATGTCAAAGCCGATCCTTCTGTTTTGGACGAAAACAAGAGACTTAAAGCGGAAGCTTTACAACCTGTATTCTTCAATCCTTCCACCGGTCAGCTCTACCAGCTGGGCAAATCCCTGAGCCCTGCTTTTTGATGATGATTTTTTAGAAGTGGGTGGGTAATATGTCGTACCCACAGTCTGAGGCTGAGATTCAGACCTTCAAGGTTTCCAAAACCTTGAAGGTCTTTCTTTTGATATGATGGATCACGAATAGCAGGCAGTCAAGATTATCTCCTTCCCCCGGTCTCCGTGGGAACGTTTTCTTATATCTTTTACTACATTATACTCCAGATATAAAATGGTAAAAATTCTATTATTTTATCTTCTCGTTTTTCTTCTCCCATATAATCTTTGGTTATGATTGTCCCTTTAGCTAAAGATAATTCTTTCATTGCAGACATAAGAGCTCTAATTTCTCTATTTTTGGTTTTTTCATTTTCCATATCCCAACAGACCTGATAAAGAATAGAAGGGTTAGTACCACGAACAATGACAAAATCTACTTCATGACCTTGCTTGTTTTTCCAGTAATAAATATCTTTATTTCTCCTTTTAAGTTCAATGAATACTGCGTTTTCTAATAATTTACCGTAATCAGGTGAATGTTTTAAGGTGATAGCATTTATCAATCCATTATCTATAGTGTAGATCTTTCTCGGATATTGGAGTCTGTCTTTTATCCCATAAGAAAATATCTCCACATCATAGAGGAAGAAAGCATTTTTTGTATACATCAAATAATCACTAAGAGTATTTTTTTTACATTTAAATCCAAGAGTGGAATTAAGAAATCTTTTTATTTTTGATATACTGATCATACTAGAAGAACTTTCAACTGTAGTTTTAAGGAAAGCCTCAAATAATGATATATTTCTAATGTCATTTAACTCCAGTATATCTCTATAAAAAATGGCTTTATATAATTCTCTCAATATTTCATTTTTTAATCTTAAATCTTCAGTAAGTACAACCTGGGGGAAACCACCAAATTCTAAATATTCTTTCATATATTTTATTATACTGTTTTTGCGGGAACTATGGTACATACTCTTTGAATAATCTGTTTCTTCATTATTAAAGAGCAGAAACTCTTTGAAACTCAACGGATAAACTGTTTTTGTAAACGTTCTTCCTCTCAAGACAGAAGGAATTTTATCCGGCTGGAGCTCCGAAGTTGAACCTGTTATTACAATATTGCCTATTCGTCTATCCAGCATTGTTCTCACTGCTCTATCCCAGTGATCCACATTCTGAATCTCATCAATAAGAAACCACAGCATTTTATTCTTATTAAAGGTAAAATTTTGGATATAGTGATCAGGTAGTTTTTCCAGTTCGTTTCCTTTCAGCGGATGTAATCGTATATCATCAAAATTAATATAAATTATATTATCTGCTGGTATATTTCTTCTTAATTTAAGGGCTAACTCGTATATAGAATATGTCTTTCCAGCCCTTCTGACTCCACAAATAACACCAGCCATATTTTCGGGAATATTTTGAGATATAATACTTCTTTTCTTTATAGGTGGTAATGTAGTTTCCTGCCATTCTTGAATTACTCGTTTAATTTTATCCATATTGTATCCTATAAGTAAAATTTATATCCTTATATGGTATCCTATAGGATACCATATATTGATATTTTACAAAATATTTTGCAAAATTGCAAATTTTAACAAAAAAAATTAATATAAAGGTTATTTTTTTATGGGAATTATTTTCTCTTTCCCACGGTCTCTGTGGGAACGTTTTCATGATCTATAACCACTATTTTTACCGCAGAGGCCGGAGTCCCTGCGGAACAGGAAGGTAAAAATTCATTGCATTAACAGGATATCAGACTCTCTCTTATCTGAATTAAACAGCTTTAGAGTACACCTTCACTTCCTTTTTAAGTCTTTTACCTAAATTGTCAGATTCTTTTTCCAAATCATAATGTGCCTGTAAATTAGTCCAGAATTGCGGTGACATGCTGAAAAACCTGCCAAGCCTGAGAGCTGTATCTGCAGTTACAGAACGTTTACAGTGTACAATCTCATTTATCCGTCGCGGTGGTACATTTATATCTTTTGCTAAACGATATTGTGTAATACCCATAGGATCAAGGAATTCTTTTTTCAATATTTCTCCCGGGTGTATGGGTGGTATTTTTTTTGTATTCATTATTTATATCCTCCTAATGATAATCAACAATTTCAATATCAAATGCATTTCCTTTCTCCCATCTAAAGCATATTCTCCACTGTTGGTTAATTCTGATACTATATTGTCTCTTTCTTTTACCTTTTAATAGCTTAAGATGATTGGATGGAGGGCTTCTTAATGAATTAAGATCAGGAGAAGCATCAATCATCCATAATTTTTTCATGGCTATTCTTTGAATCTTAGCTGGTAATTTTTTCGAATATTGCCTATAATATATTTTCTCAGTCTCTTTACATTTGAAAGACTTTATTATATAGTATAATAACATTTTGCGTTATTAATGTCAAGCGTTAATATTTTTATTTATACTAATATGATAATATTATTTACCAAATCCTATAAAGCAACTTATCTAATACTTTATAAAAAACATCCACATACAAACAAAAACCTTCTATCGAATATTAAGCAATTCATTTGTCTCATTAAGGATATATTTATTCCTCAGGAACAAGAACGCCAGTAAAGCCCAAATATAAATCCTTATTCTATTTTTAAAAATCCAGATCCTCAAGGTTTCCAAAACTTTGAAGGTCTTTCTTTTATTTTACCAAGTATCGGTCAGTGATTACAGTATCCTAGCTACCAAAACGCCATCGGGATACAAATCCCTCCCCATATTATACTAAGGGGTGAATATTAAATGCAATCACAAAATTATAAATTTGTTCATTGATTTCTTAATACATTGAAAATATGCGATTTAACCACTGATGAAACAAATTTTGATTGATTATTTTCGTGTTTTTTTACGTTTTTGCGAAATATTACTTGACAAATACTATTTTATTTTTTATATTGTGCGTCAAACAAATAAACTTTTCTTTAACCAATTGTGGATGAATGGTTACTTTATTCAGGAAAAAATATCCGATAATCCGGCAGTATGACCAAATCGATTGTGGCCCTGCTGTATTGTTAAGTATACTGAAATATTATGGAGGTAATGCTAATATTGTATTTGTTAGAGAATTGTGTGAAACGGATGTCCACGGTTCTACCCTGCTCGGAATAGTAAAAGCTGCTAAAAAATTAGGATTTGATGCTTTTGGTGCAAAAGGATCATATAAAGATTTAATGAATGAAACTATGCCCTGTATTGCTCATATAAAATATGAAAATGGATTAAATCATTTTATTATAATTTATAAAATTAATTCTAAAAAAGTTCTGGTTGGGGATCCTGGTAAAGGACTTTATACGTTATCAAAAGAAAAATTTATTGAAATCTGGGAAAAGCATGCGGTAATTTTACTAAAACCAAATTCCAAGTTATATAATGCAGCAACATCTGGATGGATTCGATGGATTAAAAATTATTTGAAAAAAAATGAAACCTGGGTTTACCAAACTCTTTTTTTAGGAATTATTTATACAGGTTTAGGGTTAACAACAGCAGTATTTGTTCAATGGTTGATTGACCGGTTTATTCCGGAAAAAGATTTAACTAAAATTATATATACTGGATTATTTTTACTCTTTATGTTGATTTTTAGGGCCTTAGCCGGTTATTTCAGGCAAAAATTCTTAATCATCTTAAACAAAAAAATTACCATTAATATTAACAGTGATTTTTTAGGTCATATTTTTAAATTGCCAAAAAAATTTTTCGATACCCGCAAGACTGGTGACATTACTGCAAGAATTAACGATAGCATGAAAATTCAAAAGGCGATATTGCTAATTACAAATACTACCATTATTGACAGCTTGATAATAATTGGATCTCTTGCATTAATGTGTCATCTGGCTTTAAGTCTAGCTATTATTTCATTGCTGTTAATCCCGGTATATACATTAATATTACTTTCAAAAATCAGGACTGTCAAAAAAAAGCAAAGCGAAGTTATGCAGGGGCATGCTAAAGTAGAATCTTCATATATCGACAGCTTAAAGGGTATAGATGATATCTTAGGATTCTATGTTTCAACAACTTTCACCCAGTTTAATAAAAATTTGTTTAAACATTTTCAAAATAAAATTGAAAGTTTGGGATTTACACAAACAAGTCTCTCTCTAATGGCGGGGTTATCCGGAGGTATACTTACGGTTTCATTTTTATCCTATGGTGCGATTTTAGTAATAGAAAACAAACTATTACTTGGCCAAATGATAGCTTCTTACTCCCTATTAGCAAATATTCTTCCAGCTATTAGTAACTTTGTCAATGCAAGCATAGAATTGCAAGGAGCACATGTTGCAGCAAGACGTCTGCGGGATATTCTTTTAGTCAAAAAAGAAAAAGAGAAAGGAAATTTACGATTTAAAGTAATTAAAAGGATTAATATAGTAAATGGCAGTTTTTCCTGGCCAAAAAATGATTATTTATTCCAAGATCTAAATCTATCAATAGAAAAGGGCAGAATTACTTCACTCTGGGGTAAAAGTGGAACAGGAAAAAGTACATTGGTACAAATACTTCAAAGAAAATATCAATTAAGTGAAGGAGAAATCCTTGTAGATAATACCCATGCAGAAAAATTTCTTTTAAGGAATTATCGACAATCTATAGCAGTAATTCCACAAACTATCAAATTATTTAATGGCAGTTTAGCAGAAAATATTACTGTAGGACGAAAAGTAAGAAGTATAAATGAAATTTTAGATAGAATAGAACAATTGGGTCTAAATTCTTTTATAAATAGATTTCAATATGGTTTATTAACTTTACTTGGAGAAGGTAGTAGAAAACTTTCAGGTGGAGAAATGCAGATGTTAGGATTAATACGGGCGTTGTATGATTACCCAGAAGTATTGATTATCGATGAGGGTTTTAGTGCTATGGATATAGAAATTGAAAATATACTTTTTAATACATTAAAGGAATATGCAGAAGAACATATTGTTTTAAACATAACTCATAACCTGAGGATCATCCTGCAAACAGACTATATATATTTATTAGATGATGGTAAAATAATTGAACAAGGTTCAACAATTGAATTACTGCAGAATAAATCAAGTTATTTGAATACACTTTTAAGAATGCAAAATAGTTATAAACCGGCTGTAGATGTGATTAATTGATTGTTACATAATGGAGTATTTATTATGGAAAACACAATAGTTAATAATAAGCCTTATAGTTTAAAAACATGGCATTTGTTTATTTTAATTTGCATTGCATTCGGCATTAACACCTGGTTAACTCAAAATTTTGTAATGACACGAGAAGTGTATCATAATTTACTTTCTGAAAGAATGGAAGCTTATCGTATTGATGATTATTTACATTTTATTAAGAAGATATCTATCTGGACTTATATCATACTCCCTGCTGTTATCTGGATTCAAATTACCTTTGTAACCTTATTGATTCAGTTTCCTCTGGTGTTAAAATTTATTGAAGTTCCTTTTAAAAGAATTTTTAAAATAGTCACGTATGCTCACATTCCCATAGTTATTCAGAATATTACAAAAACTATATGGCTTATACAACTTAAGCTATATCAAATCACAAAAGAAAAATTATCTTTTGTACCATTAGCAATATCTAATTTAATCGATACATCTTTATATTCTCAGAATGTTGTAGGTTTGTTAAGCAATTTTAATGTATTCCAAATATTATGGTGTATAATAATAGCAAGGGGGTTGGCATCTACAGGTAAAGTTAAAAAGATTGATGCTGCCCTTCTAGTATTAATAATATGGATAGTATTATTGGTGTTTCAATGGGCATTATTAATGTATTTAACAAAAGTAAATTCCTGATAATTAGTCTTAGGTACTTTGTTGGTTTTGTTTTTATTGTATCTGCGGTGACTAAATTGGCAGATTTCCAGAGTACTTCTGTGTTTTTCAGGAATGTTTTTGGATTTTCAAATTTATTCATAAAACCAATGCTTATATCTTTTATTTTAATAGAAATAATCATTGCCATACTTGTAACATTTAAGTTATTTAACATACAGATTATTTTTAGTATTATAATTTATCTATTAATTATATTTAATTTTTTGGGATTATATTTGATCTTTATTGGAGCTGATAATTGTGGCTGTTTTGGAACTGTGCATAGTGTAAAACCTGTACCTACAATTATTAAGAATATTATTTTGATTGCTATTGTATATTTTTTAAAAGATAATCAGAAAGAAAAGATATGTTGATTAAACGAATATTATTATCTGTTTTTGTATTACTGGTGTTGTGTTTAGTGATAAGGGTATTAATAATAGGATTACAACCAGAAGTACTACCTGTAGGATCTATAATGCCAACGATCACATTTGAAGATAAATTGGGTTCTCAAGTACTAAAAACTGATAGTGTACATAAAACAATGATTGTATGTTTTAACAGTGATTGTGAACATTGTATGTATGAATTAAATGTAATTAACGATAACTACCAAAAATTTAAAAATATCAATATTTATCTTTTAACTGCAGAAGAAAATTTTAATACAAGAGATTATTTAAATAAATTTACGAGATTTAAAAAAGCTAATAATGTAAAATGGGGTAGTATAAATAATAATGAATTCAAAAATAAACTTGGCGGTTTTGGTGTGCCATATATATTGATTTTTGATAAATATGGAGTTTTATTAAATAAAATTACAGGCGAAATTAAATTAACAAAATTATTAGAAGAATTCAGTGGTTCCGGAACACTGAGTAAGCGGTACAATTAATGCCTTTTAACCGCGGGGCGTTAAATATTAAAGTAAAATTAAAAGGAGGTACAATTATGAAACAATTAACAATTAAAGAAATGAATAATATTAATGGTGGTGCTTGTTGGGCCTTAGCAGCAGCTATAGTTGCTATTGATCTTGGACTAATCGGGACAATGTGGGCTGTTTATATGAGTAATGAGCTAGGCCATGATAATCCATGCTTATCAGCAGGAGCTAGTGGTGGTGGTGGTGGAGCAGGTTAATAAATCTGAGTTATTGGGTTTTTATTAACTATTATCAATTAAAAAGGATGGCATCTTTTCCGAAGTTTTTATAAATAATACAATGAAAGGATGCCATCTTTAAAAAATAATATTCAATTTCTTTTCTTAACATGAGACTGAATGTACATTAAATAAGTATTCAAAAATTATTTTAGCAATAAGATAGAAACTCTTATATTATTAAAGGATCCTCTTTTAAAATGCTGAATTTGTTATTGAATGAATTTATACGTGCCGAATTAGAAGCGCTTTTCGGTTCAGAAAAAAATAAAATTTGTAAAGAACGGAAAACATATTTTTCAGGTTACCGATCTAGACGATTTGATACCAGAGTTGGTACTTGTTATCTCTTAGTACCGAAACTGAGTAAGAAAGATATGTTCCGTTTTTTATAAAGGAGAAGAAACACTCAAAGAGAATACTGGTTGAACTGTTCCAGGAAGCCTATATAAATGATGTTTTCAACTGTAAAATTGAACAGTCGGCCAGGAGTTTAAAAATTATTGCGAAATCAGCTTTTCACGTTTCGGAGATGACCAAGAATTTATGTACCGAAGTAAATCAGTAACGGAATCGGCCGTTTTAATCAGTATTTTCAGTGATTTGGATAGATGCATTTTATGAGAAAATCAAGCAGAATGGTCGTATTATCTCATCCGTTGATATGGTCGTTCAAGGACTTAATCAAGCAGGACACTAGGAGATTATAGCTATAGAACTTATGTACAATGAATTCGAAAGAAAGCTGGAGTGCTACTATAAAAAAATTAAAATCAAGAAGTATACAGGAAGTCTGGCTTATTATCTCTGATGTTCATAAATATATTTGGGCAGCAATAATAAGAGTTTCCTGGGCAATCATGAAAACAGTACAAAATTCATTTTATAAGAAACCTTCTAGTACATATCTCCCACAAAGAAAAAAAGCGATTTACTCAAACAACACTAACAGATATAGTTACAGCTTAATTTTGAAAGTCCACATCGATTCGCTTCTTTTGGTAGAGAAGTACCACAATCGTTATCCAGAAGCTATTGAGTGTCTTTCAGAAACTCTGGAAGACAGCTTATAGTTCTATCATTTTCCAATGTTTGATAAACGGAAGTTCAGTTCAACCAATAGTCAAAAAAAGAAATTCTTCGCAAAACCAAAGTACTTAATGTTTATCTCAGCATAAACTCAAATATTCAGATGACAACCTGTAACATACTAGAATACACTGAGGACAGGATAACTGATAAAGTATACTTTGTACAAAAGTCGATTATAAAAATAGAAACTGTTTTGAAAGAACAGATAAAATTATTAACTTAAAAATTAGAGTTTCCGATGACGAAATTGTGAACAAAACTTGTTATTGACATATATTTTTCCAAATTTACAATGTAAATGTTAAAGAAAAATAACATATTAAATTATTTACAAATGATATCAAAAAACAATATAAAAAATGATCACCAATTTTTTTTTGATAAATTCGATAACATTGGGTGGTCATTTATAAATGCAATCGTTATATCTATTATATTGACGATTGTATTTGTATCTATTGATTTTTTCACAATTAAAATCAGCCCAGGGAACAAGTTTTATCCTATTTATTATATGAGAGGACAAATAATTCTTTTAATGATATTTATCGTTTTTAAACTGATAAAGGGTAAAAATATTAATTTATATTCCTTAGGTTTATCACCTCACTTATCCAAGGAAGCTAAATCATTCTTGATTGTTTTTTCTCTTTTTCTCTCAATTATTATAGTTCTTTTCTGTATCTTAACGTTCAGAAATTTTTCATTTGATGAGTTATATCATAAATCTGTTCATTATTATTTAATAGATGCTATCGCTCAAAAAAACATCCCGCTTATAGGATATTTTCTATTACCCCATTTAATCATTGTTTTGATTCTATCCCCATTATTGGAAGAAGTAATATATACTGGCATTATTTATCCTGCGTTACGTAATCAACTAGGTGTTCTTTTTGGCTTAATAATTACTGGATTTGTTTTTTCTTTTGGACACAATGTAGGTGATATATATCATTTAGATAGAATTGCCCTAATAAAACTTGTAATAGTGTTTTTTTCTGAAATTCTTTCTTTTTTCTTATATCAATACACTCAATCAATATATCCATCAATTATTTATCACTTTGGAAGAAATTTATTAGTTGCACTTCCATTATTTAATAAATTGATAAGAACAATATTTCTTTAGTTTAATAAACTACTAGATGACAATGTATCACGCTTCAGTTGGAATTTGAATAATTCGGTCTTAAATTAAGGTGGTTTTAACCACAGAAAGGAGACCGTATTATGAAACGCAGACGTTACACACCTGAGCAGAAAGTTTTAATTCTTAGGGAACATTTAGAAAAAAATATCTCAGTTCCGGATATTTGTGAAAAGCATAGAATTCATCCTAATCAGTTCTATCGCTGGAAAAAAGAGTTCTTTGAGAATGCAGTTGAAGCCTTCTCCAGAAAACGAGGGAGAAAGAAAGACAAGAATAAAACCTCAAGACTTGAGGAGAAGCTCAAAGATCGGAACCAAGTAATAGCTGAGCTATTAGAGGAGAATCTTAAGTTAAAAAAAGCAGATAAGGAGATCTAAATGGTGGTTGGATCTCCCTTGACCACCGGAACAAAATCATCAGGTATCTGAACTATTGGCACAAGAATACAGGTATTGCACTCACCACAATGCTTCTCTGGATTAAACTGAGTACCGGAAAATACTACAGCTGGAGGAAACGACAGAATCAGCAGAATCACCATAATGGGAATATTCCTAAATCTCATTGGATACTTCCCTGGGAACGAGAGGCAATTATCGATTACAAAGAACAACATCTGGAAGAAGGATATCGGCGTCTGAG
>JAWODZ010000107.1:0-15990 GCA_046483025.1 bacterium
ATAAATTGTATCATTTTATCCAGATTGACCTTAGTATCAGTAATTCCGGGAATAACAGGAATACGAATACTTATTACACTGTTCTGATTGGATAAAAAAATCAAATTATCTTTAATAGGCTGAAAATCAACCCCAGTATATTTTTTGTGTTCCTGATCATCCATTAATTTCAGATCAAAAAGAAACAAATCTGTTAACGGAATTATTCTTTCCACCACTTCTCTTGATGCATATCCGCAGGTGTCAACAGCTGTGTGAATGTCTTCTTTTTTACATTTGAAAAGAAGCTGGTGGAGAAAATCCGGCTGAAAGAGCGGCTCTCCGCCGGAGAAAGTGACGCCTCCCCCGGATTCATCATAGAATATGATGTCCTTTCTGATCTCAGCCATCACCTCTTCTGCAGTCATCTCCATTCCTATCAGCTCTTTATCTTTTTTGTATTGAATGTGAAATTTTCTTTTACTGATACCTGCTGGTATAATATCAGGTTTTGTGTTCTGACTCTCAGGGTTCTGACACCACCAGCATCTCAGAGGACATCCTTTGAAAAATACTGTTGTCCTGATTCCCGGACCGTCATGAATCGAGTACTTTTTTATGTCAAAAATTGTCCCTGTAAATTTTCTCATAATAACTTGAAATTTACTATTAGATTTTTACAATATCAAGTAATTTGGATATTTTACTTGACAAAACCTTTCCAATTAAGTATTTTCAGGTTTATAAAATAACTGATCATGGAATGCTTATCCGGAGAAATTATGAAGAGAATAATTGTTTTATCCTGTTTGCTGATTTTTATTATTGCATATTTTGCTGAGAATGTCTGTGCTAAGGATCCTTTGCAGCCTTTAAAAATTGCTGAAGCCCCTGAAATTGATGGACTGCTGGATGATGCAGTTTGGCAAAACGCTCCTTCACAAACAGAGTTTACTACCTGGTATCCGGATTTTGGAAAACCACTCAGTCAGGATACTCGGGTTTGGTATGCCTATGACCGGGAGAATATTTATTTTGCTTTCCGCTGTTATGACAGTGAACCGGATAAAATTAAATCGTCAGTTTCAGCAAGAGATAAAATACGTTCTGATGATTGGATTTGTCTGAATATTGACACTTTCAATGATCAACAATCGCTCTATGCTTTTTATGTAAATCCTCAGGGCATACAGGAAGACAGCCGGGCAATCGGTGCTAATGAAGATATCAGTATGGATTTTGTCTGGTACAGCAGGGGTCGTATCGATGAGCAGGGCTATACAGTTGAAGTTCGCATTCCTTTAAAGAGTATCCGATATACTAAAGATGAACCAGTAACCATGGGAATTATTTTTGAACGGCGTATCAGCCGTACTTCTGAACAGGCTACATATCCACCTCTGGATCCTGATCAGGGTGCTAATTTCAATACCCAGATGCAACCTATTATTTACAATGGTCTGAAAAAATACAGTTTAGTGGAGATTCTTCCTGCAGTTACCTGGGGGAATATCCGTTCATGGGAAGAAGAAGGGTGGAAGACCACCAGACGAACAGAAGATGTAAGTTTGACTGCAAAATACGGTATTACACCAAGTCTTATTTTTGATGCCACAGTAAATCCTGATTTCAGTCAAATTGAGGCTGATGCTGGTCAGGTGGATTTCAATCAGCGGTTTGCACTGTTCTATCCGGAAAAACGGCCATTTTTTCTTGAAGGTAGAGAAAACTTTAATTTTGGTGGATCCAAGCAGGGGGATCCTTTATACTCTATGGTACATACCCGTACTATTGGCGATCCCCGGTTGGGAATCAAGTTCACTGGAAAAATCGGAGAAAAAAATACTATCGCCTCTATTTATGCTCTGGATAAATTACCAGATAATCATCCCTGGGGAAATGATGTTAATGTTGCAATTTTACGGTATAAACGTTCGCTGCGAAGGGATGGATATCTGGGTGGTTTCTTCACTACTCGAGAGAGTGATCCATATTATAACCGTGTAGGAGGAATAGACAGTAATATTCGTCTGACCCCGTCAAGTTCTTTAGGTTTTCACACTTTCTTATCATGGTCACGGGATGAAAACACCAGAAAAACCAAAAAAGGAAATGCCAGTGGACTTAGCTATGATTATCAAACCAGGAACTGGGAAGTATCCCTGCACGGAGTGAATTTATCCCCGGAATTCCGTAATGAATGCGGGTATATTACACGTACTGGTATATTTAGTATGCAATCTTCGCTTATACATCACTTATATCCTCAGAGAGGGATGATAAAACGTTTTGATCCCCGGTTTTCAAGTACTTTTGCACATGACAAACAAAGTGATCTCTGGGAATGGGATCAATCATTGAGTTTTGTTTTTTTGCTGCCCCGCAGTACTTTAATTTTTTTAGGATATACACTTGCCAGTGAAATCTACTTAAAACAGCAGTTCGGCCGGAGCAGAATAAAATTCAGATTCTGGAGTCAGATAGTTAAGCAGTTTTATTTTAATCTGCGTTATGATTATGGAGAAAAAATCAGGTACAGTATCAATCCATTTCAGGGCCGGGGGAATGACGGTTCAGTAAGTATGATTTACCAGCCTTCAGATCAGTTTCAGAGCACTTTCTCTGTACAGTACAGCGATTTGTATAGAAATAGGTCCGGAGAAAGAATATTTGATTATACCATTGTTCGCAGCAAGAATATCTATCAACTGAACAGGTATCTGTTTTTCCGTGTCATAGCTGAATACAATGATTTTTATGAAGAACTTCTTACTGATATTCTGGTTTCCTTTACTTATATTCCAGGTACTGTAATCCATGCCGGTTACGGTTCTATATATAACAGGATGCAATGGAAAAATGGAGATCAGGTACACACTGAAAGGTTTTATGAAAAACAGAGAGGGCTCTTTTTTAAAGCCTCATATCTGTTGCGGCTGTAATAAAAAAGTGTAGTGTTTATAATATTAAGAATTTATTTGATTTAATATTTTAATTTATTACATTATTCTTAAACTAAGATCATTCTTTTTGAAATGATTAAAAATTTGGTGCTGATGCTTTTAAAGACATATTGACGTTGATTAAATAAATTATACTGTTTGAATAATTTATGCTTGCTATTATCATTAAAATTAGTTATTTTCAAAATGAAACTAATTGCAAAATTAAAAGATATGGAGGGTAAAGTGAAAATCCAAAAATTAATAGTAATAGTAATATTATTTTTTGGTATCAGTATTAATGTCTATTCTCAACAGAAAACACGATATGTTAAAGTTGCGCAGGAAAATATACGATTAGAACCCAGTGGAAAAATATTGGGCAGGATTAATTCCGGGACTACATGTGAAGTATTAGAAGAAAAACCACAATGGGTTAAAGTTAAATTTGCAGGCTGGATTTGGAAAGAGTCACTGACCAGTGATAAAACCATGATTTCAGGATTTACAGTAAGAGCAAGTCATATTTTAGTAAATTCACAAGAAACAGCTCAGGAAATTTTGAATAAAATAAAACAGGGAGCTTCTTTTGTGGAGATGGCTAAACAATACTCTATTGATAAATCAAGCGGAAGAATTGGAGGAGATTTAGGTAGTTTCGGACGAGGAGATCTTAATCCCGCATTTGAAAAAGCTGTGTTTAAATTAAAAGTTGGAGAAATCAGTAGTATTGTTAAAACTGATTTAGGTTATCATATAATCAAAAGAACAAAATAATGTATGGAGGTAAAAATGAAAGAGAAATTTAAGGAAATTATTGAACGAGTAAAACAGATTAGTTTCAAAACCAAAGATACCTGGGCATTAATAAAAGATGAAGAAGCAACAGTTAGCGGAATTTTCAAAAATCATTTATTGATATTAGCAGCAGTTCCTGCATTAGCTAAATTTCTTGGCAGGATGATTATCGGGTATCAGGTGCCATTTTCCAAATCAATTCGTTTAAGTTTTGGGGAATCCCTGATTACAGCACTCATTGAGTATGGATTTTTACTCTTAGGTATCTGGGTGATATCAAAAGTTTTCAGTTTTTTTGCACCGAAATTCAATGCTCAACAAGATGATGTAAAATCTTTTAAATTAGCTGCATATAGTTATTTTCCCTATTTAGCTGCTGGGATTCTTTACATTATACCTTCTCTGGGAGTATTAGTCGGACTGGTTGGTATTTACTGTTTATATATATTATATGTAGGAATTCCTATTGTTTTGGATATGCCAAAAAATAAGGTAATACCCTTTCTTATAGTGGCTATTGTTGCTGTAATTCTAGTTTATATCATCATCGGAAGAATTTCCGGTTTATTTTTAAAAATGTTTACTCCGGATGTATTTATTGGATAGTTAACGATACATTGATTAAACAATGACTGAAAGTAAAAATAGTATTCTCAATACATTATCTATTCAATTATGCAAAAGTTTGAAAAAAAATGAAATTCTGGAAATTTTTGCAACCCGAATTGCTGATTATTTATCCATTGTACGTGCAGTTGAAATCTATCTAATTAATGATGAAAATAAAAAATTAATTTTACAGAAACAGTCTAACCTTCCTTCAAAGTTAATAAGTACTGATAAATTTAGTATTGATGGAGGGTTGCCGGGAAGAGTAAATAAAACAAAAAATGCAGTTACAGTTAAAAATCTCTCAGAGGTAAAATATTTAAATAAGAATGTAGTCGAAAAAGAAGGTATTGATTTTTATTACGGAATTCCCCTGCAGGCTGAAGATAATGTATTGGGAGTAGTTGGTTATTATCTGAAAAAATCAGGTGATCTTACTGACGAAAACCGACAGGTTTTGCAGAATATTACCGAGTTACTCTATTATTCCTTAAAAAATGCCAATCTTTATGAACAGGCAGAAGTAAGAACCAGACGTTATATGTCCATAAGCCGGGCAATTGCATTGACCCGGCAATTGGGCACTATTAAGGATGTTTTACAGGATATTTCAAAATCTCTGGTAAAATATCTCGGTTTTGATCAATCCTGGATTGGAATTATTGATAGTGACAAAGAAATTATTGAAGGAAAAGCCGGATATGGACCTGTTTTGGGAAAAAATGATATTAATACTGTTATCTCTATACCATCTGAATCTCATCATCCAGCTGTTGAATCATTAATAAAACAGGAACCGGTAATTTATCAGGCTGTTGATGATGTAAAAGATAAAAAAATTAAAAAGTATTTTAAACAGCTAAACCTCAATAGTTTCTCCTATGTCCCTATTATCAAAGGTGAAGAGCAATCTCTGGGTGTTATAGGTGTTTATTATTTATCGGATCAATCTTTTTCTGAAGACAGTATTAAAACTCTTATCAGTGTTGCAGAATATGGATCATTTGCTATTGAAAATGCTCTTTTATATGAGACAATGACTAATTCAGAAAAACGGTATCGAATACTTTTTGAGGCTGCAGGTCCAAGCCTGGCCATTATTGATAAAGAAGGAGTGTTCCGGTTAGTAAATAAGGCTTTTGTGGAAATAAGTGGTTATTCTAAAAATGAGTTGATCGGGAAATTAAAGATTGACACCTTTTTTCAAACAAATGACAGTTCCGGTCAGGAAATAAAAACAATAATTGACCATCCTCCGCAGACCTGCGATTTGGAGTTTGTAGATAAAAACAATGATGCCCGACAAATTCATTTGTCAACTACATCTCTAACCAGTTCCTCTGAAATACTGATTTCGATAATTGATTTAACCAGGCAAAGAGAATTGGAAAAGAGACTATATAGAAGTGAAGAACTGGCTTCAATTGGTGAATTATCAGCTTCTATAGCCCATGAAATTAGAAATCCTTTAATTTCTATCATTAACTCAGTGAATTTACTGGAAGATGAAAATCAGATTTCTGATGACGGGCGTCAGGTATTGGAAATTATCAGGGAAGAATCAGATCATTTGTCAGTTATTGTTGATGATTTTTTACGGTTTGCAAGACCGCAAAAACTCAATCAAAAATTTGAAGACATAAATGAATTAATCAGTAATGTTGTCAAACGACATAAAGAATGGAATGAAGATGATATCACCTGGAAAGAGAAATATGATTCTTCATTACCAATGATAGAATTAGACCGGCATCAATTCCAACAGGTTATAACAAATTTACTCATGAACAGTCTTGATGCAATTGGGGAAAATGGAAAAGTGACAGTAAATACACGTAAAGAAGAGAGATTCGGGGTTAAAGTTGTAAGGGTTTCATTAAGTGATACTGGGATCGGAATTCCGGAAGAGGAGATGAAAAAAATTTTTCAACCGTTCTTTTCTTTAAAAGAGAAGGGTACTGGTATGGGCCTTGCGATTTGCCAAAGAATTATTGATAACCACAACGGCGAGTTATTAGTTGATAGCAAAGAGGGAGAAGGAACAACTTTTTCTATTTTACTTCCGATTTCAAACTAAAAATTTAAATTGAGGATATAAAATGCCTGAAATATTATTAGTTGATGATGAAAAATCTGTGAGAACCACACTTTCAATGTTTTTAAAAAAGACTGGGTATAATATTGAAGAGTCATCAAATGGCAATGATACAATCGAGAAAATAAATCAAAAATTTTATGATCTAATAATAACTGATTTAAAAATGAACCCAGTGGATGGAATGGAGGTTTTAAGAAAAGCAAAAGAAGTAAATCCTATGACAGAAGTGATAGTTATGACAGCTTTTGGAACAGTAGAAAGTGGCGTGGAAGCAATGAAGCTGGGTGCCTATGATTATATATTAAAACCTTTCAATAAAGATGAATTTTTGATTTTGGTTGCTAAGGCATTGGAACATAAGCATCTTCTCACTGAAGTAGAAAAGCTTCAGGAAGGATTAAAGGAAAAATATAAATTTGAAAATATTGTAGGTAATTCACAGAAAATGCTGGACGTAATTTCCATGGTATCCAAAGTTGCTCCTATGGATAGTTCAGTATTAATAAGTGGAGAGAGCGGAACAGGTAAAGAACTTATTGCTCATGCTATTCATATTAACAGTAAAAGAAAAAACAGATCTTTTGTAACCATCAATTGTGGAGCAATCCCTGAGCATTTACAGGAAAGTGAACTTTTCGGACATATCAGGGGATCTTTTACCGGAGCAGTAAGAGATAAAGTCGGTTTATTTCAAGAAGCAAATGGAGGCACATTATTTCTTGATGAAATAGGGGAAACTGCTTTATCTACCCAGGTGAAACTTTTAAGATTTCTTCAGGATGGAGAAATAAGAAGAGTGGGTGATAATGAGTCTATTATGATAAATGTTCGCTTATTAGTCGCAACAAATAAAAATTTAGAAGAAGAAATAGAGAAAGATACATTTAGAGAAGATCTTTTTTATAGGATTAATGTTATACCTATTCACATGCCTCCGCTCCGGGAAAGGAAAGATGATGTTCCCTTGTTGGTTAATCATTTTTTAGAGAAATTTAAAAAGAAGACCAATAAAAAAATGGATGGAGTATCATCTGATGCAATGAAACTTCTAACCGGTCATAATTGGCCGGGTAATGTAAGAGAACTTGAAAATGTTATAGAACGAGCTGTTATTTTATCAACGCATAATGTGATTACCCCTGAAGATTTACCGGATTCATTATATAATAAAAAAGATACATTGAAAAGCAGCAGTAGTTTTGATGAAGAATGTACGTTAGAGGAATTGAATAAAAAATATATCCTAAAAATATTAGATAATTATTCCTGGAATCAGAAGAAAGCTTCTACTATACTTGGTATTTCAACTACAACTTTATGGCGAAAACTAAAATCATATGGGATCGAACCCAAGAATAAATGATTTGTAATCATTTATTAATTTTTGATTTTTGAGGTTTAATATGTTAAAAGCTAAATCTAAATTAAGTACAGTAACTCAAAATGTACTAATTGGTTGTATTGCCGGATTGTTAATTGGATTTAACCTGAGGTATTTTTTTAATAGTATTGGCAGTTCAGATCTTTTATGGATAATCTTTTTTATTCTGGGGCCTTTAATCGGATATTTAAGCGGAAAAGAAAGACAACGATATGAAAAGCTGAAAAAAGTAAAAGAAAACCTTGAAAAAGATATCGGAGGATTACAGCAAAAATTACAACAATCATCTGAAAAATATAGGCTGCTGGTAGAGAAAATTAATGATGCTATATTTTTAACTGCCTCAAATGGTAAATTTCTGCTCTTTAACCCAGCTACTTCTTTTCTTTCAGGATATTCCTCCAGTCAATTAAAAAAAATGAGAATCTCTGATTTAGGTTTTAGTAAAGAAGATCAGAAAAAACCTGATCAGTATTTATTTGAAAATGGTACCTATCAATATGATACTGTCTGGAAGAAAAAGGATGGCAAGCCATTATCTTTAAATATAATCGCAAAAAGAATTTTGTATAAAAATTATCAGCTTATTCTTCATGTAGCACGAGAAGTAAAAAAAGGGAGTGAAACGAGTACCAAACAATTGGCTGCACATTTAACATTAATTCATACGCGTCATTTAGGTGAAATATCCTCTTTTTTTAGTACTTTTTATAATCGGATAATTAAATCAGTAAATACTACAATAAAACTTCTTGATTATTTCAATAAAAATTACTCTGAGGAGAAAGATAAATGTGATAAATTATTAAAACAATGGGAACAATCAAAGAGTCTTCTTGATACAATTCTTAAAAAAAGAGCCAGGGATGCAACTAAAGATCCTTCAGAATGGAATTTAAATGAAATTATTTCTCAGGAGTTAAATTTTTTGAAAACAAGTATGGACACAGGAACATTTGTAGCTGAAATGTCTCTGGATAAGACTATTCCCCCTGTTTTTGGTATAGGGGAAAATTATTCTATGGCATTGGGATTCATTTTTAAAGCAACAATACAATCTTTAAAAGATAACAATGATGAATTTTTAGTTTCCACATATTCAATCAATAATGAAAATATTATCGAAATAAAATTTTCACATACAAATAACTTCAATGAAAAATTAGCAGAATTAATCTATCCATCAATCAAAAAAGAGGATTCAGGGGGGTGTGCTAACCTTGATATTGGTCTTCACGTTATACAAATATATTTTAATAGTTTGAATGCCAATTATAATGTTGAAAAAGAGGATAATAAAACTATTATCAGAATAAAATTTCCTGAAGTAGAAATCACTGGTAAAGTAGATACACAAGAATTCTCGGAATTATATGGTGATGATGATTTTTTATTACAATAAAGCAGGGAGAGAAATGTGAAACGAAAAAATGATTTTATAATAGGTATTGTTGTTGCAGTTGTCACACTTTTTTTGATTTTGATAATTATAAGTATTAATTCTAAAAAAAGCTCAACAGATTTTATTAATATAAGTTCAGGCGGGAAAAAAGTTGGTGTTATTAATCTTAATGGAATTATATATAATTCTAGAAGTATTATAAAAGATATAGAGTTTTATCAACAAAACTCATCCATAAAAGCTGTTATTCTAAGAATTGACAGCCCCGGTGGAGTAATTGGTGCTTCTCAGGAAATATATAATGCGGTAAAAAGAGTACGAGAAAGTGGTAAACCGATTATTGTTTCAATGGGAAATGTTGCAGCTTCAGGGGCATATTATATTTCATGTGGAGCAGATACAATAGTTGCTAATCCCGGCACAACAACCGGCAGTATTGGAGTGATTGCCGAATTTATTAATCTGAAAGAGCTGTTAAATAACGTTGGAATAACATTTCAAATTATTAAAAGCGGCAGGTTTAAAGATACTGGTTCTCCCTATAGAGATTTAAATGAGGCTGACAGAAGATATTTACAGTCCTGGGTGGATGATGCCTTTGAACAATTTGTTGATATAGTTACAGAAGAAAGAAAATTATCCCGGAATGCGGTTATCCAAATTGCTGATGGACGTGTATTTACCGGGAAACAGGCTTTGGAAAACGGGCTTATTGATATTCTAGGAGACTATCAGACAGCAGTAGACTTTGCCGCCGAATTAGGAGGAATTGAGGGGAAACCTGTGATTGTCAGAAAAAGAGAGTATGAGGTGTCATTATTTGATTTATTATTTCAAAAAATTGAAGGAATTTTACGTATAAGTAATGGTGTGATTATAAAATATAGTATGTAAATTTAATTGGAGTTTTGACATGACTAAAGCTGATATTATTGATATTATTGCAAAAGGTACTGGTCTCACCAAAGTTGAGACCGGTGCTGTAATTGATGGATTTTTAGCATCTGTTAGTTATGCACTCCAGAATGGAGATAAAGTTGAATTGAGGGGGTTCGGTACTTTTGCTTTGCATGAGAGAAAGAAAAAAGTCACACAAAATCCCAAAACAGGAAAAATTATGGAGATTCCCCATCGGGTAGTACCAAGTTTTAAACCCTCAAAAAAATTTAAAGATTCTGTTATGAATACAATGCAGCAGAGTGGTAAGTTTGTTTCAGATGAGTCTGAATCACAAATTGATATATTTTCAGATTTAGATAAATATTTGTAAAAAAAAGATAAGGAGGATTTAATTTGCCTAGTGGAAAAAAAAGAAAACGCCGTAAAATAACAACCCATAAAAGAAAAAAACGTCTGCGTAAAAATCGACATAAAAAGAAGAAGAAATGACGCATAATAATGTAAATGGTGTTGTGGAATCTGATTCTAATACCAGCACTCCGTTAACAGTAACAGAATTAACCCTAAAGATAAAAAAATCTTTGGAAGATCAGTTTCCACCCTTATGGATCAAGGGAGAAATATCAAATTTTAAAAGGCATTCATCCGGACATCTTTATTTTTCTCTAAAGGATGCTGAATCCCAAATATCCTGTGTAATGTGGAAAAACCGAAATCGGAATTTACTGTTTCAGTTACAGGATGGTATGAAAGTAATTGGTCTTGCTCATCTGAATGTCTATATGCAACAAGGCCGTTACCAATTGATTGTACAAAGAATTCGTCCGGCGGGAATGGGAGAGTTGCAAATTGAGTTTGAAAAGTTAAAAAGGCGTCTTGCTGAAGAAGGTTTGTTTGATGAAGAGCATAAAAAGGCTATTCCTTTTTTCCCGGAAACTATTGGAATTGTTACTTCACCAACCGGGGCTGCTCTGCAGGATATTAAAAGCGTTATAAACAGACGTTTCCCGGCAATTAAGCTTATTCTGTGGCCCGCGAAAGTACAGGGCAGTGGTGCTGCAGAACAGATTGCAGAGGGAATTTATGCTTTTAATCAGTATGGAAAGGTTGATTTACTAATTGTGGGCAGGGGAGGAGGATCTTTGGAAGATTTATGGCCTTTTAATGAAGAGATTGTTGCCAGAGCTATTTATGATTCCGGAGTTCCTGTTATTTCTGCAGTTGGGCATGAGATTGATTTTTCCATTAGTGATTTGGCTGCTGATAGACGGGCCCCAACACCATCTGCTGCTGCTGAAATTGCAGTTCCGGATAAAGAGGAATTATTAACAGATATTTTACTACATAAAAATACCTTAGTTCAATATATGCAAAACTTTTTTAGTACTTATCATGAAAATATTAAAATATTAAAGAAAAGCTATGGATTCAGACGTCCGGTTGATAAGGTCAGGGAGTATTGTTTTCGTATTGATGACAGTACTACTCATTTAATTACCTTAATAAAACATACGTATAAAGCTCATCTGTCCAAAATTAATAATCTCAGAGGACGACTACAAGCCCTGAATCCTCAATCAATACTCAATAGAGGATATAGCATTACAACCCGGGTTTCGGACGGTAAAATAATTAGTTATGCTGAGGATTTAAAGAAAAATAATATCATTAATACCAGATTTGCCCGGGGAAGTATTGATGCGTTAGTAGAGAAGGTTAAGAGTGCAATATGAAAGAAAAAAGTGAAGAAAAAAGTTTCGAAGAAGCATATAATCAATTAAAAGAAATAGTGGAAAAACTTGAAAACAGTGAAACGAGCCTGGAAGAGTCCCTTGAGATTTTTGAACAGGGAATGCATCTTGCCGATTATTGTAATAAAAAATTAGAAGATGCTGAAAATAAATTCCAAAAATTATTGAAAGATGATAAAGGAAATCTAAAATTAGAGGATATCAACTGATAGGTGATGTATGGGGCATATTTTAAAGAACATTAATTATCCTGATGACTTAAAAAAGGTTGATGTTAATGATTTAGCAGCATTAGCAGAGGAGATCAGAGATTTTTTAATTTCCCAAATAAGCAAGACCGGGGGACACTTAGCTCCTTCTCTGGGAGTAACAGAACTAACTATAGTTTTACATTATATTTTTAATGCACCCAGGGATAAAATCGTCTGGGATGTTGGTCATCAGGCATATGTACATAAAATTTTAACCGGCAGAAAAGATCGTTTTCATACTCTTCGTCAATTTGGAGGAATCAGTGGGTTTCCCAAAATTTCAGAGAGTGAATATGACTGTTTTGGGGTGGGGCATTCGTCTACAGCTATCTCTGCAGCTTTGGGATTTGCAACGTCCAGGGATTTAAGGAATGAGAAAAATAAAATTATTGCTGTGGTAGGTGACGGAGCAATGACAGCTGGCTTATCTTTTGAAGGTCTGAATAATGCTGGTGCTTCAAAGAGAGATTTAATAGTTGTTGTAAATGATAACAGAATGTCAATATCCCCTAATGTAGGTGCTTTATCAAGATATTTTACCCAGGTTATTTCTAATCCTTTATACAATAAGATAAAAGAAGATGTCTGGTGGTTAACGGGAAAATTACCAATGGGTTCAAACAAAGTAAGAAATGCAGTACAAAGAATAGATGACGGCCTCAAAACCATGGTTGTTCCAGGATCTTTATTCGAACGTTTAGGATTCAGATATTTTGGACCCATTGATGGTCATAATATAAAAGAATTGGTGCGTGTTTTCAATGATGTGAGTAAACTAAAAGGGCCAATCCTGGTACACTGTTTAACCCGGAAGGGAAAAGGGTACAGATTTGCAGAAGAAAATGCTACCAAATTTCATGGAATTGGTAAATTTTGCCCGGAAACTGGTGATATAAAATCAAAAAAGTTGCCATCTTACTCCGAGGTGTTTGGTAAAACAGTTACCCAAATAGCAGAAAAAGATGATAAAATAGTTGCTATTACTGCTGCTATGGCTGAAGGCACTGGATTGAAATATTTTGCCCAAAAGTTTCCTGAAAGATTTTTTGATGTTGGCATAGCAGAACAACATGCAGTGACTTTTGCTTCCGGTTTAGCCCTGGATGGATTCAAACCCATGGTAGCAATCTATTCCACTTTTCTGCAGCGGGCCTTAGATCAGGTAATTCATGATGTAGCCTTGCAGAATATTCCGGTGATTTTTGCTCTGGACAGAGCTGGTCTGGTGGGGCATGATGGGCCCACGCATCATGGCAGTTTTGACCTTGGTTTCCTGCGATTTATCCCTAATTTAGTTATTATGGCTCCTAAAGACGGAAATGAATTTTGTGATATGCTGTGGACAGCATTTCAGTATCAAAAAGGGCCCATTGCCATACGATATCCCAGAGGAGAATGTTCGGGGTTAACAGAAAGAGATACCTTTAATATCATTAAAATTGGAGAAGCGGAAGTTGTCAAACAGGGTGAAACTATTGCTATTTGTGCAATTGGCGATAGAGTACTTCCCGCAGTAAAAATAGCCCAAAGACTTGAACAGGATAATTTATCCACTTGCGTTATTAATTGCCGTTTTATCAAACCTTTGGATAAAAAATTGATTGAAAGAACTGCTAAAAAATTCCCCATACTCTTAACCCTGGAAAACAATAGTATAATCGGTGGTCTGGGCAGCGGGGTTGCAGAGATCATTGCTGAGAAAAAATTACATGATAATTTATTTTTTCAAAGATTTGGATTACCTGACAGGTTTATTACTCATGGAGATACAGATGTATTATTAGAAGCAATTGGATTAGATATTGATTCTTTATCTCTTCAGATAAAAAAAATTTCCCGAAAAGTATCGATTAAAAATACTCTGTTTTCAAAACTGAATTTTAGTAAGTAGATGTATGAAAATTGCCTTATTTGCCAATACCCATAAAAAAGAGATAAAAAAGGTCAGTGATTCCATAATTAACTGGTTGTTTGATCGTCAAATAACTGTAATGATTAGTGATCATTTATCAGATATACTACAGCGCAAAGATGGGAAAGTAACAATTATCAAAAGAGAGGATCTTGCTGCTGAGAGTGATGTAATAGTAACTCTGGGCGGGGATGGAACTTTGTTATTTGCAGCCCGACTGGCAAGTTGTTCACAAACTCCGCTACTGGGAGTAAATATGGGGGGAGTGGGATTTTTAACTGAAGTTTCTCTGGATTCACTTTACAGTAAGTTTTCTAAACTAATAGCTGATGAGTATTCTATAGATAAAAGAATGACTATCAATTGTGAAGTTAAATGCAAAAACATACAGGGCAGATATATTGCTTTAAATGATTTTGTGGTTCAGCGTTCCACCAGTTCCCGGGTTATTGACATTAATCTTAGTATTAATGATACCTTTTTTAATAAATATATTTCTGATGGAATTATCATTTCAACCCCTACAGGTTCTACTGCTTATTCCTTATCAGCCGGCGGTCCCATAGTTATCCCCTCTCTGGAATCCATGATCATTAATCCTATCTGTCCTCATGCCTTGACTGTACGTCCTGTAGTTATTCCTGCTGAGAGTAAAATAATTATTGATATTCATAACAGTGAAAAAGAATTACTGATAACTCTGGATGGACAGGAAAATCTGTACTGCAGTGCACCTGTAAAAATAAAAATTTCAAAAAATGATTTTTATACAAATTTAATAACTTTTAAAGAACATAACTTTTTTGAACTGCTCCGGCAGAAACTGCAGTGGAGAAGTTTGCCGAAAAAGTGATATTTTTAAATAAATTCATCGTATATTTTATCTACTTATCTAAAACATTTAATATTTTAAATCTTAGGGTATATTTATATGGCGATAAGACATATGGATGAAAATTTGATGCTTTTAATAATTTTTTCGAAAAAAAGTAAATAAATACTTGACAAACAGTTTTTTATTTTTTATTTTCAATTAATAAATAAAAATATAACTAGTAAAATTAGTAAATAAGGATTTACTTGACACATTAGGATATGATACTGTCACAAAAAATTTGGTTTTTGTTTTTGTCGTTTTTCACGATAAAACTGTGAGCATAGAATGATATTTTGTATCAAAATACAGGCGTATCAATAGGAATTGGAAAAAGGATTTTTTGACGATCTTAATATATGCATGTTTTAGCTGAAATTATACTATTTATTACGTTATTCAGAATAGACCATATGGAATGTTATTCTTAACAGTCTCCAGTCATAGTGACATACCACCTGGATATGAAGATACCTATTGGGCCATGGGGTATGTTTATGACCAGGAGGGTTATCCAGAATCTGGGGTTGAAGTAAAATTTGAAGTTAAAGTTTATTCAGAAGGAGGAGGACAAAGCTATTATAATCATGTGCATGGTAATACAAATTCCAGTGGTTACTTCTCTCTTCATATAGATATTCCCCCTTCTGGCTATCCAATTTTGGGATATATGTTGGCAACCATCTCTGATGATGGGTATGAAACTATTCAGGCTTCAGGAAATTACTCCCAGATAGGCAGTAGTATTTATCCGGCATTTTGGGTAAATTGTATTGATAAAGATGGGAATGGAATTAAAGATGCTTGGGAATTACCACTGGCCGAGAAGTTTTGTCCAACATTTAAATTGCATCATCCAACAGAATGGATTGCACCAGAGCCTGTGGAAATTGTTATACAGAAGATGTATATGAGAAAATTTAACATTAGAGGCCGATTGATTAACGATGAATTTTATTGCAATACAGATAATTTTAATTATAGTAATTGGACTGAATCACCATTAAAGTCAGGTGGTAAATTCTATATACCTCATTTTGAGTATGCAGGATTAAATGGTAATGGACCAAATTCTTGGATTTCTACATATCAG
>JAWODZ010000179.1:0-19573 GCA_046483025.1 bacterium
CAAGGAATACATCACATGTATTCTTACTTTTATTTACTGTAAATTCTATCATATTATAAACAGTAATTATGAATAATAAACCGATCAAAATCCTTTTTAAAATGATCTTCACATTTAATTCTTTACTATTAATTTGGCTTTCTTTCATAACAAATAACTGTTGTTTCAGAGTCCGGATGGAATTCTGCACAAATCCGATTACCTCCCGGACATCCCATATATATACAGGTCTGAGCATATTCTAAGGCTTTTTTTATATTTGCATGTGCTTTTCTGGTTTCAATTGCAATACATATATTCAGTAAAAATAAAATAATTATAACTAAAAACTTTGCAGTTTTTTTAATGTTAAAAATCATTTCAATCCTCATATTATGTAATTATTAAAATTCCAATTTACCTTTTTAAAAATCATATTTATATACACGTAAAGTAAATTCATCTATACATGCAAGATAATTTTCATATATATCAAAATAATTTGCAAAAGGAAAATTTTCTAAAGTATTTAAATAATTAAATTTATCTACACTATATACATCATAAAAAATCTTATCTTCCTTTTTATTCACAGATCTAAGTATTAAATATGACTTATTACATGCATATTGATCAGCAGTAATGAATTCTTTTTGCACTTTAATTACTAAAAATCCATCCATGACATTCTTTTTGATTAATTTCGGTTGTTTAACTCCATCAATAGTAGCTTTTGCAAAAACAAAATTATTATTATTATAAAGACCAATGAAACCTAGATAATTAGGTAAATAATAAAAACTGTCATTATTTATCTGAAAAATATGATTACTGTGATATACTGTTGATTTATTAGTTTTATCAATTAAAGTTCCGAATTTAAAAATAAAATCACCTGAATAACTATATACATAAAAAAGATTTTCATAAGTTAAATTTTGCGGTTCAAGAATTAAGTTATTATTAATAACTGCCACCCGGTGGGGTATAATTTCTTCTAAAGGCTTGATTCTCTTCAGATATTTTCCATGAGTGGAATATATTTCAATAGCTCCGGTAGGAGGATTAGCAATATAAATTTTATCTTTGTATATTTGTAAATCAGTAGGATTAGTAAATTCCCCGGGTCCAAGACCTTCCCCTTTACCAAAAATAGAATGGGAATACTTATTTGTATTCTTATTAAATGAAAATTTATGAATAAGAAAAGAACTGATATCCATTGTATATATATTACCCGATGAATCAAATTTACAAAAAGTAGGCTTAAAAATCATTTCATCGCTCAAATCAACATTACATATTAAATCAAAATTAGCATCAATAACATTTCTTTCATATTGTTCCTGATCAATAATATTAATTTCTTCAGTTTGATAATTAACTATTTTGGTATTCTTTTTTGTATTATTACTATCTTCTTTTGAACAATTCAATATTACTATTAAAATAGATAATATATATATAACTGATTTTTTCATAATGTACATACCTCTTTGATTATAAATAAATAATTACTATATATAAATAAATTGTTCTCAATTGATTAGATCTAAAACAGTATGCAAATTGGATTTACATACTGTTTTAGATATTTCTTATTTAATTGTTATAATCAGGTTCATAACAATGATATGTAACACTAAAACCACCAATACCTGGAACATCAACATGTCCAACAGCTTCTGCACAAGGACGTTGACCATCATAACAGCCTACTAATTCACAGGTTATTTGTTTTGGTGTTTTCTTGGCACTAGCTTTATCCGGATTCATTAAAATAAATAAATTCAACAATAAAGCTAATACAACCACTGCACTGAATACTTTTAGTTTTGGTTTCTTCAACATTTCTACCTCCTTGGTTTAATTAATAATTATATTTTTAACAAGAAGCCCGGACTTCTTTTATTTATTCATATATTGGCAACCTGGTTCCCAAACTCCCGAGTTTAGGAACCAGTGGATCTCACAAGAGGTGATGCCTCTTTCAATCGATTCCCAGTCGATGACTGGGAATCAGAAAACCAGGCAAACCACCTCCACTCACTCATTCCCTGCCATTGGCCGGGAATGCATTTCAATCGGCATTGCCGATTTATTAATGCCTGCAATGTTTGATCGCCCTGGGCATCATTGCCCAATGTAGTCTCATTTGGTACTATACGATATCGTTTCATAATTTCTCCATATTATTATTTTGGCTATGAAGCCCAACTTTTATACACCCTGGATTAGGAAATCCAGGGCAATCAGCAATAACAACACATATCTGCTCTTAATCATCAACGCTCCACATGCAACTGAATTATCACAAATAAAATCCATCTTGTAAAACCTTTTCTTAATCCTTAATTATTTTTCATCTCATCATACAATTTTTAGATTATAGTGGTTATTATATTATTAAATAAACAAACAACTTCTCATTGTCAAGCATTTTCTCTTGAATTTTTCCCTGACAAATTCACTGACATTTTCACCGATAGAATTTATAATTATTCTGCAACAACTATTCATTTAACACTTCCCGCTTAAACTCGGAAAAAGTCAGGTGTGTTCTTCGTTTTATGAGATGACACAGTGCACTCTCTGTATTAAATCCCAGTCTGTAGGCATAATAAAAAATAACCTGCCCGTCACCTTCCCTGCGGAGTATATTTTTCAATTCTTCAATTTTTCTGTTTAAAATATACTCTTTCGGAGTTATTTTATATGTAATATTAAACCAGGAACTTAATTCATTTATATGAATATCAAATTTTTCAGAAATCTCACTGATATTAGAAATTTCACAAATATGAGAATCAATATAACTCTTTACTGTGCTGATCTTCCCGATCCAATTACGGCACATGAGGAAACTCCTTTATAAACAAAGTATATTACAAAGTCCATTTCAACTCAGTACTGGCCACCTCTGTAAATGTTAATGACGATATGAAATTTTTTAGAAAATAAAGAATAATAAATTAATTGTCAAGTACTTTTTTAAATTTTCGTAAAAATTTACGGAAGACCAGATGTTTAGAGGGAGATTAAAACAAAAAAATGAATACTATTCTGAGGTATGTTCACCCTGGATTAGGAAATCCAGGGCGATCTGGTGAGAAGTGAATTCGATGAAAAAACTTTTATAAAACTTATATCTCTGCCAATTCATAATATTTAATCCTTACACAGTCCTTTTGCAATCCCGGATTTTCATATGACCTGGTTATAGTATAAAATCTTTTGCTGTCAGAGTAAATAATTTTTTCTTCAAAGGGCAACTCTTCAGTTATTCTATTAAGATCAAGACTATAAATATCAATATGATTTCTTATCTGGACTATAATATATTTTCTCCAATTATAAATGGCCTGTTTATTATTATAGTATTTTTACTTCATGTAGTATAAATAGTTGATCTGGGAGTCAACTTTTTTTATGTGATTTCCTTCAGGATCATATTTTCTGATCTGATAAATTTCACCTCATTAAAGACATAAACATCTTCGGTGCCATATGAATCGCCAATAATGGAATTATATTGTTTAACATACAGTATATAATAATTAATATCTTTGCCCACTTCCTAACGATGTACCCTGCAACCATGACATCTCCTTTTACAGCTTATAATAAAATTTATCCGCTACCGAATGTAATTTCATATTAGGTTTTTTTATCTTTGAGATAAAGTACACCTCACAGAGCAAAAAATCCAGGACGAACACAAATAAAAATCACTAATCGTTAACCCTTGTTCTAAGATCAAGAAATGGATTGATAAACAACAAGTAACGATTTTTAATTGAAGGATTTGAGTACTGATATACTCACACCATAGCAGTAAAATCCCGATCCAGACTCCGGTACTGAATAGCCTCACTTATAAACCGGGCCTGAATTTGAGAAGAGTTTTCCAGGTCAGCAATGGTACGGGCAACTTTTAATATTCTGTCATAGGCTCTGGCAGATAAACCAAAACGGGTAATAGCTTTCTTTAACAGTTTATTTCCCTCATCATCAATTTTACAAAATTTTCTGATCTCTTTAGAACCCATGTGGGCATTGCAAAAAACATTTTTTATTTCTTTAAACCTCGCTGACTGAATATTCCTGGCCTTATTTACTCTATTGCGGATTTGTTCAGAATATTCACCCTTAGATTCACTGGACAAGTCTTTATATTTAACTGCCGGTACTTCTATGTGAATATCAATCCGGTCAAAAAGGGGACCGGAAATTTTAGACCTGTAGCGTTGAATCTGGGGAATAGTGCAATTACATTCATGGGTTGGATCAGTAAAATAACCACAGGGACAAGGATTCATGGCTGCCACCAGCATAAAATTGGCAGGATAGGATAATGATAAGGTAGCTCTGGATATAGTGACAATGCCGTCTTCCATGGGCTGACGCATAACCTCAAGAACATTTTTTTTGAATTCAGGCAGCTCGTCAAGAAACAATACCCCATGATGGGCAAGACTGACCTCCCCCGGTTTTGGTATCCGGCCTCCTCCGATTAATCCTGCATCAGAAATGGTATGGTGAGGAGAGCGGAAGGGACGGGTGACTATTAAAGCTCTGTCCGCAGGTAAAATGCCTGCAACAGAATGAATCTTTGTGGTCTCGAGGGCTTCTTCAAGAGTAAGTTCAGGAAGAATGGTAGGAAAGCGTTTAGCGAGCATTGTCTTTCCTGAACCCGGGGGACCAATCATGACTACATTATGTCCTCCGGCAGCAGCAACTTCTAACGCTTTTTTTACCTGCTGCTGTCCCTTAACATCCCTGAAATCTACTAAATATTCTCCATTCTGCCAAAACACATCTTTAATATCAATAGTAAATGGTTTTTTGTCCTCACTGTTTTCAACTATTGCCACAGCCTCTTTAAGTGTTTTTACCGGATATACTTCCATATTCTGAGCCATAGCTGCTTCTTTGGCATTTTTTTCCGGGATAAGTATCCTTTTAATGTTATTATCCCGTAAAGCTAAACAAATTGGAAGTCCTCCCCGAATTGCCCGCACCTTACCATCCAGAGCAAGTTCACCCAATATGGCAGTATCTTCAAGATTCCTTTGATCTATCTGCCCACTGGCAGTCATAATACCAATCGCCATAGGCAGATCAAAAGCCGATCCTTCTTTTTTTACATCAGCAGGAGCTAAATTGACAGTTATTCTTTTTCTGGGAAACCAAAAATCAGAATTTTTTATAGCAGCATTTACTCTTTCTTTTGACTCTTTTACTGCACCTTCAGGAAGTCCCACCGTGGAAAATGCAGGTAATCCTCCCTCAAGATGGGATTCCAACTCAATTAAATAGCCGTCTATTCCTAAAACTGCACCACTTATTACTTTGGAGAACATATCAACTTTTCGTAAAATATTACGTATTAATTTCTAAAATTTACAACTAATAAGTGAAAGAAGCAAGTATTTTTTAAAATAACATATGATTAATTCAAAGGGAAAATGCCTATAGACGTAATAAACTAACACAGCATTTTAGATTCGGATCTTTTATGGTTTATTTGAGAGGGATTTTTAATTAAAAGGGATTAATTCTATTTTTTTACTTTAATCACTACCATAGTGATATCATCACTTTGGAGTATACTACCAGCAAAATTTTTAACATCAGAGCTGATTTCTTTCAAAATCAGTTCAGCAGATTTTTTTTTATTTTTTTTGATAAGTTCTTTTAATCTCCATTCTCCGAATTCTTGCTCAACATCATCCATAGCTTCGGTAATTCCATCAGTAAACATAACGATTGTATCTTCATTTTTTAATTCTAAAGATTCAGTTTCAAAGGATGCATCTTTCATCATTCCTAAAATTATCCCACCTGTTTTGAGCTCTCTGATGTTACCTTTTTTATCAATCAAATAAGGGGGATTATGACCTGCATTACAAAAAATAAATTTATTAGTTTTTGTGTTTAAAATTCCATAGAAGAAAGTAATATACTTTTCCAGATCAGTATTATCGTAAATAAGTTTATTCAATCGGGAAATAATGTCTGCAAGGCCTAAATCACTGTCAGAAAGAGCATGTAAGCCAGCCTGCAAATTTGACATTAAAAGAGCAGCACCTGCTCCCTTACCAGATACATCTGCAATGACAATTCCATATGTATGAGTATCAATTTTTATTACATCATAATAATCACCACCAACTTCACGACTGGGGATATTAACACCGGCAATTTCATAACCCTCTGGTTGTTCAATGGAAGAGGGGAGTAATCTCTGCTGCATATTTTTTGCAATTCTCAAATCTTCTTCCATACGTTGCTTTTCCAGAGTTTCCTTGAATAGTCGAGCATTTTCCAGAGTAGTCATTGCCTGATTCCCAAGAGTTGTCAGAAACTCTATATCACTGGGAGTAAAAACAGCTTCCCGTATTTTTTCTCCTAACATCATCACTCCCCGGGTTTCTTCTTTTAATCTCAGGGGAATTATCAAAGCAAAGCCTATTTCTAAATACTTTTGAAATCTTTCAGTTTCATTGAGATTGACAGGTTTTTCAATCTCAATTAATTCCGGGTCTGAATCCAGTAAGGGACTTGTACCCTTGGTAACCAGTGGTTTCATGGTATTTTCATCTTTTAAAAAAACTACATATTTATTGACAAGTAACTCCCCCATCACTGCAAAACCCATGAGACTGGCAATTTTTTTCTGATCAAGAGTAATATTTAATTCCTGACTGATATCAAATATAGTATGAAGTTGCTGGATTTTTTTATCCAAATTGATATTGACTTTTTTAATTTCAGCTACACTTAAACCATTATAAACGGCAGTTGCTGCAATATTGGCTACAGAACTTAAAAATTCAATTTCATTTTGTTGATACGGCTTTTCGCTGATCTTTCCCCCAAAACCAACCAATCCAATAATTCCCTCATTTACAATAAGTGGCAGTATGAGTTTAATATTAAATTTTTTAAAAAAGATAGACCAGTCAATATTCTGGTCTAAATCTTTAACAAAGGTTGGCCGATCAAGAGCATCGTCTATCTTAAGGAATTTCCCCTCAATGTCTCGGGGTAATCCTTTAAGCTCTTCAACTTTAAATTCATTTCGGACTTCATCTTTAAGTAGAACAATCCCTCTGTTTATCAATAGATTTCCCATGGGGATCCTGAGAACATTTTCTACAATTGACCTTATATTCAAAGAAGAACTTAAGGTTTGACTTATCTCAAAAAGAGCAGATAAAGTAAGTAATCTCTGATCCAGAGCTCGATCTGCTTTGTTATTTTTTTCTAAATGGGAAGGCATGACCTATTTTTCAATCTTTTTATCTTTATCCAAAAGATATTTTACCATACGTACCTGATTTTTCCCTTTTGATTTTTTATAATCTACCTCATCCATCAGTGTTCTCATAAGGTAAATCCCCAACCCCCCCACTCTCAACTCAGCCAGATACTCTTCCATATCTGGCACATCAATTTCTTTGAAATCAAATCCCTCACCTCTGTCAGTAATTATAATGGATAGTTTTTCAAAATCAAGTTTTATGGCAACGTCAATAGGCTTTTTTGTCTTATCTTTATAAGCATGCTGAATTACATTGGTACAAGCCTCATCAACTGCTAATTCTATTTTATGAATATCATCTTTCTTAAAACCCACTTTTCGAGCAATTCCTGAAACAAAATTACGTATAATCTCTAAATTCTCAGTATTGCTGGGTATTTTAAGCTTGTAATTTTTTACTTTATTCGTCATTTAATCACCTGTAAATTACAACTATATTATTGCTGAGTATTATTATATTTTTCAATTGCTTCCTGTTCACTGTTATAAATCTGATATAGAACCTGGAAGCCTAAAAGCTCAAATACCCGCATTACTTTTTTGCTTGGTTCTGCCATTTTAATATCACCATTTTTTTTACGTATGTCTTCGATAAATCCCATAAAAACTCCAAGACCGGCACTGCTGATATAAACAAGATCCGAAAGATTTACTATTATTTTTACCCTATCCTCACGTACCAACTTTTCTAAAGCACTTTCAAAATCACTTGCAGTATGTGCATCCAAATATCCTTTTAGATATAAAACAGAAAGATCATCAATGTCTTTTCTTTTAACTTCAAACTCACTCATAAAACACTCCTATTTATTATATGCAGTTCTTTCCAATATGTTACAAATACAACCTGTTATTTTTTTCTTTTTAACACTACCATTGACATATCATCATGCACAGATGTACCAATTGTAAAACTACTGACCTGTTTAAATACCTGTTCCATGATTTCTCCGGCACTATTTTTAATAACATCACATCCAGTTAAAATGTCAGAAAGAATTTCTTCCCCAAATTCTTCACCCTGCTTATTCCGTGCTTCTTCAATACCATCTGTATGGAAAAAAACTGCTTCTCCGGATTTCAATACAATTCTCTCTTCTTTTAATGAATTATTAAATTTTTCCTTATCAGCCAGGCCTAAGCCCAGGCCTTCCGGCTCCAGCCATTTAATTCCATTTGTTTTCAGATAACAAAGCGGCGGATGTCCGGCTCGTACAAACCGAAACTCATTTTCATTAAAATGATATACAGCATATATCATAGTTGTAAACATATTACGTTTAAAATTATTACGAATAAATTTATTTGTCTCAGACACAATCTCCTTAGGAGATTGTAGGTGGGGAGCCAAAGCCTGTATTACTCCTTTAAGTTCAGCCATATTAAAGGCTGCAAAGGCCCCTTTTCCTGATACATCACCAATAACTATATCTAATCTATTCTCACCTATAAGATAATAATCATACAAATCTCCTCCAACTTCATTTGCAGTGGAAGTCATACCTTCAATCTCAATTTCTTCCATAGGCACCAGCTTCTGAGGTAATAGGCGCATCTGTGCTTCATGTGCAACCCGGAGTTCCTCTTTATATACCTGCTGTTCCAGGGTCAGGTTAAATAGTTCAAGATTTTTTAACGCAACTGCTACCTGATCTGCAACCGAACAAAAAATCCCAATACTATCCTCCATATAAGCAAACTTATTTTTGCTGAAAGCATATAAAACTCCTAATTCTTCATTCTTTAGTTTAATAAAAGAAGCAAGCATTGAACCAATGGTTATACCTTTATAGGTAATCCCTTTTACCCTTTGATCCTGAGAAAAATCATTTATAAATAAAGAATCTTTATTGTCTGCTAATACATTCCTGATCTGAGAAAAAAATTCAGGGGGTATACCCTCTGCCTTTTTCCTGACTATCCCCTGCCATCCTTGAAGTTGATACTTGTCTTTTTTCTTTAATTCCATTAAAATAAAATCAGCATTTATAATATCTTTGGTTAAATCTGCCGATTTGGATATTAATTCATCAACATCAAGAACAGATCCAATTGATGCACTCAGATTCTTGAGTAATTTTAAATCCTTCATTCTACGATCCATAATACCAGCAGAAGGAAGCTGAAAAAGTATGCCAATTAAAGACATTGAAGTATAAACACCAAAATATAAAAATAAAAATTTAAGACTGCTCCCAATTAATCTTCCATATTTCTGAACTATAGGATTTATATTAATGATAGTAATAATTATCAAAGAAGTTAAAATTGACCCTATAAATAAAATCAATAACTTTTGATGTTTATTTAAATAATGAATCCATTTGCAGCGTAAACCATTAATAAAAAAGAATAAAAAAAGCAAAACATATAAAATAGTCTTTAAAGGTTCAACTGATGTCACTTCCCAGGAAGAAAATTGTCTGGCCATAGTCCCATCTATCCAAATGGACACAAACATAACTAAAAACAGTAAAAATATTAAAATTTTATAGTTTCTTTCAGTATATTTACGCTGTTGAATGAATATCAATTCCTTAAGTAAGGCAAGCATTGCTATAACTATAACCAGAAAACAGAAAACAGTGATAATACTGAATAAATCTGGAAAAGAACGAATAGTTTTATAAGTAATTTCCTTATTGGTAAAATCGGAAAAAAACACACTTGATCCGGATATCATAGTCCATAACCATGTTACTATTAAACTTAATCCAAAATATTGTAATCTACGAATAAGACTTATTTCACCAAACCATTTAATATTTGAAACAACTTTATAGAGAAATAACAGAGATATAAATATAATTATTTCCCTTAATTGTACTATACCAAGATAAAAATCCATACCATAAGAAGAAAATGATCCTGATTTAAGTGAAAAAGCAATAAAAAAAAGGATTACAGAAATAATTAATTTTGGTTTTAATGATTTCATGCACTTATTATTTTATTTTGATTACAACTGCAGTCATATCATCATATTGAGGAGTTCTGCCTGTAAAAAAGCATATATCCTCTTCAATATTATCTAATAATACTTCTACAGGAAGATGACTGTTCTTTTCTACAGCTAAGCGCAGCCTGGTCTCACCATATTCCTCATTCGACGCATTGATAGCCTCATTAAGCCCATCAGTATAAAACAAAAAAACATCCCCTGAATGTATGGGAATAGATTTTTGTTCAATTGTTCTTGAAAAAATCTCACCTTTTTCCAATCCTAATGCTATACCGGGCGGGCTTATCTCTTCAGCTTCACCTTTGCCTGAACGACGGAGAATCATAGGATTATGTCCTGCTCTGGAAAATGTCATTTTCTTTTTCTCCAGATCAAAAACCGAATATATCATACTGATAAAAACTCCACGTTCAACATTATCATAAAATAATTCATTCATATTAATAAGAACCTGCATAGGTGAATCACCGTATTTTGCCTGAGATTTAAAAAATCCTTTGGTTAGTGTCATGTAAAATGCAGCCGAAGTTCCTTTTCCTGATACATCACCAATAGCGACCCCGAGTTTTTTCTCTCCGATTTCTACAAAATCATAATAATCTCCCCCTACTTCTCTGGCTGGCAGACATAATGAAGCCACCTCTATTCCCTGTACCTGTGGCTGTTCTCTGGGGAGAAAAGAGACTTAAACATCACGGGCAATTTCCAATTCTCTCTTAATCCGTTCTCGCTCATAAACTCTTTTCAGATATGGCGGTACATAGGTAGAATCCTCTTCTGACGGTGGTTCTGCAAAAAAAGACAAAATTGCATAAAAAATCAGCAATCCAATAAAAGCATAAAGAATGATTCCGTGTAATATATAAAAGGTTACTCCAGTTCCCAACATAATGGTGCCGTAATAAAAAACCGGAATGCCAATACCAGCAACCACCAAGCTGAAATAATCATACTTTATAAAAAACAAGGCAAATATAACACCTACAATCAAATTAAGTATCAGACTGAATCCGATAGGAAATATGTGAGGAAATGATAAACTTAAAAATATGGAAGTTGCAGATAAAATAATTATAAGCCATTTATTATGATTAAATTGCTGTTTTATAATAGGAGCAAAAAATAAATATAAAACAGTAACGATATAAAATGATGAAATAATCTCACCTATTAACGGTAATAAACTGGGGAATGGAGAACTCCAAATATTACTTTCAATTTCTCCAATTTCGAAATATCCTGATAAAAAATTAACTCCTGCATATTCAATAACTGAAACCAATCCCATAATGATAAAAATGAGTGATAGACCTCTTAAAATTGATTTTCCCAGACTAGGGAAAAATCTTTTTTTCTTTAATGCATCAAAGATAATCACCTTATCAGGCCAGGCATCCCTTGAAACAGCCAATCCGATAGAGTAGAGTATCCATAATCCTCCTGCAACAAATGGGGATACAAATAAAATAGCTATTAAGGCTTCTAAAACTGAATTATGAGATACCGTCGTGATTATATATCCCAGGAAAAATACATGTCCGATACCAACTATAATTCCAGGTATAATACCTCTTTTCAGATCAATCATATCAGAACGCAATCTTCTGATAAAATGAATAACAACCAGAACAATAAAAAATAAAATTATTATAACTGAAACAATACCAAACCATTCATTATTATTTTTACCTATAGTATAGCTTTTGGGAATATTATATTTAATATTAAAACTTCTGTATTCCCTCTCCATGAACTTCACAACCATAGTTATATATTCACCAGCCACTCTCCTTTCCAGATGCCATTTGAAAACATTATTTCTGGTATAACCGCCCGTATCATCTACGGGTTTATCATATATCCATCTTCCTGGATGATATTTAAAAAATTTATTGGCATATTCCTGAGCAAGGTTAAATTTATCTTCAATTAAATTTTCTTCTGCATTCCATAATACAACATCGGATTCTACACTAAGAGGTCTGCCTCTTAAATCCATACGTAAAGTCACATTATTCTTAATATCTTCATTACTTTCCTCATAATCTGACCTGATTTCAACCCGAACTTCTTTAGTTGTGTCCTCTATGAATGACCAGGATAATTCCCAGTAATACACTGGTATTGAATCATTAATGATATGGTTGGTTCTTTCTGATCCATATACCTTATTGAGATATCTGATCTGATCATTATCATGGTTTATATTAATTTCTACCTGATCTTCTTGCACCTCATATCCCAGATCATTTAAAAAGGAAACTCCTCTATTAACTATTTCCTTTTTGCTGAAATTAAAATTTAAATGTGAGCCTGGATATAATTTTGGAAACAGGTAAAAAAACAAAAACAAACCAATAATAGATAAAATTACTAGTAAAAGATCACCTTTTTTAAATTCAACTTTCATTTGATAATCCTCATTTTACTTCTAAGTATACACACATTAATCAAAGAGGAAAATTATGGTAAACATGCTATTCCTGACCATGTTGATATGAAGGTAATATAATATTATTACCAGCATTGGGCCAGCGTGGTTTGGCTAACACTGTATCACTGTATACAATAAATCTTTCTGCTGCCCGAAAAGGATAGGGGTTCCCGTAGCTGTAATTTCCGCTACTATCTTTGTCACTGAAACAACTGATAGTATATTGACCGGGTAAAATTTTGCTAAATTTAAAATTACCAGTGGAATTCGTCTTTTGCTGATAATAAATTTCCTCGTTTTCGATGTGGTTTAAATTGACATAAACATCACCTTGTCCTAACGTATCAGGATCAATAATAGTTCCCGAAATACCAGAAAGTGTATCTTTGTTAATAGTTTTGAAATGATAGAGGGTATCTGTCATACTATTCCCAGACCGATCTTTTATCCATTTACCGGATAATTTAACTTTATAAACCCTTAGACTTTTAAAATCTTTTTCCGGAATAAATGAAACCTCAGCAGGATTTATCCATTTAAAAACTCCTGATATTGAACCTGTTAGAGTATCTATCAGGGAAAACCCCTGGTTAAATACAGTTGTATCAATTGCTTCATTAAACACCAATCGAATATCCTGATCAGAAAAAACATCTTTTTGTCCCGGAGAAGGAATAAACCTAATAATTTCAGGGTTTTTTGTGTCTTCCTCAGGCGCAGCATTAAACTCAACTGTATTAAACTCAGGATCAATAGGATTACCAGATATACTTACTATTCCTTTTACTCTCGCTATATATTCCCCCTCACTCAAAGGCTCGGTTAAAACCTGTATAGACCTGTTATCATTGGGATCAACAAAATAATTTTTAATTGTTAATGTATTGAGACTGTCCTGAACTGGATAAATTGCAACATTATCCTGGTAAGTTTGCTTATCGAAACGAATAGGCTGATCAAACAGAAGCTGAACTAAATATTTATTTACAGAAACTGCTCTTGTTAAAGCTGGCCTTAAAGTATCCTGCAAAAACATCCTGAAGAAAATGCTGTCTGCAATATGAGGTTCTTCGAAGGGAATAAAAACATCACTGTAAGTAAGGCCTATCCTGTCTTCACCTTTACTGTATAATCTGTCTGCTATCCTGTCCTCAATTGCAAATAACCTGTATTCTCCCAGAGAAATATGAGTAAGATGGAAATCTCCTCCTTCTTCACACTGTATTATATAATCAGGTTCACTAACAGACGGATTAACTTCGTTAGCACCACTTAGTAAATATGCCCAAACATTTATGCCCTTTGCATTCTTTTCCCCGTATACTTTCCCTTTTATTTCTCCCTTGTCTAACCTTCCCCCGGTTGAAAAGGCAAGAGTAAATGATTTTTCCAGTCCATTGTTGTGTGTATCTTTAATATTAGTCCCAAAGGTAATAACATATGTGAACTCTTTTTTTAGTGGTTGAGGGAAAGAAATTATAATTTTTTTCCCTCCTGTTTTTATTTTAACATCATCACCTACATAGGGAGAAATAAACACTGCATCCTCTACTGTCCGGGAATTAAGCCATTCATTAAAAACAACTTCAACTCTGATGTTGGGATCGACAAAGGTAGAATTGGTATCAGGTATTGTTTTTATTATCCGAGGAGGAGTTTTATCTACAGGTCCTCCTGGAGGCATTCCCTGTTTTGCACAAGCTGTTACCAGTAAAAAAATCAAAACCCATTTTTTTAAAAATAACAACCCATTACCAGTTTTGTATTGATAAATCTTTAATCCCATTATTTTATTTTTATTAAACAATATCTCATTTCCTATCTATTTCTTTAATCTTTTAAATTACAATATAATTGCAAAAAAAGCAAAAAAATAAATTATGGGATTGACATTTAAAAATAACCCTGCTATATTTTCAAAAAAGAGAGCAAATGCATGAAAATATTCTTTTCCCCAAAATCCCTTGAATATAACTATCCGGGTCATCCGGAATCATCTGCAAGAATCAAAATAATAAAAGATTATCTGGAAGAAAAAAAATATTCATTTATACAACCCGCTCCCTGTAAAGAAAAAGATATACTGCGGGTGCATACCAAAAAACATCTTGAAGCAGTTAAAACCGGGGCTTTTATTGATCTGGATACCCCCTCTATTCCTCATATTTTTGACTATGCAGCTCTGTCTGCGGGCGGAGCAATAAATGCACTGAAAAGTTCTCTGGATGGAAAAATTTCTTTTTCCCTCCTGCGACCACCTGGACATCATGCAACCCGGGACAGGGTAATGGGATTTTGCTATTTTAACAACCTTGCAATTGCTATTGCATGGTATCTGAATAAAAATCCGAATAAAAAAATTGCCATACTAGACATTGATGTTCATCACGGCAATGGGACAGAAGACATTTTTAGAAATAACCAGAATACACTGTATGTTTCTATTCATCAGTATCCGCTCTTTCCCGGCACAGGCAGAGAATCAGGTAAAAATTTTATAAATTTTCCTTTACCTCCTGGAACAGGAGAAGATCTTTATTTATATGCTCTGAAAAAATCATGTGAATTTATATTAAAATTTAATCCTGATTTGATTGGAATTTCAATAGGATTTGATACCTTAAACAATGATCCCATCAGTATATTTAATCTTTCTCCAGGTTCTTTTAAAAAAATAGGTTCCCAGATTGCTCTTCTTAAAAAACCGATGTTTATGGTTATGGAAGGTGGATATAGTAAAGATATTCCAATATGCGCTTATAATTTTTTAATTAGTATTGAAAAATGAAATCATTAAAAAATATACATTTTATTCCTGATTTATTATTTTTACTTTGGGTAGTGTCTTTACTTTTTTTTACAAGTACCCTACAAGCTCAAAAAAATGAAATCAGTATTCCTCTCGGTCTGGAAAAAATCCCCGGAAACAAAAATAAATATGACAACCAATATGAAGTCCAAAGACCCAAAATTACACTGGCATTAAGCGGAGGAGGCGCAAGAGGTCTGGCTCAGATTGGTGTGCTCAAGGTTATTGAAAAATACGGAATTCCTGTGGATGGAATTGCAGGAACCAGTATCGGATCTGTTATTGGGGCATTGTACAGTACGGGATACACATCATCTGAAATCGAAAAATTTGCTTATGAAACTAACTGGGATGATATTATCTATGATAATCCAGAGCGAAAACAACTCTTTTTGGGTCAGAAAGAAGAAAGAAGTCGTTATGTTATTCAGCTACGTCTGAAAGATTTTTCTATAGATATCCCCAATGCTATTACCAGTGGTCAAAAATTTACAACTTTAATGACCGATCTGCTATTTCGTGCCCCTTATCCTCCAGTTAATAATTTTAATGATCTTCATATCCCTCTGAAAATAGTAACCACAGATCTCATAGAGGGGAAAAAAATCATTCTTGAAAAGGGATCACTCATTAATGCTGTCAGGGCATCAATGGCAATCCCTCTTTTGTTCACTCCTGTCAAACAAGGAAAATATTTACTGGTTGACGGCGGTCTTTTACAAAATCTCCCTGTTAATGAAGCCCGCTCCTTCCATCATGACCTGGTTATAGCGGTTAATACCTGTTCCGAACTTCGTGATATATCATCCTTGCATACTCCCTGGGAGGTTGCGGATCAAGTAACAACTATTATGCAGAAAAATATAGTTAAAAATCAATTTGAACAAGCAGATATCCAAATTCAGCCAGATCTGAAAAATATTTCCAATACAGACTTTGAGCAAATTAATACAATTATCAACAACGGTGAAACTGCCGCTGAAAAAGCCATGATCCAGCTAAAAAGTTTACTCTCCCGAAAGATGAAACTCACCGACCAGGACACCTCCTATTTTATCAAAAATATTTTATTTAAAGGCTGTAATAGGCTGTCCCCGGAGGATATGCTTAAAAGAATAGATCTATCCTCCGATACCAAACTAAAAAAATCTGATATCATCTGGGCAGGTCAATCTCTTTATCAGGCAGGTAATCTGGAACTGATTGAAGCCAGGGTTGACACTTCTGATTCTTTATTGACATTTAATATTAAAGAAAATCCATTTATTAAAAAAGTAATATTCCATAATAATACTGTATTTACATCCCCGCAACTTCGGGATAGCCTGAATCTTCATTTGTTTTGTGTTTTAAATAATCAGGATTTCCGAAATGGCATAAAAAAAATCTTATCTATGTATCATAAAAAAAATCTTTCCGCAGCAAAAATTGATTCGATCAACATCACACATGGTATTTTAAATATTTTTATTGATGAAGGAAGGATTGAAAAAATTATTATTTCCGGAAATCAGCATACCAGGGATTATGTTATTAAAAGAGAACTCCCTTTTAAAAAAGGAGATATATTTAATATCTCAGCAATCAAAGAAGGTATTACTAATATCTACAGCACAGGATTTTTTAAATATGTCCGTATAAAAGATAATCAATTCCAGAAAAATAATCATCTTATTATAAACCTAAAAGAGAGAACCAATCGACTATTACAATTTGGTTTTCGGTTCGACATGATGAGAAGATCTCAGAGTATCCTCCAGCTGGTGGAAGAAAATATTTTCGGAATTGGTGGTAAAGGATCAATTACCGGTTTAATTGGATATCGTGATCAGATGATAAAAACAAGACTTTGGTCCAGCAGACTTTTAAACTCTCTTTTGACGTATAATTTACAATTATTCCTGGAGAGCAGAAGATATTATTTTTATGAAAACTTATCCAAAACCGGAGAATACAGAATTGAAAATACCGGGGCTTCCCTTGAACTGGGCAGACAAATGGGCCGGCTGGGGACGGTATCACTGAATTTTACCACAGAAAAAACCGATATACGGTCAATTAAAGGAACCGGCACCCCTCAGGATAAATATGTACTCAGCACCATCACTCTTCAATCAGAAGTTGATAAACGGAATAGAATGCCTTTTCCCAGTAAAGGTGAATACCATATCCTGAAATATACTTTTGCCGGAGATTTTATCGCCAGTGATATTGCCTTTGTCAAGCTCTACTCCTCTATGGAAGCTTACTACCCTTTTTCTTCTATTATAAATTTTCATCCCAGGATCAGTTGGGGATTTGCTGACCTTACTACTCCATTTGTTAAAAAATATCGCCTGGGTGGACTGGATAGTTTTATGGGACTCCCGGATGAAGCTCTGACTGGAAAACAGTTTATCTGCCTGAATACTGAATTGAGAATACAGCTTCCCTGGTCTGATTATCTGGAATGGTTTATTTCTCTGCACTATGATCTGGGAGGGATATGGAACAAATATACAAATCTTAATTTAAAAGATTTTATCCAGGGTACCGGCGCCATAATCTCACTCAATACACCTGTAGGTCCCATACAATTCGGCTACGGCAGCATGGACAAAGGCAAAGACAGATTTTATCTTTCAGCCGGATACAAATTTTAGATAAAAAAACCTTGACTTATAAATTTATTTTAAATAAATTAACGGAAATAGGAGGTGATAAATAAAACTGTTTTGTTATTAGCTAAAAAAAACCAACAACTATGTAAAGGAGTATTCACCATGAAAACAAAAAAATTATTAATCGCACTCATGTTAATCACCTTAATTCCCATGACCTCACTTTTTGCTCAGCGAACAGCCGGTTCATATGCTATAGGTGGTTTTGTGGGTACAGGTATGCCTATGTCTCCTGATTTTTTCAAGGATTACTGGAAGATGGGCGGTATTGGATTTGGCGGCGAGTTTATTTACAATTTTTCCGAAAAAATAAGTTTGGGAGTACGATATCACCAGCTTCCTTTTCCCATGGATAAAGATTCAGAAATATTTGACATGATAAAACAAATGCTTGTTTATCAAGGAATAACAGTGGATAAACTTGAAGGAATGGATATTAACACCAGTATAATAACAGCTAATCTGCTCGCTTATCTGACCCCGCCCGACGCTGCAGCAGGTTTCTATGTTACAGGTGGCGCTTCCTATTATCAACTTAGTATGAGTGATATAGAAGTCAGCGGACAATATATGGGTCAATCATTCGATGAAACAATGGAAATGGATGAAGAAATTGATGATAAATTCGGCATTAACGCCGGTGCAGGAGTAGAATTCAACGCAGGCGGATCATTTAATATTTTTGCTGAAGGCAGATATCACTATATGTTTGAAAAAGAAGAAGGACCTATGGAAGGAGATTCAGGATCTATAACTTTTCTCTCTATTGTAGCCGGTGTGAGATTTAATATGTAAACTATACTAATCGATACAAAGCAAAAAAAGGCTTCACTTTTAAAGTGAAGCCTTTTTTAAGTATAATCATCATTAATCTTACCAATTACTCTAGTAATACATATCTAACTATCCTGTAAATCCTGTCAAAAAATTCCAACCAATATTAATTAAAATCTCAAAGAAAGACAGCTCAGACCCCCGTCCATTTTCTGAAATTCAGAGACATCAAGTTCAATAACCGGAAGTCCTGCTGCTTCAATTTTCTTTCGGGTTGAGGGGAAACCTGAAGGAATCAGTACATTGCCGTTGACAGCAATTGCATTTGCTGCATATGCTTCTTTGTCTTCCACTAAAATGTTATCCTGATTTGTAAACACAGGATGATTGATACATTCACCTGCAGTAAGAAAAATACCTCTGCCTACATAGGCGATACCCGTCTTAAGATGAAGCATATGTTTCAGATTAACGGCAGAACCTGAATACCCATACTTTTTCAGTATTCCGATCAACTGTTCTGCTCCTGCTTTATTGGTCCTGGAAGAAAGACCGATATAAAAATGATCCTCTGCTCTGAGCACATCCCCTCCTTCCAGAGTGCCGGGAGGTGTTATATGTTCGATAG
>JAWODZ010000207.1:0-2596 GCA_046483025.1 bacterium
GGACTTTTTGCTGCCCGCACCCGGGCTAATGGAGAATTTAACCGTATCATGGCTTTTAATTTCATTCCTCGCACTATTGGTATCCTAAGAGATGTATTCCGTTTTATTTCCCTGGAAGATCCGCCCAAGTCTCTGCAAATCATAGTTGATGATATTGCCGAGCTATTATGGGTAACCGAAGTAAAAAAGATTTTAGATGAATATTATCAATCCGGCAGGGGCAATGACCCGATTATTCATTTTTATGAAACCTTTCTCTCCACCTATGACCCGGGAATCAGGGAAAAGCGTGGAGTCTACTATACCCCGGAACCGGTAGTTAATTATATTGTTAAATCAATCCACTCTATCTTAAAAACACATTTTAATTTATCTGACGGGCTGGCAAATCAGGAAGTTAAATTACTTGATCCGGCTGGAGGCACATTAACCTTTCCTGCCAAAGCTATTAACCTGGCAGCAGATGAATACAGTTCTAAATATGGTAAAGGCGGACTTCACCAGTGGATTAAAAATCATATTCTGAATAATTTTCATGCCTTTGAGCTGATGATGGCTCCCTATGCCATCGGCCATCTCAAGATGGGCTTTATTATTGATGAGATGGGCTATAAACTCGCAGATGATGAGCGCTTTAAACTCTACTTAACTAATACCCTGGAGATGGAAGAAATTAAACAGATTGCCATTCCCGGTATCAGTTCCTTAAGTGAGGAAAGCCATTTGGCCGGAAAGGTTAAAAAGGAACAGCCGATTTTGGTAATCTTTGGAAATCCGCCCTATAGCGGTATCTCGTCCAATGCCAATGAATGGACGGAAAAACTGTTAAAAGAAGATATTGATGGTTGCCAGAGTTATTACAAGGTTGATGATAAACCACTGGGAGAGAAAAAGGTCTGGCTGCAGGATGATTATGTCAAATTCCTCCGCTTTGCCCAATGGAAAATCCAGAAGACAGGTTTTGGTATCGTAGGGATGATTACCAATCACAGCTACCTGGATAACCCTACTTTCCGGGGTATGCGCCAGAGTCTACTCAAAACCTTTGATGAAATCTATATTCTTGATTTACATGGCAACAGTCTAAAAAAAGAGACTACTCCGGAAGGCGGTAAAGATGAGAATGTCTTTGATATCAGGCAGGGAGTAGCCATTGCTTTATTCATAAAAAATAAAGACAAAAAAGAACCATCAATATTTCATGCAGATTTATATGGTTTAAGAGTGGGAAAATATGACTGGCTGGATGGAAATGAGTTTAAGGTAGAAAATTACACAGAGTTAAAACCAATTTCTCCTTGGCATTTCTTTATTCCCAGAGATGTTTCAAAAATACAGAGATATTTGAAATGGAAAAAGATTAATGAAATATTCCCGGTAAATGTCACCGGAATTGTTACTGCGAGGGATAAATTTGTAATTGGTTTTGATAAAAACGAAATTAGGAATAGGATGCTACAATTTAAAAATCTTTCTTTGTCAGATGAAATTATTAAAGAAGCTTTTAAACTTAAAGATACCAGAGGGTGGAAATTGTCACTAGCCAGAATACGATTATCTGAAGATGAAAACTGGGATACATATTATCAAAAAATATTATATCGTCCTTTTGATATTCGATATATCTACTATACAGAAAATATGGTCGATTGGGGAAGACCAGAAATTATGCGACATATGCTGAAAGAAAATATTGGAATAATTTGCAATAGGCAAATAAAATCCTTTATATTAAATCAATTTTGGATTTCAGATTCGATTATTGATTATCATATTTTAGAAACTTCAAATGCATCAGCATATTTATATCCTTTATACTTATATGCAGATGAGCAAAAGAAAAATCTTTTAAATCATAACAAGACAGAAAAAGAACCCAATATCGACCCACTTGTTTTTAAGAAATTAGAAGAAAACTATAAGCAAATCCCAACTCCTGAAGAAATTCTCTATTATATCTATGGTATTTTTTACAGCAATATCTACCGGGGAACCTATGCCGAATTCTTAAAGATTGACTTTCCCCACATTCCCTTTACTGTAGATGAAAATTTATTTTGTGAAATGGGAAAATTGGGGAAACAATTAGCTGATCTGCATCTCCTGAAAAGTCCACTTCTTGATATACCTGTTGCCCGCTATCAGGGAGAAGGAGATAATGACCGCATTGAAAAGATTGATTATCAGGAAAGCGAACAGCGCATTTATATAAATAGCGAAAAATATTTTGAGGTTATTACTCCCGAAGTATGGAATTATCATATCGGTGGATACCAGGTTTTACAAAAGTACCTAAAAGACCGCAAAGGAAGAATTATGGAAGATGCACCACACTACTGCCGTATTGTCACCGCATTACAAAAAACCATCGAAATCCAAAAACAAATCGATATCCTTCACCCGGAAATAGAAAAAGATCTGATTGTATTTTAATAGATAAAGATTTTAAGAAAAAAGGTGTAGGTATGGAGAGCAAAAACCCTTTGGATGTTTATTTTAAAGAATTAAACAGGCTATCAGGGCAGCTTGGTGGCTGGAACTCTTCCAGGTAATGTCTCTGAAGGCAATAGGCTGGAATTACTATTTTATTAATGAA
>JAWODZ010000166.1:0-27181 GCA_046483025.1 bacterium
CACGTCTTTAATTGTATTAAAACAAGCTCTCAACAATCTTGCATCCGGTTTTTCCCATCTTGAAGATTTTACTGAATCTGCAGACAACACTGATATTGAAAAAATTCTGCTCCATGTATCCCAACGGTTACATAACAATTATCCCTACTTTCATCCGCTCTATGCCGGCCAGATGCTGAAACCACCCCATCCGATTGCCCGTCTTGCCTATATGCTTTCTATGTGGATAAATCCCAATAATCATGCGTTGGATGGAGGAAAAGAAAGTTCTGCAATGGAAAAGGAGGCAGTTAAAGGGATTGCAGCCATGTTTGGCTGGAAAGAATTCCTGGGTCATCTGACCGGTGGGGGAACAATGGCCAACATGGAAGCTCTTTGGATATCTTCCCTGGAAAAATCCGGAAAGACTATCCTTGTATCTGAACAGGCACATTATACTCATCAAAGGATTTCCGAAGTACTGGGATTGAAATATGATTTAATTCCCTGTGACAGTGCTGCCCGCATGGATATTGATTATTTAAGAAAACGATTAACCAAAGGAGATGTCGGTACTTTAGTGGCAACAATCGGCACTACAGGCACAGGATCAGTAGATCCACTTCCTCAAATTATTGAACTGAAAGAACAATATGATTTCCGACTTCACGCTGATGCTGCTTATGGCGGGTATTTTATTTTAACTGAAAATCTAGACAGTGAAACTCAGGAAGTGTACAACAGCCTTTCTCAGGTGGATTCAATTGTGATTGATCCTCATAAGCATGGTCTGCAGCCATATGGATGCGGATGTATTTTATATAAAAATCCGGGAGTAGGAAAACATTACCAGCATAGTTCTCCCTATACATATTTCACTTCAGATGAACTCCATCTTGGAAAGATAAGTCTGGAATGTTCTCGTGCAGGCGCCTCGGCAGTTGCACTTTGGGCAACTCAGAAACTTTTCCTCTTACAAAAAGGAGGAATATTTGCACGTAATCTGACAAAATCACTTAAAGCTGCACGAGAACTATACAAGCGATTGGATGAGGACAATAGATTCAGAACTATCATGGCACCAGAACTGGATATTGTCGTGTGGGCTATGGAAGGGGGGAGTAGCAGTGATATTTCTGAAGCATCACAAGTTTTTTTCAACAGAGCAGCTGAAAAAAATCTTCATCTTGCTTTATTTAAATATCCGGTTTCTCTGCTCGAAAAAAAGTGGCAGGATGTACATTTTGATACTCCCCAGGTTACCTGTGTCAGGTCCTGTTTGATGAAGCCGGAACATTTAGACTGGATTGACCGGATCTGGAAAATAATTGATACTATTGCCTGAGAGAAGAATTATGAAAGTAAATTCCTGCTCCGCAGGGTCTCCGGCCCCTGCGGAGCAAAAAAAAATCGTTCCCACGGTCTCCGTGGGAACGAGGTGGCGTAAAAATACTGTTTTTATTGGATTTGTCGGTCTTCGACAAAGCTTGTCCTGAGAGTAATCGAAGGGCTCAGACTGACAAAATAATGACTTTTTGGACAACTCCGAGGTAAAGTAAAAGGGCATACGTTTAAAGGTGGACTCCATCGCTGAGATGGAGTCCACCTGGTAAGATTATAAAAACCTCCCAGAAATTCTAAATCTTCGGGAGGTTAATAATGTATTAATCTCTGCGAGCTTTGGGTTAAAGTATTTTCTTACTTTTAAGACAACGCCCACCTGATAAGACTACCCTCTCTTATCCCTTAATATCTGCGCTTCCTTTTTGATCTTATCCAGCAGGGTATATCCTCTTTTCAAAGTATTTCGTTTTATGGTCTCAGCTTTGGATGTCAGATTTTTGTATGATACCAAATTGTTCATGGCATAATTCAGGGAACTTCTTTTAACTGCAATTAATTTTACACTCTCTTTTACTTTTGCTCTGTCACCTTCTTTTTTTGCGATTCTAAACTCAAGAAAGTTCTGCAGAAGAGAAATATACTGGTAGTTTACTCTGTATAAATACCAGCGAAAATTATTTTCTTTCTCGGGTGAATGGTTTTTCAGGTAGGATTTCAGTCGTTTCACTTGTAATACAGCCAGATTCAATTTATTTTCTTTATGAAGCTGTTCAATAGAGGAAAGTTTACCCTCATACTGTAAGTTTTCTTCCGATTCAGCAGGTATCTTGTCATCAGAAACTGGCTCGACTTCTTCCTTTTCCGTATCATCCTCCTGTTCATCAGTTACTGATTTTTTGATGATTGATATTACTTCTTCCGGAGATACGGTAGCTTCTACCGTCATTGTGATGGTCCGTCCTTTTTCGGTCTGTTCAATAATGGACACATTCTGCAGATACCCGGCAGAAATAGATTCGATGATATCTTTTTTGGTTTGGAAATTTTCCACTTCCGTAGAGGATTCAATAAATACGGCATAGGATTCAATGGCTTCCCTCAGAGCCAGATCCTTACAGGTTTGACGGGCTTCCACCAGGCTTTCATTATCACCATAAGTGTAGGAATAGGTACCCTGGATTGTGTCCTGAGCCTGAGCAGAACATAGAATAATACAGGTGAAAAGTAAAATTTGTCTTATTATCATGGTTTTCTCCTTAAATAATAATAATGTAAATTATAGAAAAATAGTATTATTAAGCTTTTTTTAAAAACATCTCCCACGAAATACACGAAAAACACTAAATATTTGTATATAAAATTTTATTTTTTTATTTCGTGAATTTAGTGTTTTTCGTGGGATTTGTTGAATGTCCCCATAAAATAATTAATCAGTCCTGATCGGACTCCACTCAGCAATATTTTCCACCCGCAGCTGTACGGGTCCGTCTGCTTGCCAGGTATCATGAGAGTTGTAATCCCATCCCAGATATTCAGAATCACCGCCGCCCTGGGTAGTAATCAAGAATACATTATCAAGATAGCCAAATGATCTGGCTTGGTCACGGGGCCAGTCCTTATCACCCCGGCTGGGATCAACCGGTATCCAGCCGTAATTGGGAAGATATACTTCCACCCAGCGGTGGTATACATAATCAAAACAGGCATCTTCCCCTCTGATTACCACTGCACCGACATAGCGGGCAGGAAGTCCAGCGGCTCTGCATAAAGCGATATAGGCAAAGGTATATTCGGAGCAGGAACCGGATCCTCTTTTTATAACTGTGGGAGCAATATCCCAGCCTCCAATACGTTCATAGTGAAGAATTTGTCTGAGATAATCAAAAATATTCCGGGCAATCCAGTAGGGATTTTCTGCTCCGCTGACAGCGATCTTGGCAGCTTTCTGTATATAAGGCATATTCACACAATATTTTAAGTCATCTGCTAAATATTTATCCCTGACTTTCTTCGGTATATCTTTCAGAGCACCTACTTTCTCCGGAAAAATATAATACATCACTTCATTGATTTCTGCTCTAACTTTTATTTGAGGCATGAACCGGTCTCCTGGATTCAGATTTTTCTTAATAAAGTGGGCTGATTTTTGTCCCCATTGATCAGTTACGAATTCCTTTGGTGTCAGTGGGTAGTCGATTTCCAGAATTTTTTGGTTTGGTCTGTCAATTGGTTCAGCAATAAAAATATCAAGTGCAGTTAAAACACCAGGTCCAAAGTTAATTATATCACTGCTGAACTCAATCTCTTCCATACGAGGATTATTTTTTTTAAATTTTGGACGATCAAATACATTCAGGAAATAAATTTTATCTGTCTGGTAATCTCCATTAATCAATGCATCATTTATCCAGGTAAGGCCCCAGGGATAGGGGGCAGGTGAATTCAAAATCATGACCACCACCCCTTTGGAAGGATGTACCCGGTAGAGTTCATCTTGACTCCGGTCTGCTATCCAGAGATAACTGCCGTCCCAGGCCAGGCCGCGGGGATCACTGGAAGGAGAAGGAAAGGAATGAATAGTGGTGCCGTCGTCCGGGCTGAGTTGATAAATCATATCAGTTTGATTGTCGGATACCCAGAGGGAGTTGGCAGCCCAGGCTAATCCTTGAGGATCCGAACCAGGAGTAGTGATAATATGCAGCGTTTTACCGGTTTCAGGACATACTTTATAAATTTTACCGGTATATGTTTCCGTAGAGGTATTGGTAAAGTCCATATCCGAAATCCAGAGATGTTTGCCGTCCCAGGTCATACCAGTGACAAAATAACCGGGCGATTCAAAACTTTTTTTTATGCTTCCGTCTGAAGGGTCGATTTTGTAAATCATATCTTTTTTCCGGTCAACACCCCATAAAAATGAACCATCATAAGTCAGTCCTGTTAAACAGGGTCCAGGAGAAGGAATTTCTTTAATTATATCACCGGCTGTTGTAAAGACAGGTGAAGAGAAAAGTAAAAAGAGTATACATATTAGACTATTTTTTTTCATTATTGTCTCCTTATCTTAATATATATCAGTTCTTCTGCTTTCCAGTAAGTTAAATTTTTCTTTTATCCTATTAATTTTATTTATATTGATTTCAGCATGTAATAATATTTCATTGGTACCAGCTTCAGCCACTGTTTTCCCCTCTGGATCTATCACTGCGGAATAGCCGAATTTCAGTTTATGATCCAGTGTACATCGATTACATCCAATAATAAACATCTGATTTTCAATAGCCCTGGCTCTAAGTAATGTTCTCCAGTGTTCCAGTCGGGGAGCTGGCCAGTAAGCAGGGATGAATACTATTTTTGTTCCCTGTTCAGCAATTTTTCTGAACAGTTCGGGAAATCTGAGATCAAAACAAATAGTTAAACCGCATTTACCCCAATCAGTTTGAAAAACAGATATATCATTACCTGGTTCAATAAACTTATGTTCATCCATTAACCTGAATAAATGCAGTTTGTTGTATTGGGCGACTGTGGAACCGTTCTTATCAAATAAAAAAGCAGTATTGTAGATTTTATTATTGAATTTTTGCAGAGTTGTGCCGATTATAGCAATATTATATTGTTTTGCAATACTGGCGATATGGTCAATAATACTGTCTAATTCATCTTTACTGTATTCCTGTATTTTTGGTAAATCATATCCGGTTGTCCAGAATTCAGGTAAGATAATTATTTCACTTCCCCTCAGGGCAGCTTCTTTTGCACCCTGTTCAGCTTTAATAAGGTTGGATTGAATATCCCCCTTTTTCGAATCCATTTGAAATAAAGAAACTTTCACATTCGTGTTATCCACCTTGATTTACAAAACTTTTTCTAATTTTTCCTCAATTACATCTTTGGAAACAGCTCCGATTATCATATCTGCTGGTTTACCGTCCTTAAAAATAAGTAACGCCGGTATACTGGTTATACCATATTCAGCCATGGATTTGGGGCTTTCTTCGGTGTTGCATTTTCCGATTTTAACCTTGCCTTCATAATCCTTGGCTAATTCTTCAACTACCGGACCAATTAATTTGCAGGGGGCACACCAATCAGCCCAAAAATCAACTAAAACCGGTTTATCGGATTCAAGTACCTCTTTTGTAAAATTTTCATCATTAAAATAAAGTAAATCTGCCATGTCTAATACTCCTTTTTTTCAAACGGATAATAATTATAAAGGTGTAAAATTTTTATTTATTTTTCGATATATTTCAGAGCAAATTCAGCTGCTATCGCACCATCTCCTACTGCGGTAGCTATTTGCTGTATGTCTTTTTTCCTGACATCACCGGCAGCAAAAACTCCGGGAATAGAAGTTTCTAATTTTTTATTTGTTATAATATAGCCGTAATCATCCATTTTTATTTTTTCGGATAGAAAACTGGAGTTTGGAATCATACCGACCCAGATAAAAACACCATCTGCTTTTAATTCTTTAGACTCACCGGTTTTGCGATCTTCCACTGAAACAGAAGTAACGTTCTGTTCACCATTGATTGATGTTACTTTATGATTGAGATAGAAGGTAAATTTAGGATTCTCCTGTGCTTTTTTTTGTAATATTTTCTCTGCATTCAAATCTTCCATAAACTCAACTAATTTAATTGAACGAACAAAGCGGGTTAAATACAATCCTTCCTGAATTCCTGAATTTCCGCCTCCCACTACTACAATATCCTTGTCTTTGAAAAAAGGGCCGTCACAGGTAGCACAATACGAAACGCCTCTGCCTTTGAATTTTTTTTCACCGGGGACGTTTAATAATTTTGGATCAGTTCCGGTTGTAATAATGACAGCCTTGGACTCATATTCTTCTTTATTAGTTTTTACTTTTTTAATATCACCATTTAACTCAATTTCAGTTACCGTGCCGGTCATAATTTCCAGACCAAATTTTCGGGCTTGTTTTTCCATCCGCTGCATTAATTCCGGTCCTGCAATACCTTCTTCAAAACCAGGATAATTTTCCACCCATTCCGTAACTGCCACCTGTCCACCGGGCATAAGTTTTTCCAAAAGCCCGACCTTCAGTTGAGCCCGACTGGTATAGATTCCGGCAGTGAGACCCGCTGGTCCTCCACCTAAAATTAAAATATCATAAGATTTCATTTTATGGTTTCCTTATTAGAATAAAAATATATTTAAGTAATTGAATCTACAAAATTTTATTTAGATTGTCAAGATTTTATTTTAACTGGCTGATAAAAAACAGAGCAAAATTAATATATTTTTATGACTTATTAATAATATTTTATTTATTAAATAAAGTTAAACGACTCTACAAATAGTATGCCAGGTTTTTTTAAAACTTGACAATCTCTTGGTTAACTCTTATATTTCAATTTGAATGAAGAAAAAGAATAGAGAGGTTTTTATTGAGTTTTAAAGTTATTGGAATTATTCCTGCACGATATGCTTCCAGCCGTTTACCAGGAAAACCTTTGGCTGATATCGGAGGAAAACCAATGATACAAAGAGTATGGGAAAGAGCTAAAAAATCTAAACATACGGATAAAATAATAATTGCAACTGATGATAAGAGAATCTATGGTTCTGTTAAACAATTTACCAATGATGTTATTATGACTCCTGTTGAACTGGAATCAGGCACAGACCGGGTAGCGTATACTGCAAGAAATTATGAAGCGGATATAATTGTTAATATTCAAGGAGACGAACCTTTTATTAGTCCGGAAGAAGTAGACCAGGTTGCAGAGATACTAATTAATGACCCTCACCCTGTTATGGGAACTTTGATAAAAAAGATCAAAAATGCAGAAGAACTGGAAAGTCCTGATACAGCAAAAGTAGTTATTGACAGAGAAGGATATGCAATCTATTTTTCCCGCTCTCCCATTCCTTTTAAAAGGGGTTTTTCTGATAAAAATGAATGGCTGAAACAAGGTACTTATTATAAACATATTGGTATTTACAGTTATAGGAAAAATTTTTTAAAAAAATTTTTCAATCAGGAATCCGGTCTGCTGGAAAATACTGAGAGGTTAGAACAACTCAGGGTGCTGGAAAATGGATATCGGATCAAAACTGCCGTAACTGATTATGAGCCAATGTGTGTTGATACAAAAGAAGATTTAAAGAGAGTAAGAGAAAAAATATCCTATAGAAATGGAGAGTAACAATGAAAGATGTAATGGTTGATTCGATTCCTATTGGCAAGGATCATCCCCTGGTCCTGATCGGGGGACCATGCGTAATGGAATCGGAAGATCTGGTTCTGGAAGTTGCTGAGAAGGTAAAAAAAATAGCAGATTTACATAATATGCCCTTTATTTTAAAATCATCCTACTTAAAAGATAATAGATCATCATCTAAAAGTTTTCAGGGCCCTGGATTGGAAAAAGGAATGCGAATTATGCAGAGGGTTAAAGATGAAATCGGCATACCTGTTCTCTCAGATGTACATGATAAATACAGTATTGAAATTGCTGCTGAAGTTCTGGATGTCATACAGATACCAGCCTATCTCTGTATGCAGACTGGATTAACCGTGGCAGCAGCAAGAACCGGGAAGGTGATTAATATTAAAAAGGGTCAGTTTCTGGATCCGCATGATGTAAAGAATATTACCGGAAAAATTGAAGCAGAAGGAAATACCAACATACTTTTAACAGAACGGGGAGCCTGTTTTGGATATCATAATTTAGTTGTGGATATGCGTTCCTTTAAAATAATGCGAGAGATCGGCTATCCGGTTGTGTTTGATCCTACTCATTCCATCCGGGTCTACGGAATTTCAAGTTCAGATCCCAAAGGTGGTGCTCCTCAATTTGTACCCGCACTGGCCCGGGCTGGAGTAGCAGCTGGAATAGATGCAATTTTTATTGAAACCCATCCGGATTGTTCTCAGGCCTTATGTGATGCAGCCAGTATGTGGCCTCTTAAATATCTTGATAAACTGTTAGTACAATTAAAGAAAGTAGATGAATTAGTACGAGGATTTAAAGAGATTGAACTTAAAAACTGAGCAGAAAGAATCGCTATGCAGGATAAATTAATAAAACGTATTAAGAAAATTACCGTGTTGCTCTGTGATGTGGATGGAGTGTTGACCAGAGGAGGTATCATATTGGGCAGTAAGGGACAGGAATTTAAACAGTTTGATGTTCAGGATGGTATGGGTATAACCCTGGCCAGAGAAGGAGGATTGAAAACAGGTATTATTACCGGCAGAGAATCGGAAGCAGTGAAGCTCAGAGCAAAAGAACTTAAAATGGATATTATTCATCAAGGAATAAAAGATAAGTTGCAAATTTTAATTTCAATTATGAATGATTTACACATTGGGTATGAAAATATTTGTTATATTGGTGATGATCTTCTTGATATGAATATTATGATTAGATCCGGTATTTCTGCATGTCCGGGTAATGCCAGAAAAGAAGTAAAAGAGATTTCTGATATTATAACTGAGAAAAAAGGCGGAAAAGGCGCTGTCCGGGAACTGGTAGAAATTATATTAAAAACTCAAAATAAATGGAACGATATAATTAAAAAATACAGGGAGGGTAAATGAAATTTTTTGTTGATTCCGCAGATATTAATGAAATAAAAAAAGCAAAAAAACTGGGTTTAGCAGATGGAGTAACCACCAATCCCACTTTGATAATGAAATCCGGAGGAGATTTTAAGAAGACAATTATGGAGATAACCGACAGTATTGAAGGGCCAGTTGCAGTTGAGCCGGTGAGTAAAGATTTGAAAGGAATTTTGGATGAAGGTGAAAAGTATGCAAACTGGGCTGAAAATGTCACTGTTAAGATTCCGGTAACTACTCCTGGATTACAGGCGGTCAGGGAATTGAATGCACGGGGCATCAGTACCACAGTTACTTTGATTTTTTCATCTACCCAGGCCCTGCTTGCAGCCAAGGCCGGAGCTGAATTTATTTGTCCCTTTGTCGGCAGGTTGGATGATATTTCCCATTCCGGTATGGATTTAATCAGTGAAATTGTTTCCATATACAATAACTATCCGGACATAACTACAGAAGTAATTGTTGCAAGTATTCGTAATCCAAATCATATACTTGATTCTGCCTTGATGGGAGCAGATGGAGTGACAATTCCATATAAAGTTATGGAAAAACTTACCAGACATCCCCTGACTGATATTGGGATAGAAAAATTTTTAAAAGACTGGGAGAAAATTAATTCATAATCATAGATCAAAATCCAATCATAAGCCATGAAAGACACGGAATTCACGAAATATAAAATATATGTTTGATCAATAAAAATAGTGTATTGGGTAAGAAATGTCTAAAAGTGATTATGGAAATAATTTTTATCATATAGGTTGTAAACTATGAGTATAAAAAAAGGAAAAGAAGTTGTACGAATGGAAGCCGAGGCAATTCAGGCCCTGGAAAACAGAATTGGGAAGGAGTTTCAAAAAGCTGTTGATATTCTTTTAGCTTGTAAGGGAAGAGTGATAGTAACCGGATTAGGTAAATCCGGTCTGATTGGACAAAAAATAGCATCAACAATGACAAGTACTGGAACTGCTGCGATTTTTCTGCATGCTGCAGAAGGTATGCACGGAGATCTGGGTGCTGTGTTAAAAAATGATGTGGTTATTTGTATATCTAAAAGTGGCACCACCAAAGAGATACTTAATTTGATGCCTCTTTTAAAACGTCAGACAGTTAAAATAATCTCCATCACCGGTAATATTAATTCTCCCATGGCAAAAGGCAGTGATGTAGTACTGGATGCCAGTATTAGTTCTGAGGCTTGCCCTTTTGATCTTGTGCCCACATCAAGTACAACTGCCACTCTTGTGCTTGGAGATGCACTGGCTCTATCATTGTTTCAGGAAAGAGGGCTGAGTGTGGAAGATTTTGCCAGATATCATCCCGGGGGAGATATTGGGAAAAAATATTTTATGAAAATTGACGATGTAATGCGTTCTAGTGATGATATTGCAAAAGTTAATAAGGATACTCCCATTCCGGAAACCATTATTGAAATAACTTCAAAACGACTGGGAGCGACTTGTATCGTAGATAACAATGATTCTCTTATTGGAATAATAACAGATGGTGATTTACGTAGACAAATTGAACAAAAACATGATATCTGGAAGTTATGTGCCAAAGACATCATGACTCCTGATCCGAAATGTATAAAAAAAGGTGTGCTGGCAGTGGAAGCTCTTTATGTAATGGAAGAATACAGTATTAATCAACTAATTGTTGTGGAAGAGAATAATACCATTGCTGGTATGGTTCATTTGCACGATCTTTTAAAGGCAGGGTTAGCATGATTTGTAGTATTAAAAAATGTTTAATTTATTTTATTTGTCTCATTTTTGGTTTGATTGCATGCGACGATAAAGAAACCACGCCTGTTAAATCTACTGAGATGGAAAAAATACCCAGTCAGGAAGGATATGATTCCAAACTTTTTATATCCAAAGCAGGAGTAAAGCAGGCTGTTCTTCATTATGGACATATGCAAAAATACAGTGATGAAAAGGTGATTTATTTTAATAACGGTATTGAATTGGATTTTTATAATAAAGATGGGAAGCATACTTCATATATTTCTGCTGATCAGGGAGAATTCAATGAAATAACTGAAGATGTTTTAGGCAGAGGTAATGTTGTGGTGGTATCTGATACCGGTTTGACACTTTTTACCGAGGAACTTCGCTGGGATAGTGAATTAAATAAAATATTATCGGATACTCTGGTAATGATAACTAGCCAAGAAGGTGATACTCTGTATGGTAAAGGTTTTGAATCCGACCCCGATCTTACCAGAAGAGTTATTTATCAACCCTGGGGAGTGAGTTCTGAAAAAGTGGAGATAGAGAAAATCAAAGAGGAATTTATCCGGACTACCGAAGATACAGTAACTGATCAAGATTCATTAAATGTAAGAAACAGTAAAGATGATTAAAATAATTTTAACATTTTTTCTTTTACTAATGTATAACAGTCAGCAGACGATCTCTGATGATAATCTGAAAAATGAAAAATTAAAACTGATACATGCAGACAGCCTGGTAGCTGATAATATTGATAATCAGGAAGTTACAACTTTATTTGGAAATGTAAAATTAGTTCAAGGTGATGCTGAACTGGATTGTCAAATAGCAATATTGTATAGAGATAAACGTTTTGCAATTTTAAAAAAAAAGGTACAGATTTTTGATGGAGAACATACTCTCTGGGCTGATATGGTCGAGTATAATGGTGATGAAAACATAGAAACTGCTACCGGGAATGTTCGTATAGAAACAAATAACCGGGAACTCAAGGCCGATACAGTGGTGTATCATCAGCTGAAAAAAACTACTTCTGCATATGGTAATGTAATCATACAGGATTTGGTTGAACATGTTATTTTATACGGAGATGAAGCTTTTTATGACAGACCTGAGGATTATGCATTTGTAAAAGGAAAAACTCGTACAGTAAAAATTGATACTTCTAATGGTGAGAAAATAACCATAGATGGTTTACGAATAGATGCCTGGGGACAGGAAGATAAGATTATTGTGAGTGACAGTGTAAAAATAGTCAAGACTGAACTTATGGCTGAATGTGGTAAGGGAATATTTTTCGCTCAAAGGGATACTTTAATTCTTCTGAATTCACCAGAGGTCAAACAAAAAAAACATTATATGAAGGGTGATACCATAAAAATTTGCATCAGAGATATGAATTTTAATGGAGGCATTATACGGGGTAAAGCGGAGATAATTTCCAAGGACAGTACTTCTCAGGATGAATTGCGGGGTAATCAAATCTATATTACTGCAGAAAATGATACCATTAAAGATGTGCTGGTTACCGGTCAGGCAAGCAGTATTTATTATATTAAAGAGGAAAATGAAAGAGGAAAAAATTTATTGACTGGGGATCAAATAAAGCTTATATTTAAAAATGATAGTTTAAAAAATGTTGATGTATTTAGTGATCCGGGATTATGTACCGGTAAATATATTCCCACTAAAAATAATAATTAAATAAATTGTCAATGAAAATATGTTGAATATTTTAGAAAGCTTATAGATATGGTGGAAAAAAAAGAAGTTACATTACGCACTCAGAATTTGATAAAATCGTATCGCAAGAAAAAGGTGGTAAACAATGTATCATTAAAAGTAAGTAATCAAGAAATAGTAGGACTGTTGGGGCCCAATGGTGCTGGAAAAACTACCAGTTTTCATATGATTACCGGTATGATAAAGCCCTTGAGCGGAGACATTTTTTTTGATGAGGAAAAAATTACTACATATCCCATGTATAAGAGAGCGAGGATGGGGATAGGATATTTAAGTCAGGAACCTTCTGTATTCAGGAAAATGACTGTTGAAGAAAACATCATGGCTATATTAGAAACATTGCATTTAACCAAGCAGGAAAGAAAAATCAGACTTGAGCAGCTTTTGGAAGAATTGTCAATTTCAAGTCTTGCCAAACAAAAGGCCTATACACTTTCCGGAGGAGAAAGAAGGAGGGTCGAGATTTCCAGGGCTCTGGTAACAAATCCTAAAATTATTCTTTTAGATGAACCTTTTGCAGGAATAGATCCCATTGTCATTGAAGATATTCAGGGAATTGTAACCGGACTGAAAGAAAAAGGCATTGGAGTGTTGATAACAGATCATAATGTGTATGAGACACTTTCAATTACAGATAGAGCATATTTATTGTTCGAAGGGAAAATACTTAAATCAGGCAGTTCGCAATTTTTGGCAAATGATGAAGAAGCAAGAAAAATATATTTAGGTAAACAATTTACTTTAGACCGCTACCGGGAGTAATTTCAGATAAGGAAAATACTATGCAATTATCACAAAGAATGTCATTACAACAGAAGCAAAGCCCACAACAAGTTTTGCTTTCTTCCCTTCTTCAATTACCGGTTTTACGTCTTGAACACAGAATAAAACAAGAACTTGAAATGAATCCTCTTCTGGAATATGATATTGATCAGGAAATTGAGATGAAAGAAGTTGATGAAGATGAGGAAGAGGAGGAAGAGGAAAGCGAAGTGGAAGAAGAAGAGGAAGAAGAAGAAATCGATTGGGAAGAGATCCTTAATGATGAAAATAATCTGCAATACGAGAAAAAGCGGGATATAAGAGAAGATGAAATGAATCGTCCTGAAGCTGAACCGGTTACTTTAATGGATCACCTCTTCGAACAACTACAGCTTGCTCCTTTGAATGAAGGGGAAAAAGAGATTGGTAAATATTTACTCTGGTGTCTGGATGATGATGGATATCTTGCTTGTTCTGTGGAATCAATTGCAGAAAATTTTTCTGTTAGTCTAGAAAAAGTTGAAAAAGTTTTATCTGAAATACATAAATTTGATCCACCCGGCATAGGTGCACGAGACCTTAAAGAATGTCTTTTGATTCAGCTTAATGGAATGCAGGAAAAGAATGAACTAGCAATTCGGATGTTGGAGGAGTGTTATGATCATTTTAAAAATAAAAGATTTGAAAAAATAAGAAAATGTCTGGAGGTTTCCCTGGAGGATGTGAAAAAAATTATGAATCTTATTTCAAAATTAAATCCAAAACCAGGTGAAAGGTATGTTCCCGAAGGTGAAAACTATATCATTCCTGATGTAATAGTGGAAAGGGTTGATGGTGATTTTAAGATTACTCTTAATGATTGGAATGTTCCCCATCTTAAAATCAATAAATCCTATAAACAGCTTTTACGGCAGAAACAGAAGATAAACAAACAAACTCGTGATTATTTAAGGCAGAAGCTGGAATCTGCTCGCTGGTTGATTAATTCTATCTATCAAAGAAGATCAACTATTTTGCGGGTAATGGAGGCTATAGTCAAACAGCAGAGGCCTTTTTTCGAAAAGGGGAAAGCGTATCTAAAACCAATGATACTTAAGGATATTGCAGAAAAAGTTGATTTGGACATTTCCACTGTAAGTCGGGTGACGAATGGGAAATATGTTCAGACAGAGTTTGGAATTTTTGAATTAAAGTATTTTTTCAGTGAACGTCTGGAAACAATGAGTGGTGAAGAAATTTCCAATAAATTAATTAAGCAAAAAATAAAAGAAATTATTGAAAAAGAGGATACCAAAAAGCCTTACAATGATCAAACTATATCTAATTTTTTAAGGAAGGAAGGGTATAAATTAGCCAGAAGAACAGTAGCAAAGTATCGGGAACAGATGAGAATACCTGTAGCACGGTTAAGGAGAGAAATTTGATAACACTTTTGATTTTCGAAGTTGAAGTTACAGAGGGCGGTTTTATCTTTCTTTATATCAAATAAAAAAATAAATAAAAGTTTATTAAATTATCATGGAGGATAGTTATGGCTAAATTCAAGAAAACAATTAATATTGGTGGGGAAACAGTTGAGATTCCCAGAGGTTTTAACAGTAAAAATATACTGTTTTTTATCATAGGGATTATAGTGTTAATTTTGATATTTTCATCGTTCTATACTGTTGCAGCTGATGAAGAAGCAGTCATCAGGCAATTCGGAAAGTATGTCAGAACCACTCAATCCGGACTTCATATGAAATTACCATTTGGTATTGAAACGGTAAGAAAGGTTCGGGTTAAGCATGTATTTACCTCAGAATTTGGTTTTCGTACTTTAAAAGCAGGTCAACGAACCAGATATGCACCGCAAAAATATACTGATGAATCACTTATGCTTACCGGTGATTTAAATTTAGCAGTAGTGGAATGGATAGTACAGTATCAAATTCAGGACCCCAGAGAATATTTGTTTAATCTGCGTGATGTTGAAGAAACTATACGAGCCATATCGGAAGCAAGGATGAGAAAAATAGTGGGTGATTACAGTGTGACCGAGGTATTAACTACAAACCGGAGAGAAGTAGCTTTAAAAACCCAGGAGATACTTCAGGAAGTACTGGATAAATATAATTGTGGGATATTAATAACCATGGTGAAACTCCAGGATGTTAATCCACCAGATAAGGTAAAACCTGCTTTTAATGAAGTTAATGAGGCCAAACAGGAAAAAGAAAGAATGATTAACCAGGCTTGGCAGTCTTATAATGATGCTATTCCAAATGCCAAAGGAGAAGCAAAAAAGACAATTCAGAAAGCAGAAGGATATGCTCTAAACAGAATCAACAGAGCCAGGGGAGATTCTGTCAATTTTGTGGCAGTGTGGAACGCTTACAGATATGCCAAGAATGTCACTAAAGACCGAATGTATCTTGAAACCATGACAGAAATATTACCCAAAGTCAAAGAGAAGTTTATTTTTGATGAAACCCAAGAGGGCGTGTTGCAGTTCTTACCACTCAGGAAAGGAGGAGAAAAATGAAGAAACGAAACGTAATTATTGGTATATTAGTTTTTATACTTTTTATAGTAATAGTAAATGGATTTTATGTTATAGATGAAACTGAACAGGTAGTTATAACAATGTTTGGAAAACCTGTAGGAGATCCAATAGTTAAAGCTGGTCTCCACTGGAAAACACCATTTGTCCAGAAAGCTAATTTTTTTGAAGAACGAATTTTAAGCTGGGATGGTGATCCAAATCAGATTCCGACCAAAGATAAAAAATATATCTGGGTTGATGTTACAGCACGATGGAAAATCGTTGATCCTTTGAAGTTTTTGCAATCCGTAACCACTGAAACCGGAGCTCATAGTAAACTGGATAATATTGTAAATTCAGTAATACGCGATCATGTTTCAGAAAATTTATTAGTTGAACTGATCAGGAGTTCAAACCGGGAATTTGAAAGTACTGTTGTGGTAATTGAAGAGGATTCTGTGGGACTGGTAGATAAAATTAAGATTGGAAGAGGAAAAATAATTGAAAAAGTTCTGAATGAAGCTAAGACCAGTACAACCCAGTTTGGTATAGAACTGGTGGATGTTCGATTGAAAAGAATCAACTATGTAGAGGATGTCCGTCAGAAGGTATACGAGAGAATGATCTCGGAAAGAAAACGTATTGCAGCAAAATACCGTTCCGAAGGAAACGGGCGTATGGCTGAGATAGAAGGTAAACGTGATAAAGAATTACAGCAAATACGTTCTCAGGCATATAAAGAAGCTAAAGAGATAACAGGAGTAGCAGATGCAAAGGCCACCGGCATTTATGCTTCTGCATATAACCGGGATCCGAGTTTTTATTCATTTCTCAAAACTCTGGAGACCTATAAAGAAACCGTGGACAGTACTACAGTAATGATTCTATCTACAAAATCAGATTATTATAAATTATTAAACAAGATTGAGTGACAGAATGAATAATGAAAATTTAAAATTCAGAGCTACAACCATTTTAGGTGTTCGCAGAAAAGAACAGACCGCATTTGGCGGTGACGGACAGGTAACTATGGGGGAGACCATTATGAAAATAAATGCCCGGAAAGTCAGAAAAATGTATGATGATAAAATTCTTACTGGTTTTGCCGGCGCATCTGCTGATGCGTTCACTTTGTTTGAAAAGTTTGAAAAAAAAATAGAAAAATATCGGGGCAATCTGTATCGTGCATCAGTTGAACTTGCAAAAGAATGGCGAACTGATAAGTTTCTTCGTCGTCTGGAAGCACTGTTAGCGGTTGCTGATAACGAGAATACGCTTATAATTTCAGGCACAGGAGATATTATTGAGCCTGACGATGATATTGTTGCAATAGGCTCAGGAGGATCTTATGCTTTGGCTGCTGCCAGATCTTTGGTAAAACATACAGATCTCAGTGCAAAAAAGATTGTAGAAGAGGCCTTAAAAATTACAGCTCAAATATGTATTTATACAAATGATAGGATAATAGTAGAAACATTATGATTTTAATTTAATAGTTTGGAGGGAGGTTTTGGAAGAAAAAAAAGATGCATTAACACCACGGAAGATTGTTGAGCAATTAGATAAATATATTATCAGCCAGGATAAAGCCAAAAAGATGGTAGCTATTGCTTTGCGTAATAGATGGAGAAGACGGCAGGTAAAAGATGAAATGCGTGATGAGATCATGCCCAATAATATTATTTTAATTGGTCCGACTGGTGTGGGAAAGACAGAAATTGCAAGAAGATTGGCAAGACTGGCAGAGGCCCCGTTTATCAAAGTTGAGGCTTCAAAATTTACAGAAGTGGGGTATGTAGGACGAGATGTGGAGTCAATTATACGTGATTTAACTGATCTGGCGGTTTCTATGGTAAAAACAGAATGGTCAGAACGGGTAAAAGAAAAAGCTGAAATTGCATTAGAGGAAAGACTGTTAGATCTATTGCTTCCCGGTTCCAGTGGCGAGGGTCCAACTGAAAAAAAATCAGGGTCAGGGAAAAAAGAAAAATATTATGAAATTGAGGAATCTGAATCAGAGGAGGAACGTTTACAGAGAACAAGAGAAAAACTGAGGAAACAATTGCAGGAAGGTAAACTGGAAGACAGAGAGATAGAGTTAAATATCAGTTCCGATTCCTTTCCCATGATGCAGATTTTTACCCCTGCCGGTATGGAAGAGATGGGGATGAATCTTCAGGATATGTTCGGCGGTATGATGCCCAAGAAGAAAAAGAAGAGAAAGATGACTATTGCTGAGGCCAGACAGGTGCTATTAGCCGAAGAAATCCAGAAGTTAATTGACATGGATAAAGTCACCAAGGAAGCCATAGAACGGGTACAGGATTCCGGCATTGTTTTTATAGATGAAATTGATAAAGTAGCTGATACTGATAAGAGAGGCGGACCTGATGTGTCCCGGGAAGGAGTACAGAGAGATATTTTACCAGTAGTGGAAGGAACTAATGTGGTAACTAAATATGGAATGGTAAAAACCGATCATATTCTTTTTATTGCTTCTGGGGCATTTCATGTTTCCAAACCCTCTGATCTTATTCCTGAGTTACAGGGACGTTTCCCTATTAGAGTAGAGCTAAAAAGCCTTACTACTAAAGATTTTATACGCATCCTCACTGAACCTGAGAATGCTCTGGTAAAACAATACAGAGAATTAGTTAATACGGAAAATGTAAAGGTAATTTTTACCAAAGAAGCAATAAGGGAAATTGCCAAAACTGCCACTTTAGTTAATGATCGGACTGAGAATATCGGAGCCAGAAGACTTCATACAATTATGAGTACATTGCTGGAAGAAACCCTTTATCAGTTGCCTGATAAAAAAATCAAGGATGTAAAGATAACTAAGGAATATGTTGAAGAGAGACTTAAAGATATTATTGAAGACGAAGATTTGACTAAATATATATTATAAGTAAGGAGGAAAAGTGAAAAAAAATTTTCTTGCCATAACAGACTTGAACTTTGATGAAATTAAGGAGATGTTCACCTTAGCGTCCGAATTGAAGAAAAAAACAAAATCAGGTAAAAAACATCATATTTTAGAAGGACAGACCCTGGCTATGATTTTCCAGAAACCCTCTGCCCGAACCAGAGTCTCTTTTGAAGTCGGTATGTTTCAGCTTGGAGGGCATGCTTTATATTTATCTCCAGATGATATTGGATTAGGCAAAAGAGAGTCAGTTGCAGATATTGCCCGGGTTTTTTCCAGATATAATGATGGTATAATGGCACGGGTATTCTCCCATTCTAACGTAGAAGAGTTAGGTCAATATGCCTCAATTCCTGTAATTAACGGATTATCTGATCTTTTACATCCCTGTCAGGTGATGGGTGATATGTTTACTATTCTTGAACACAGGGGCAGTCTAAAAGGATTGAAGTTAACGTATATAGGGGATGGTAATAATCTGGCTAATTCCTGGCTGAATATAGCTTCCCGTATACCTATGCAGTTACATTTAGCTCTTCCGGAAGGCTATGATCCGGATGAAAATGTTTTATCCCGGGCAAAGGATTCCAACTGCAGTGAAATCAAAATTTATCGAGACCCTAAAGAGGCTGTTCAGGGAGTTGAGTTTATCTATACAGATGTCTGGGCAAGCATGGGTCAGGAGTCGGAAGCCCAGAAACGAAAAAAAATATTTAAAGATTATCAAGTAAATAATACATTATTAAAAAATGCTAAATCAGATGTAAAAGTAATGCACTGTCTTCCTGCTCACCGTGGTGATGAGATTACCGATGAAGTAATGGATGGTCCTCATTCCATTGTTTTTGATGAGGCTGAAAACAGACTGCATATTCAAAAAGCAATTATGGTCAGTTTAATGAAAAAGTAATAGTTAATGAAAAAAATTAAGGCAAAAAAAAAACGAGTACTTTTTCTATCGACCTTTATAACACCTTTCATTAAACATGATATACAGATTTTAAAGGATTTTAGCAATGTACACTGCCTTATAACCAGTGGTTTTAAGGCAGTTTTTCAAATCTATTGGAATATTTTTTTTTGCGATATAGTGTTTTCCTGGTTTGCCTCTGTATACAGCGGGATAGCTGTATCTTTGGCAAAATTACTGGGTAAGCAAACTATAGTAGTCATTGCCGGTGTTGATGTAGCTTTGAATACAGAGATTGGATATGGGATCTGGCTTACCAAATGGAAACGTCCCTTTGTACGTACCGCAATTCGTAAAGCAGATACTGTTCTTGTAGTTGATCCGTCCATGAAAGATAAAGCAAAAAAACTTGCCGGGTATAAAGGTGATAATATTCGATACTTACCAACTGGTTATGATACTTCTTTTTTCATGCCTGGAGCATCGAAAAAAAGGGGAGTTCTTACAGTAGCCAGCATTACAAACGAAATACGGCTGAAAACCAAGGGAATAGATTTTCTTCTGCGAGTAGCTCATTTGCTGCCAAATGTTTCTTTTACGATTATAGGAATAAATCAATCACTTCTTAAAGATTTAGGAATATCAGTATCAGACAATGTTACTCTTTTATCGGCTATGTCACAAAAAGATTTACTGGTTTATTTTCAGAAAGCAGCAGTTTATTGTCAGCCCAGCCGATCTGAGGGTCTGCCTAATGCTCTATGTGAAGCCATGCTATGTGAATGTATACCGGTAGGGACTGAGGTTGGAGGAATACCCACAGCCATTGGCGATACTGGTTTTATTATTCCTTTTGGATCAATAGAAGATATGAAAGATTCTATAAAAAAAGCCTTAAGAGAAAATAAAGTATTAGGTAAAAAAGCCAGACAGCGTATTATCCAGAAATTTCCCTTTGAAAGGAGAGTTAATGGTTTAAAAAAAGTAGTTTTGGATAGCTGATGAAATTAACGTCCCATTCACAAAATATCATTTTTATTTATTTTGGAGATGCTGTAAGTCGCCTGCTTGGATTATTGGTTATAAGTTATCTGGCCAGGGTGCTTGGCCCCTCAGATTTTGGTACTATAAGTATTGGTTTAGCTGCACTTGCCTATGCGATGGTTTTAGGAAACAGTGGACTGAAGTTACTTGGAACCAGAAAAGTTGCAGGTGAAACAGGAAATATTGAATTTTTAACAGCAAATATCATTATAACCAGATTAATCCTCTCTGCAATTGCTTTTAGTATTGGAATTGGTATTGTATATATTTTTATTACATCTCAGGAAATTGTTCATGTCACTCGTGTGTATCTTCTGGGAGTTTTCCCAACTGCTCTGCTTTTAGAATGGTTTTTCCATGGAAAAAGGAAGCTGGGGATTATTGCCGGCGGCAAAATCATTGGTATGTTCTTTTATCTGGTAATTGTTTTTTTGTGTGTAAAAAATAATAAAGATATTATTTGGGTTGCCTGGGCATGGATTATTGGTATTGGTGTTAACAGTGTTTTCTTATGGATAACATATACCCGAAAGAATTATTCACTATGTTTCCGAAAGCACAAACTAAAAATTCGGTCACTATTACTGGAAGCATTTCCTTTAGGTATTGCTCTTATTATTGCTCAGATCACTACTCAATTTCCGCCAATCTATCTTGGTTTAGTTGCTACTAAATCTGATGTAGGATTATTCAGTGCGGCTTTTAAAGTCGTTGTATTTTTACTGATTCTGGATCGGGTTTTTTATGCAGTCTTTTTTCCAAGCATCAGTCGTTGTTTTAATAATTCTCCTGAAAAGCTAAAAGAAAATGTAAATGTTGTGTTGAAGATTACTACCGTATTGGTGTTAATAATCGGACTTTATGCTGTTATAAGTGGCAAATATATAATTAGTTTGATTTTCGGACCTTCATTTATGAATGCAGTTCCGATTTTTCGGGTATTAGTAGGTTATTTTGCATTGAATCTGATAAACTCTGTTTTTACTTTTACTTTAATTGGAATGGAAAAAGAAAGAATCTATACAAGATCCTTATTAAGTGGAATGATTGTATTTTTCATTATCACTTTGATTTTAACTGAACTTCTGGGAACCATTGGTGTTGCTTTTGGTCTGATTGCATATCAACTAACAGCTCTCATTATAATGGCAGCAGCTCTTAAAAGACATATAGTTTTAAACTATATACGTTCCATTATACTCCCTTTTGTGGGAACATTTTTACTTTTAATACCATTATTATTGTTTGTAAATCTTGCATTTTTTATTAGAATAATTCTTATCACTTTAATCGGATTTCCTTATATTATCTGGCTGGGAGGGATTGGTAAGGATGAATTATATTATCTAAAAAGGAAGTTTATTTGAAGTTAAAAGTTGGAATTTCTGAAATTTTACCGGAGTGGAAGCTGATCCTGCAACAGATAGGAATATCTTTCAGCAAAGCTGATATTACCAAAACCATCCCCCAGAATGAGTATGCAGTTTTAATTGTCAGCACAAAGAATGCAGTAAAAAATAAAAAAAATATTCTTCACTATCTGCACAACGGAGGATCGCTACTCATAGAAGCAGATATTGCAAAACAATTACTGGATGAAAAAATCAAACATGTGCATATAAAATATTTATACTCAGACAAAACATTCTTAACTGCTATACCCTGTGACTTACATCGAAAATCTTCTGTAGCCTCACATGCCCAACACGTGGAGGATCAAAGGGGACGGAAGTCAATTGCAGTTAAAAAAGCAGACAAGGGAACTGCACTCATTTTACCTGTAGAATTGTTATCATCACTCCTTAACTATAAAATCCAGAGAAAAAAGTTTCCTTCAGAATTTGAAGACAGGAACCCTTCAGAAAGAGTTTCAAAAGTATCCAAAGAAGCTATTTTCTATTTGATCCATAATTGCCTGCAGTATCTGTTTCATATCCGTAATCTTCCTTTTATCCATCTTTGGTTTTTTCCAGATGGTGCCAAAAGTCAATTCTCCTTCCGAGTAGATACAGATTTCAGCAGTAAACAGGAAGTTAAAAACCTTTATCAGGTTTGCAGAAAAAACAGTGTTCCGGCCACCTGGTTTGTTGAGGTGAAATCTCAGGCAAACTGGATCAATATATATCGGGAAATGGAGAATCAGGAAATTGGATACCATTGTTATCGTCATAGAATATACCCAACTCTTGAAGAAAACCGGAAAGATTTTAAGCAGGGATTACATATTATTAAGCAATTCGATATCAAACCAAAAGGATATGCAGCGCCTTATGGAGAATGGAATCCTACTTTAGCTCAGGTTGCAGAAGAATTTGGGTTTAAATATTCCTCTGAATTCGGTCTTGCCTATGATGAAATTCCGTTTTTCCCTTATCTCGGAAAGTCATTTTCTAGGGTATTGCAGATACCTATCCATCCTATAAGTGTAGGGAGTTTGCGAAGAGCACGGCATACTAGAGAAAATATATTAAACTATTATCTAAAAATTATGGAAGTTAAACGTGCAGTATATCAACCAATAATTTTTTATCATCACCCACTGCATGGGTATTTCGATGTTTTTGATATTATTTTTCAGAATGTCATGCAGAAGAATATCCCGGTTATTTCTCTGGGAAAATATTCAGATTGGTGGAGAAAAAGAAATGAAATTACCTGGGATGCAGAGTTTATTGATGAAAAGCTATATTTACATTCTTTTAATACAGATTCATCTGTGTGGATCAGGGCTTCACTTTCAAACGGCGATCAATTTTTGCATCCTTTAACCGAAGCAAGTCAAGTACTTCAGAAAGGGTACACCTTGGAAAAGAAAGAAAATTTATATCATTATAACATAAAACAACTAAGAAAAAAGAACTTGCGAATGTTAGTATATGATATTGAACATTATTTAGGAAAATTAAAACGATGAAAGTCTGTTTTGTCTGTTATCAAAGTGTAGGATTAATCAGAGGAGGACCTCTGGTAAAAATTATCCAGACCAAAAAATATCTGGACCAGTTGGGAATAGAGGTGGACTATTTCAATATGTGGGAGCCGGCCGAGAAGCTGCTCAACTATGATTTAGTACATCTTTTTGCTGCAAATCTGGGAGTATACAGTCTGGCCCGTGATTTATGGAGGCGAAAGGTGAAATTCGTGGTGAATCCTATTTTTTTTACCCGACATACCCCGGCAGTGGTGCGAACTACAGTTATTTTAGACAGCTTAATAAAAAAAGTTCTTTCCGGTGTCTGGCAGGATTATGGATTCACAAGGGATATTTGTGATTGGTCTCAGATGGTTTTACCTAATACCATAGCAGAAGGGAAACTTATATCCCGGGGGCTCGGTATTTCTGAGGATAAGATAGAAGTCGTTCCTAATGGAGTTTCTCCGGAATTCATGAATGGAGATCCTTCTCTTTTTCAAAAAAAATACGGAATCAAAGATTTTATTCTCAGTGTTGGACATATCGGGCCGAACAGAAAGAATGTTCTTTCTTTAATAAAAGCACTTGGCAAGATAGACCATCCTGCAGTTATCATCGGCAGAATAACCCCAGGGGATGAAAGTGAAGCCTGTTTAAAAGAAGCAGAGAAAAATAATAATCTGATAATTATTGATGGACTGGACCATGATTCGCCTTTGCTTGCATCTGCGTATGCAGCGTGTGATGTATTTGTTCTTCCTTCTAAATTTGAAACTCCGGGAAGAGCTGCTTTGGAAGCGGCACTGACAGGATCAAAGATTGTTATTACTCCTTATGGAGGAACAAAAGAATATTTTATGGATTTCGCTCATTATGTCAATCCCTATTCAGTGAGTTCTATCCTTAAGGGCATAGAAAGCGCTTTGGAAAGTCCGTCAAAAGAAGCATTAAAAGAACATATAAAGAATAATTTTCTTTGGGATACTATTGCTGAGAAAACTTTAAATGGCTATAAAAAAGTTTTAATGACATGAGATTATTTGATATAATTATACCTGCTTTTGGAAATCCTGAGGAATTACAAAAATGCTTGCAGGGTTTTTCGCAGCAAACATTTTCTGATTTCATAATATTACTTTGTATTGATGGCACCCCCGAGAAAATTAATAATTACTTAATGAGAAATATTTTTTCTCTGGATATAATCCCGCTTCATCATTCTGATGTAAAAAGACACGGCAGCAATGCAACCAGAAATCTTGCCTTACCTTATTTACAATCTGAATATTTACTCATGTTTGATTCAGACAGTATCCCTTCTGCTGATTTGGTGGAACAACACTATACGCTGTTAACTGATCATGATTGTATTTCTCTCGGGGGAGTGAAATATCTGAACTCTGAAACTCATTATTTGGCTGATTATATTCAGTCAAGAGGAAAAAATAAACTCGGGGATGGTGAAATTGTACCTTACAAGTATTTTACCTCACATAATGTAGCAATGAAGACCAGGTATTTTATTCAAATGCAGGGTCAGGATGATGCTATAATGAGCTATGGGGGCGATGTTGAATTTAGTTATCGTTTGAAAAAGAATGTATCAGCACCTTTAATCTATAATAAAAAGGCAATCAGTTATTCTGTGTGGAATAAGAGTACAAAAGTTATGCTCGATCAGATGGAGGAGTTCGGCAGTGTTACTCTTCCGTATCTGAAGCAAAAACATCCTGAACTTAAGAAGGCATTCCGGGTGGATTTAATAACTAAGCGAGGAATTCAACATTTAATTATCAGGATTGCTGTTAATAATGCAGTAGCTGAATTTTTTAAAAAAATGCTCCCGTATGCTCCCAGGTTTTTAAAAAGAATGATGATTCATTATCTTCTTTTTCAGAGTATTGTCCAGGGCTTTGATTCAGTTAATAAGGATAATTGATTCATTCTAATTACTTCGATTAATATTGAAATTAATTGTTTTGTCTTGAGATCAATAAAACATCCCGAAGGTTTCAAACCTTAAGGAGGTTTTACTAGAATTTTATATTATTGAGTTTTTTGTTGAAATTAGACAAATTTTTTTTTATACTATTACAATATATGCATTAAATTATAATAAAATGAGGTGATGAGTAATGAAGGTATTTAATAATCTGATTGTTAAAATTCTTCCTATTTTCCCCAAATCTTTTATCTGGCTTTTTTCTAAACGCTATATTGCCGGTACTACTCTGCAAGATGCCATGGATACTACCAGGGAACTTAATGATGAAGGGTGCTATTCCACTATTGATGTACTGGGGGAGGAGGTGATGACCCGGGAAGAAACTATCCAATCCAGAGATTTAAGTATCCAGGTTTTAAAGGCTTTACATGAAAATAAATTAAAAGGCAGTCTTTCTGTAAAATTGACCTCTTTAGGTCTGCGTTTTGATAAAGATCTGTGCTATGAGAATGTAAAAACTGTGGTAAAAGAAGCAAAGAAGAAAGATTATTTTGTCCGGATCGATATGGAGGATGCCACCTGTACTGATGATACATTAGAAATTTATAGAAGGCTCAGAAAAGATTTTACCAATGTGGGGGCTGTTATCCAGGCCTATATGAAGCGAAGTGTGGACGATGTAAAAAAACTGATAGATGACGGTATTGCCAATCTGCGGGTTTGCAAGGGCATTTATAATGAATCACCAGAAATTGCCTATAAAGATTTTGATAAAATCAGAGAGAATTTTCTAGAAATAATCAAATTAATGCTGGAATCAAAGTCCTATACCGGCATAGCTACCCATGATACCTATTTGATAGAAAAATCACAGGAGCTTATCTCAAAAACGGGTAGTGATCCCTCTTACTTTGAGTTTCAAATGCTACTTGGAGTGACTGAAAAGACCCGCGCTCAGCTGGTTGAAGAAGGAAAGCTCATGAGGGTGTATGTGCCTTTTGGTGAGGACTGGTACGGCTATTGCACCCGGCGTCTTAAAGAAAATCCTAAGATGGCGGGGCATATTATCAAGAATTTGTTTGTGAGAAAGTAAAAATATCTTTTTTACTGTTATATGCTGTCCCAAAATTCATAAATCTGTCAGTCTGAGCTCAGTCGAAGACTGATAGTTCATGCTCGGCGAGTGACCATGATAAATACTAAAATGGCTTTATCTGGTACGACCCCTCAACTTTACGCTCCACGTCGGGTGTCCTGGATATGCAATCAATATTTGGTGAAATTGAAAGTATTTTATCAATGATGAAAAAGCCCAGAAACAGATATATCAATGAGGCTATTGATTACTATAATAAGTTACAAAAACGAAAAATTATTGAGAAACAGCTAAAAAAGAATACTTTTTAGTTAAAGAAGATTCCTTATCAATTTTAAAAGAATTTGAGGACATAGAGAATGAATGTTAGACAATATGAAATCTGGATAGCTGATCTCAGTCCTCAAATTGGTACTGAAACTGGAAAAACTAGACCAGTTTTAGTAGTTCAGACAAATCTATTAAATAAAATTGAACATCCATCAACAAACTTATAAAGAGAAAAATTGGTAAAATTACTGCTGATGTAATAAATAAAATCAAAGAAAATGTCCTGGTTCAACAGGAATTTGAATAATCGGTCATTTTAATAAGTTGGTTAATTTTATTCATGCTGCCACCATTGTTCTTTGTTTTATTCTCTCTTCACGGGCTTTTT
>JAWODZ010000242.1:0-11640 GCA_046483025.1 bacterium
ACCACTTTTTCTTCAAGATCAATCACCAGCAGACCTTCAGACATACAGGAAATAACACTTTCCATCTCTTTATGCTGTTCAGAAATCTTATTGATGCGGGAGTTTAAATCTTCAGCCATTTTATTCATAGCCACAGAAAGAATTTCAAATTCCTCGGAACCGGAAATATGTACTCGATGATTTAGTTTTCCTTTACCAAAATTAACCGCAGCTTCTTTAAGATTACGTATAATGCTCTTTATTCTTCGGGAGAGTAGAAAAGAGATTGTAACCGCCAGAAAAATAACAATGATGCCAATGACAACCATACGTCGATAAAAAGCATTGATCGTCCTGTACAGCTTGATAATGGGAAAAGAACTGCGCACAACAGCTTTTATCTGACCCTGATGTGATAACGGCACTGCTGTATAAATCATATGTTTTTTTATGGTCGCACTATATCTGATGGACGTTCCTGTGCTGTCATTCATGGCTGTCCTGATCTCCGGACGGTCAGCATGATTTTCCATCAAGTCTGGATCATGATCAGAGTCAGCAACAACTCTACCGGATGGAAGGATTACAGTAATACGAAAACCAATATGTTGTCCCAAATTCTTACACAGATTTTGAACAGTATCAAATCTTTCTGATAAAATATCATCCTGGATAATGTGAGCAATAAGCAGGGATCTGTTCCTTAAATCCTTTTTAGAAAGCTCTATATAGGTGTCTCGTACAGCAAGTGATACAACCCAGGTCAACACTCCCAGTGAAATTACTAAGATCACAAGATATAGAGGAAAATATTGCCAGAAAAGAGATTTTGGTTTTTTCACAGTACTATTCCTGAAATCTGTATCCGATACCTCTAACCGTCTCTACATATTTACCGGCAGATTTCAATTTTTTTCTTAAGCCCGTAATTTGGACATCTACAGATCGATCCGTGACCGGATAATCGCTCCCTTTTACTGCATCAATTATCTGTCCTCTGGTAAAAACCCATCCCGGTCTGCGAACAAGTAACTTAAGAATATAGAATTCAGTAGCAGTGAGGGGTACAGGTTGGTCATCAACTGTAACTATAAATTTGGAAGAATCAATTTTAATATTATGAATTGACATGACTGATGTTTCTTCTGAAAAATCTTTACCCGCTCTTCTCAACACAGATCGGATTCTGGCAATCAAAATACGGGGTTTAAAGGGTTTAGTGATATAGTCATCCGCACCTAATTCCAGTCCGGCTACAATATCAGACTCTTCTCCTTTGGCTGTTATCATGACAATAAGAATTTTTTTAGTTTCATCATCTGATTTTAATCTTCTGCATACCTCAAATCCATCTATACCGGGAAGCATAAGATCAAGTAAAACCAGATCCGGTGGAGATGTTTTAATTTGTGAAATGCCTTCCTCTCCTGTCAGCGTACTGGTTACCCGATATCCTTCTTTTTCCAGATTGAACTGAATCAATTCTTGAATATCTGTCTCATCCTCAATAATTAATATATAATCTTTACTCATAATTTCCCCATACAATATAAATATAAATTAAATTATAAGGTAATATAGAAAAAAACATAATCAACTTCAAGAAATTTCTTACTATTAGAACAATTTCTAATAGTATTCTAACACATTTCTAACAATAGTACATTATTTTAAATAGTTAAACCTATAAAAATTAAATTTTTTTAATTTTTATAGTGCTCAGTAAAAAAGGAGAATAAAAATGCCTAATATATTTCAAAATGAACTTTATAGATTAGAAAAATATATTCTTAATTTAGGTGCTCTGGTAGAAGAACGACTAAATCAAGCAGTTGAGTCTATAAAAAATATAGACCGAAATTTAGCAGAAAAAATAATAGAAAATGACAAAGAAATCGACCAGAAAGAAGTTGAATTAGAAGAAGAGTGCTTGAAACTCTTAGCACTTTATCAACCCGTAGCAATCGATCTGCGTTTTATTATAGTGGTTTTAAAAATAAATAATGATCTCGAACGCATAGGGGATCTTGTAGTAAATATTTGTGAATGTGCAATTTTTCTTTCGCACCAACCAGATACACAACCTGTGTTTGACTTTAGTGAAATGTCTGAAAAGGTAAAAAAAATGCTAAAAATGAGTCTGGATTCTCTGGTCAATATGGACCTGGATGTGGCAAAACAGGTATGTAAAATTGACAGCAAAATTGATGAAATGAATAGAAATATGTATGAACAGGTGGAAAAAGGTATCATGAAACACCCGGAACATGTTAAAATATACCTTTATAATCGTTCTATTTCCAAACACTTAGAAAGAATTGCCGATCTGGCAACCAATATTGCTGAAGATGTCATTTATATGATTGAAGGTGAGATTGTGAGGCATAAGGGTGAGTAATATAAGGCTTAGCGCATACTAGTAAAACCTTCCAGGTTTTAAAAACCTGGAAGGTTTATTAGATTAAACTTTCAGAGAAGATTGTTCTTTCTTTGTTCTCTAAACTTTTTCCAACGACCTTTAAAAAATGTTCGAGAAACTATATAACACATAAACCCCAAAATTAAATTTAAAATTAATAAGAATAATAAACCTGATTCGAACTTTAAAAATATAACTTTAAATATTTGATCACCTATTTGATCACCTAATAATAATATCGCAGGTAAAACTACAAAAATAATATAAGAGGGATAAAGAAGAGTCCCTAATCGTTCCCAACCTTTCTTTCTACAAATAAATGAAATATAATCAAGAAAATTTAGATAGTTATCTATACTATAAAGACTTGGTATTGTCACCTTACCGACATTTTTGTCTTTTCCCAATTGTTCTTTCATTATATTTTTTATATTCTTTAAAGGTTCACTAATAGCAATAAAACTTCCTTGTAGAATCGTAAGTAATAAAAATATCAGGGATCAATTTAATTTTGACACCTGGAGTTTTATTCCGTTTCGGTTTTATTCTAAATGTAAAATTTGTTTATAAATGTCATACTGCTTGTCATCAAAACATATTGTTTTTATTGTATCTGTCAGTCTTCGAAAAGCTCAGACTGACATAAGGATAGCTTTTTGGGTATGTCCAGTGTAACCATTTCCATTACAAATGTATCTTCTTCCTGAATTCTTTCACATATCCCTGACTTACTATCAGCTCTTTCCCGTTGTTCATTTTTAATTTTAGCTTTCCGGCAAACCAGCGATGAATGGACTGGATATGATCTATATTAACAATAGCAGAACGGTGGACCCGTATAAAATATTTCTGCTCCAGTTGATCTTCCAGTTTCCGAAGAGTAAAAGGGATAATATGACTGTCCTTGTCGGTATGGAGAAAGGTATATTTATCCTTAGCTTTAAAATAAATCACATCCTCAACCGGAACAATTAACATCCTGTCTCCTGTACGGACCGAAAACCGCTTGATAGCATCTTCTTTTTTCCGAATCGATACCAATAATTGTTTCCAGTCCACTAACTGAACAATATCATCGCCCAGAAGTTTAAAAAGCTTAGTTACTGCCCGGTCCAGTTTTTCTTCAGAAACAGGTTTTACCAGATAATCAACCGCATTTTCCTCAAAAGCCTGAAGAGCATACTGATCAAAAGCAGTTGTGAATATAACAGCAGGAGGCTTTTTCAATCGCTGCAGCATTTCAAATCCTGAAAGCAGGGGCATCTTGATATCCAGAAAGATAACATCAGGACTGATTTTTTTTATCAGCTCCAACGCTTCTTTTCCATTATATGCTTCACCTGAAATTTCTATCTGATCATACTTTTTCAGCATTCGTCTCAGCCGGGTACAGGCTAATTTTTCGTCATCGATAATTAAAGCTTTCATTTACTCATCTCTTAAATAAAAAATCAATTACTTTTGATACAAGCAAAAATGTAACAGGACGATATATTTTCATTAATTCTCCAGTTTTTAAAGGTAATGATGATTATTATTTTTTAAAGGAATCCTAATTGTTACCAATGTTCCTTTTCTGGATTTTGTGTCTATATAAAAATCATAATCTTCATCATAAAGGAGTTTTAATCGTTCTCTGATACTGGTAAGACCATACCCTGAGGATATACTGCTGGTCATAAAACCAGGTCCATTGTCTGAAACTGAAATCTTAATATATTTTTTATTTACCTGAACAGTTATTTCAATACTTACTGTTTCTTTCTGCTTTTCAAGAACATGTTTTACCACATTTCCCACCAATGGTTCAATTAAAAGACCAGGTATTTTTATATTATGCATATTTTTTGAATAATGAAATGAATAATTCATTTTATCGCCGAACCTGAGTTTCTCCAGTTCAAGATAATCTCTGATCAGAGACAATTCTTCCTCGACAGGAATGAATGTCTGGTTAGAAATAGAAAGTACATTTCGATACAATTCAGACAGACGTACAATACTTTTCTCCACCATCTGGGGATTATCATATACCAAAGCTGCCAGAGAATTCAGGGTATTAAAAAGGAAATGAGGATTCAGTTTGGCCTGTAAACTGTTAAACCGGGCTTCTGACTCCAGCCTCCTGAGCTGCTCATTTTCCAGTTCAGCTCTTTTAAGATGAGCAATTTTTTTCTCAAGTTTTAATTTATGAACTTCAAATAATGTTATTCCTGCACTGAAAACCACACCCACAATTATTACAAGAAGATAATTGTTATTAAAATTCATTTTTCCCTGCAAAATCAGGGAACTCATCATCAATCCGATACCAACTCCCAAACTGGAAAGAAGAGTGAAAATCAGAAAGAACAATAAACGCGGCAACAGAGAAATTTGTTCATATAACATATTCAGCAGCAGAGAACAAAAAAAAGTACAGCTTGAGACATATATAAAAATTTCCCATATATCCGGCCACCATAATTTACCGGAAATAAAAATAGTCAAAGAAAACAGCAAGACCGTTGCAAAAATCACAAAAAATGCCATCCTGAAGATAAACTTATAATTTAAAGTTAATCTCATTTCACATATATTCCTATTTCAAAATAAAAAGATTGAAAAAATTCACCAAATTCGGTTTTTCTTTTACCCTGAAAGATATAGTTTCTTTCGTAAAAAGTAAAGTAATTTCCTATCTGTATATTTAATTCCGGAATAAAGACATAACTGAAATCAGCAAGATTCAAAAGACAGGTTGATCGTAATTCTATTTTTCTGTTAAGAGGAATTTGGATATAATTCATAAGATAGTCCCTCATCGCTCCTTTGGCTGAAAATACATTCAGACTCCAGAGAAGATTTGCTTCTGCCAATTCTTCAAAAGGTGGTTTTAATCTAGAATAAATAAACTTTTGCTGATCCATAATAGATTCCCATTCTTTAGCACTGTATCCCTGATCCTGATGATAATACTCTGCTATCCAGAGTATATTTCCGGGCAGTGTGTACTGAAATCCGGCCAGATACCTGCAGTAGTATTTATTGTCATTCCGGCGAAAATCAGATAAAGGATTCTCAGTAAAAAGCCTGCTGCCGTGGCCAATAGTCTGATGGTAACAGGTATAGCTTCCTTGCTGGGCAGATAATTCTCCGTGCACTTCCAACCGATCACCGGTGACAGCAGAAAAATTAGCACCCCAGACAGGGGACTCCTCTTTATCCAGACAGCCAATCAAAGAAACATCCATGCCATACATATTTTGATAAAACCGGAAAGCCAATGTTGATTCCCAGGAACTGAAGGAAGATTCCATATCTATGGTAGTCACATAACAAAACGCCAGGGAAAAAGATTTCCCAAAGTATTCCAGTTTGACCAGATCATTGCCGCTGGTCAGCTTTTCCCGGTTCTCAGGATCATTCAAGCGTTTACCCGGAGCCACCACATCCGTTGGATTAAAAGCATATCCTGTACCCCAGCGCAGAATTGCCCTGCCGGTCATGAGTATCAGAGTGGGAGAGAGATCTTTCTGAAAATAAAACTGTTTGATATCCACGATGTTATCCCATTTGTTATTCTCATATTTCAGCCTCCCCAGGATATCTAGTTGCCACTGCAGGGAAAGAAGCTCTGTCTGAAGACTCAGGTGCTGAAATAAAGAGCCATGGGGACCGTTGGTATACCCCAGGGCCTTCATTGTCCGATTCGCAGGATTAAACCCTGATTCTCTGAAACAAGTGTAATAATTTTTGTACAGAGTGAAAAACCTCCATTTCTCACTCCATAAAATTCCGGGCAGAAGAATCAAAAAAAAGAGTATGACTTTTCGGATATTCACGGATTACAGCCCCCGTACATGAATGAGATGATTTTTGTTGTAATATCGTACAGGCAGTTCTTTTTCCCGGATAAGGGTATATTCAAAAACGGTTTTACAGTCCGTTCTCAGTTCATCATAAATTATCATTTTTGCCAGGAGCAGCTTGTTCTGGAATAATCGGTATTCTACATACTCGGCGGTTTTGAAATGTTTGCCCGAGATCAGATAAAACTCTGCCTTTATCGGTTGACAATTTTCCTGGCAAACATAGAGATTGATCTGGTGATAAGTAGATGACTTCCGCTTTGCTTTCATCACTAATTTGTAACAATGCTTTTCCCCTAATCTGACTGTATCGCAATTTTCTATGCTGTAGTCTGCTTTAAATCCCACTTTGGCCACATCCCCGTTGGATGCCTGTCCCATCAGTCTCTGTATGGGAGTAATCCGTATCGGTCTTCTGGAACCGGGCAGCTGCACCCACATTTTCTCATCCACATAGAGAATTTTCATGTCTTTATTTTTTCCTTCTTTCTCTATAACCAGACTCCTGTTCTCACCATTGATATAAGCATCAAAGACAGCAGACTCTTTGACTGTGTTTCCTTCATAGGAAGTTAATTTTGTCCTGATCAAAAACTGTTGGTAGGGAACTCTGTAGTTATCGACCTTTTCAAGGATACTTTGCCCTTCTCCCTCTCCTGCATACATTACTCCAAAAAACATAACATTTAATAAGACTATTTTTTTTATCATGGTAGTCTCCTTTAGCAATTAGCTAGTTAGCCTTTAGCCTGTTGGTCTTCTGGAATTGGCTGGTTGGCTATTAGCATTTTACTATTCTCAATTTTTCATTTTTAATTTTTCAATTTGCATTTTATATTATTTATTATTGAGTATTATTTTTTCTTCATCTTTTTACTTTTTCCTTTATCCTTTTTCCTTTAAACATGTCCCAAAGCATCCACAATTTTCATTCTGGTTACTCTGAATACCGGTGCCAGAGAAGAAAAAGTGGCAACTATAACCGTAACCAAAAAAATCTGAATGTAGAAATCAGCCTGGACGCGAATGGAAAGCGGATACCCTTCCGTAAAACCGGGTGGAGGTGATAGTACAATCTGAAAATGATTGATCATGATAGAACATCCCAGAGCAAACACGCAGCTTAAGAATCCACCGATTATACCTATCTGTAATCCTTCAAAGAAAAACATCTTCAGAGTTTGCCAGCGAGACGTTCCCAGAGAAAGCAGAGTTCCGATTTCCCGGGTTCGCTCCACAATGGACATTACTACTGTATTGGAAGTGCTGAAGAATACAATAATGAACAGCACTAAAGAGAGAAATCCGGTAATCTGATGGTAAAACCGGCTCACCTGCCGGTAATAGGCAGCCTGCTGGTGCCATTTTTTGAGACTCACTGCATACCCCTGTTTTTCAGCACGATGGGAGATTCGATCATACATTTGATCTGTCTTTTCCGTGTCATCCAGGGTTACCAGCAATTTCTTTACTTTTTGACTGTTCAGGAGTATTTGAGCAGTTTTCAGGGGAATCATAAGCGCACGTTTATCATACTCTGCCATTCCACCGTTAAAAGTATCAACTACTCTCACATCCACAGCATTAAGAGCACCATCGGCAGTGGTAGACATCAGGGTCAGCCAGTCTCCCTTCTCGGCATCCAGGGAAGCAGCTAACCCTTGCCCTAAAATAATAATATCCGTATCCGGCTGATTGGCAATGAGGGAATCATAGTCCGCTCCTGAGTTGCCGAATAAATTTCTGAGTTTCTTTTCTTTGTTCGGTTCTACCCCTTTTCCCATAAAGGCTACTGATTTATCTCCGTTGGAAATCAATCCCATAAAATCAATGCGTGCCTGTACCAGCATTACTTCCCTGTTTCGCATTAAATCATCACCGATCATTTCATAATTATCCAGTCCGTATTGGAGAATTGTTTCCTCCTCCTGCTGGAAATATTCCGGGTGGAACAACTGCAGATGCCCGGTCTCGGAATGAATAGTACTCTCCCGCAGAGCCCATTCTATGTACACGGAATGACCGGTGGTGAGTAGCAGACAGCCAATACCAAAAGTAATGACCATTAAAGTGATCAGGGTTCTCCGCTTTTGTCGAAATAAACTTCTGAAGCCTAATTTCATAAATGTCATGGTTCAACCCTCCTGTTTTTGCTGTCTACTATTTCCCCGTCCTGTAAAAACAGTATCTTTTGTCCCTGATCAATAATACCGGGATCATGGGAAGAAAAAATAAAGATAGCGCCTTCCTCCTGATTAAGCGTCTGCATGAGTTCTACAATCTCCCTGCCGGTTCTGGAATCCAGATTGGCAGTGGGTTCATCAGCTAATACAATATCCGGGGTTTTGACCATAGCCCGGGCAATGGATACCCTTTGACGTTGGCCTCCGGAAAGTTCCCGGGGTTTGTGGTTTTTTCTGTCCCCCAATCCTACTTTATCCAGAACTTGTTCAACTCTTTTTTGTCTGGATTTTTTCTGTACTTTCTTTAATACCAGAGGATACTCCACATTTTCAAACACACTCATTACCGGAATCAGATTAAAGGTCTGAAAAATGTATCCCAGCCGGTCTCTGCGATAAGAGAAAAGTGAGTTCAAACTCACCGAGGATACCTTGTCAGTTCCAAACCAGACTTCACCCGAGGTGGGATTGTCGATCAATCCAATGATATTCAGCAGAGTTGTTTTACCGCTTCCGGAAGAGCCGGCAATGACCAGAAAGTCTTGCTTTTCTATGGTAAGGCTGATATTCCGGAGAGCAGGTATAGGAGTTTTACCTAAAAGATACTCTTTGGAAAGATGTTCAACTTTGATAAGGCAATTATTTTTCACCGGTTTTCTCCTCTATTTTCTCCACATACTCTCTGGCAGCGGCAGCATAGTCAGAATCCGGATCGATTTCAATGGCGTTTGAAAACTTCTCCCGGGCTTGGGTATAATTCTCAGCTTTCCAGAGAGCCAAACCATAATTAAAATAGTAGGATAACCAGAAATTCCCTGTCAGATCTAATGGATGTTTTTTATGAATTTGTTGGATATGCTCGAAATCCTCCAGACCACACGGGAGACGATTGAATCTGGAAGGAAGAGAAACGGAATTAATTCCCCTGATCAGTCTCACTTCCGGATTGTCCGGCTCGAAATACACTGCTTTATCCATTCGGGCTATTCCTTTTTTTACATATTTCAATTTATTCCAGGGTAAGGATGCATCCCGGGCTTTCATGGTTAAAAGAGATCCGTAATACACCAGGGCCAGTCCATGAGTAGAGTCGATGTGGAGTAATTGAGTAAGATATTCTTCTGCTTTTTTAACAGCTTGCTTGTGTTTCTGATTACCGCTCCTATCATGATAGTATTTCCCCAGATTCAATAATATCTTTTCATTTTCCGGATCCTGTTTAAGCTGTTCTTCCCATCTCTCCACCTGGCCCATCACCAAATTGTTGGTTAAGCACATTTTTAAAATAAAAACAACTAAAAGTATACATTGTGTCTTGTTCATAATTTTTCTCCTTTTTTTTATTTTTTGAACAATATCCAATAACAATCCCGAATTCTCTTACAAGATACAATCATTACTCAAAAGACTTAGAAAAAAGCGATAAAACAGCAAAAATAGAGGATGAAACAGGTTATGTACTGATAAAATAGAGACTACATTGATATGTTAAAAAATATTCCTAAAACTACGGGGAAAAAACATTTGATTTTCTACCCACAGAGTGTTATTTTAAAAATACATTTAATCATTTTGTATTCATCAAAAGTTACATATGGCTAAAACAACTAAAACAACCAAAAAAGATACTCCCTTAATGACCCAATACTATGCGGTCAAGAAAAAACATAAAGATACCATTGTTTTTTTCCGAATGGGTGATTTTTATGAGATGTTCAATGAAGATGCTGTAACTGCATCCAAAGTACTGGGGATAACTCTTACTTCCCGCGGACATGGAAAAGCCGGAAATGTACCTCTGGCCGGTTTTCCCCACCATGCCCTGGAAGGCTACCTGGCCAAAATGATAAAAGCCGGATATAGAGTGGCAATTTGTGAACAGGTGGAAGATCCCAAAGAAGCTAAAGGCATTGTAAAACGGGAAGTAGTACAGATTGTTACTCCGGGCACAGTTACCTCTGAGAATATTTTAGAATTAAAGCGTAATAATTATCTTTCTGCTCTGTGTAAAAAAAATGAAATCTGGGGTTTTGCTACTGCTGATGTTTCTACAGGAGAATTTTTGGTGACTGAATGCAGTGAAAAGAAGCTTATAGATGAAATCGAATCAATCAGTCCTTCTGAAATTCTGATCCCGGTCGATCAGCAGGAACCCCTTAAACAAAAGTTAAAAGCCAATAATCTTCAGATTCTTCTGACTGGTCAGGATGATTGGATGTTTAACCGGGAATTCGGATATGAGATATTAACCAGACATTTTAGAACCGCTTCTCTGAAAGGTTTCGGATGTGAGAATCTGGATCAGGGAATATCTGCTGCTGGAGCAGTTCTGAACTACCTGGAAGATACTCAAAAAAGTGAACTCTCTCATATAACTGCTCTTAATTTATATACTGATGATGATTTCATGCATCTTGATGCTGCAACTCGCCGGAATTTAGAAATAACCGCCTCGATGATAGGAGGTGAGAAACAAGGTTCTCTACTTTCTATACTGGACCAGACTAAAACTCCCATGGGAGGCAGGACGTTGCTCTCCTGGCTCAATCGTCCTCTGAACCGTATTGAACCAATGTGTACCAGACATAAAAGTGTTGAGGAACTCTACCTGGATAACCAACTGCGGGAAAATTTAATTTCAGCTCTCAAAAATATAAATGATCTGGAACGACTTTTAACTAAAGTTGTTACTAACCGGGTACATCCAAAGGATATTAAAGGTCTGTCCAGCAGTCTTAAAATTATTCCTCAGATAAATAAAACTCTTGACAATACATCATCTCAACTGTTGAGGGACATCAACACTGATCTTGATCCCTGTAAAAAATTGACCAATACTCTTGATCGGGCCTTAGTGGAAAATCCCCCTCATCAACTGATAAACGGAGGGATAATCAAAGAAGGATATAATGCTGAAGTTGACAAGTTAAGAGAAATTGCTTATTCAGGTAAAGACTGGATTGCCAAGCTGCAAACCAAAGAAAAAAAAGCAACCAACATATCTTCTCTCAAGATTGGATTTAACAAAGTATTCGGATATTATATCGAAGTAACTAAAACCCACCTCTCCAAAGTTCCGGAACATTATATACGTAAACAAACTCTGGTGGTATATTAGAACTTAAATATAATAGTTTTGTAATATAAACATGTCTTATATTATTTTTTTGGAATTTTTTTATGTTTATATGTTACTTCTAAAATAATA
>JAWODZ010000006.1:0-4410 GCA_046483025.1 bacterium
TTCTGGAGACGGGCTCAGTTACTGGAGAATGGAGATGTAATCGTTATATTCTCTGGCAGCGGAATTATAAAACTGGATAAGGACTCAAACATTATCTGGACTGTATTCAATCATGCTCACCACGATTTCTATATTGCCAATAATAATAATATCTATGTTTTAACTAGAGAAGCTCATATTAATAAAAAGTATAATGAAAAAAAACCTATATTGGAAGATTATATTTGTATCCTTGATCAAAATGGAAAACAACTGAAAAAAATATCTATTCTGGAAGCTATTGAAAAATCAAAATTTTCTCCTATTCTTAACAGATTAGAAAGCTGGGGAGATATCACTCATGCAAATACCATAGAAATAATCGAACGTAATACATCCATACCAGCATTTACTAAAGGCAGGATTTTAGTATCACTTCTTTCATTAGATTTAGTATGCCTTATTGATATTGATAAAGGTGTTGTTTGGGCTGAATCTGATTTATGGTCCCGTCAACATGAATCTACACTATTAAAAAATGATCATATAATGGTTTTAGATAACAGCGGCATTAAAGAAAAATCAAGAATCATAGAATTCCATCCTATAACTAAAAAATTCTACTGGGTGTATGGAGGGAAAAAATCAGAACCCTTTAATACACCTTCATGCGGTTCCTGTCAGCGATTATCCAATGGAAATACATTAATAACAGAAACCGACGCTGGAAGAGCTTTTGAAGTTTCCCCTGATAAAACTATTGTATGGGAATATATTAATCCCCACCGAGCTGGTGAAAATGAAGAATACATTGCTTCTCTTCATGAAGTCACCAGGATGAAACCAGACTTCCCCCTACATTGGTTACCATCAAAATAAAATTAATTTTAAAATTATAAAAAATAAATGCATGAAACAGATAAATTGTTACTTATTATTACAACAGTAAAATGTAAACAAATATATATATTTTACTTTTCATAGATATGTTCTTAGTTTTATATGTATATTTGCCCTAAAAAATTTATTTTTTCTTGACATTATATTTTTCTTTTATTATTTTTTACAATAAAAATTTTTTAGTTATTATTTAAATATGAAAAAGATCAACTGAGTTCAATTAGGAGGATGTTCCATGGAAAAGGGAAAGGAAAAGAAAATGCATGTAAAGGGGAGCAGTATCTTAGCAGTACCTGCATTTGTTAAGACTAAGTATCCTGACCGATATGATGAATGGGTAAATTCTTTATCTCCGGAAGCAAAAAGTATTCAAACAGATGCAATCTTAGCAACTAATTTATATCCTTTATATTATGCTATGGTTGAACCAACTCAAAAATTGTGTGATTTGTTTTATAACGGAGGAACACGAGGTGCCTGGGAATCAGGAAAATTCAGTGCAAGCTTTGCACAAAAAGGCATCTATAAATTTTTCTTTAAAGTTGGATCTCCTCAATTTATTATAGAAAGAGCTGCCCGGGTGTTCACCAGTTACTATCCAGAAGGTGAATTACAAGTTACAGAATCAGAACCTAATCGGGTGGTTTTACAGATTGTAAAATTTCCTGAACCTTATCGGATTTTGGACTATGATATAGCCGGGTGGATAGATGGTACTTTGGAATTACTAAAATGTGCTCAGGGAAAAGTTGAAATAACCCAATCAATGGCCGAAGGAGATCCGGTTACAGAATTTGTGGCTACCTGGATTTAAGTAATATTTTCTATATGTGTTAAAAAGATATCTTGAAAAAATCACTGAAAAGGATACATCTAAGATCATACAGTTGTATACAAAAAGATTTCAGGGAACTGATCGGAATGCTTGATCCGCAGAAGTATCCAAATTCTTGGGGACAACTTTTAAAACAGTTTCTGAATAGTAACAAACTTATACAGCTCATTAACATATAGGGGTAAATGGTTTCAATTATTTTTCCCGTAACCTTACACCAGCATCTAGAATTAGCAGGAGAAAAGAATGAACAAGAAAAAAAATGCAATCGTACTTTTTATAATAGCAAGCGCTATCATCTGGGGAGCAGTAATCATCGGATGCTCCTTAAAACTTAAAGGTACAGAATGTTTTAAGGAAATTTCTAATATTCTGAGTGCAGGAGCAGTTTTTCACTTGCTGTTTATCTGGGGATCTTTGGCTACTCAGCTCAAAAAGATAAAAAAAGAAGGAAATAAATAATGCACTACTGTTTAGTGCTGTCAACCTGTTCTGAGCATGAGGAAGCTGATCACCTTGCTTCCCGGTTAGTTGAAAATAAATTAGCGTCCTGTGTTCAAATAAACAAGATTATCAGTTATTATACCTGGAAAGGGGAATCAAAAAAAGAACCTGAATACAGACTGCTTATTAAAACCAAAAAAGCACTCTATAAAAAAGTAGAAAAATATATAAAGAAAATGCACAGCTACGAAGTACCTGAGATAATTACAATTCCGATACAAGATGGATCAAAAGAATATCTTGCCTGGATTGATGAGGTAACAGAGTAAAACTATTAATGTATCGCTTTGCCTTCTATGCAAACGCTGCGTTTTTTATTTGTGTCAGCCCTAGATCTATAAAAATGTTTATTTTAAATCAAAAAGCCGATTTCGAAATCTACGGCTGAGTGTCAGTTGTTCTCCATTTTTGAGAATTACCACGGCATCTCCATGAGACCAGGGTTGAATTTCTTTCAAGAAATCGATATTAATCAGGGAAGAACGGTGGATACGTACGAATTTCTCGGGATCTAATGTTCTCTCCAGATTACTTAAGCTTCTGTGTACGAGACAGGTTTTTTCTTTAAGATGTATTGCTACATAATTTCCTTCTGCAGAGAGATAATAGATATCATCCGTATGAATAAAAAAATATGTACCCTCCACCTTAACCATGATTCGATTAACATATTTTTTATCTTTTTGGATTTCCTGTAAAACACCTTGAAGAATATTTTTATTGTCCTTATCACTCTGTATAAATTGCAAGGCCCGGTGAAAGGATTTTGTGAAACGCTCTTCATCATAGGGTTTTAAAAGATAATCCACTGCCTGAACCTCAAATGCATCCAAGGCATACTGATCATAGGCGGTGACAAACACAACCTGGGGCATTTGCTCAATCCCTACTGTCTCGATTACCTGGAATCCATTCATCCCGGGCATCTGAATATCAAGAAAAATCAAATCGAAATTTTTTTCCTGGATGCACTGTACCGCTTCCCTGCCATTGCATGCTTCTACCATTTCGTCCACATTTTTTTCCTGTTTCAGAAAGGATTTGATTTTTTTTCTGGCAGGAGGTTCGTCATCGACAATCAGGATAGTAAGACCTTTCATTTCCTTACTCCTCTACAGTAGAAGACTGAAAAGGTATCTGGATCTCAACCTGGAGTCCCCTTTCATCCAAATTCTGTAGATTAAACCGATGATCATCTCCATACAGTTTCTCTAATCGTTCTGCAGTATTGGATAACCCTACCCCGTTTTTTATCACTATATCCGGATTACCAAGGATTCCAGGTCCATTATCCCGGATTATCAGCTTCAGAGTACTATCTTCTTTCCGGGAGATGATATCAATTTCTGTGGATTGCAGATTTTCCATACTGAATTTGATAGAATTCTCCACCAGTGGCTGCAGAATAAAACCGGGGACAAGTGCCTTTAGGGTATTCTCGGCAATATGAGTATCTATAGTAAGCTTATTTTTATACCGTGCTTTCATTATTTTTAAATAGATATCCAGTATTTCCAGTTCTTTTTCCAGTGTATGTTCTTCCCCACCTTTACTGTCCAGGGTGATTCTAAGCAGATCGCTGAGATTGGCGATCATGCGATCTGCAGCCTTAGGATCTTCATACATAGTGGATGAAATCATATTAAGGGTGTTGAAAAGAAAATGAGGATGCAGCTGCATCTGCAGAGCTTCCAGCCGAACCTTGGTTAGCTGCTCTTGTAATTGGACTGTTTTCAGCTTCTGTTCCTGAGTTTGTTTTACATACCTAAAAAACAAAACAGTAATATAAATAATCCAATAAGTAAAAAATTGATGTGAATATTCCATAAGAAACCGATACATAATACGTCCGTAATCATAAGTGCCCAAATTTAGCATCCAAAATATGAATGTCCGGCTCCAATACATTAATAAGGTGTGGATGGTTCCATAGACCATAGAACCCAGAATATGAAGAGGAAGATGGGTGAATATATTCTGACGGGTAATGGGAAACTTTTTGACAAACCAGACAACCAATGGAATCAATAAAAGTACTGTGTAAATACCGGTGGCTTCACAAATTAAATTTTCAATATATTTTGCAGGTCGACCTTCAGCTAATGAAGAAGTAATAAAACGTGCATAGTTACTTAAAAACATTACTGTAAGTACCAGAAAAATCAGCAGCCAAACAGTACGTCGATTATTAT
>JAWODZ010000086.1:0-8587 GCA_046483025.1 bacterium
CAAGATGGATGGACATCATATACAATTCAATGTAGTGACTGCAGATACATTACGAAAAGCTCGGAAAGACCCCGAACAATACCGGGACCTGATCGTCAGAGTAGCCGGATACAGTGACTATTTTGTAGATCTGGGAGCAGAACTGCAGGAAGAGATAATCAAAAGAACTGAACAGAAAATATATTAATCAAATAATATCAGTAAAGGAGTTATTATGTTTAGCAAAGAAACCTATCAAAAACGTCGTGATATTTTGAAAAAAAGAATAAAATCAGGAGTCATTCTGTTACCGGGAAATAATCATAGTCCCATGAATTACGAGGATAATACCTACCCTTTTCGTCAGGATAGTTCGTTTCTCTATTATTTTGGCGTTGACGAACCCGGACTCTTCGGAATTATTGATGTTGATAATAATGAAGAAATCATCTTTGGTAATGATGTTGCAATTGAAGATATCATCTGGACTGGTCCGCTTCCTAAACTTAAAGATAAAGCTGAAAAAGTCAATGTTTCCAAAACAAAACCTACTTCAGAACTGCAGGAGACCATTCATAGTTTTATTAAATCCGGAAGACAAGTACTGTATCTGCCTCAATACAGAGGTGATATAATTATTACATTACAGGAACTGACCGGAATCCAGGCCTCGCTGATAAATGATTTTAGTTCAGATATGTTAAGCCAGGCTGTTATTGATCAACGTTCAGTTAAAAGTACAGAAGAAGTTGAAGAGATTGAAAAAGCCCTTGATATAAGTTATGAAATGAATTCTACTGCTATGAGTTTAATAAAACCCAATACATACGAATATGAAGTATGCGGTCAAGTTCAGGGAATCGTTCTTTCTCATAACAGTCACATCTCTTTTCCTGTTATTTTCACCATACATGGAGAAACACTGCATAACCATGGTTATAACAATTTGATGAAAGACGGAAATATAGCTATTCTTGATTCAGGAGCAGAATCACCTTTACATTATGCCAGTGATATCACTAGGACCATTCCCGTAAACGGAAAATTCAGTCCAGAACAAAAAGATATATACAATATTGTACTGCAGGCAAACCTGAATGCAATCGACATGATGAAACCCGGCATCTACAATAAAGAATGTCATTTACATGCTGTAAAAACCATTGCCGGAAACATGAAACAGCTTGGATTCATGAAAGGAAATACCGATGATGCGGTTGAAGCTGGTGCACATGCTCTGTTTATGCCTCATGGTCTGGGACACATGATGGGCCTTGATGTCCATGATCTGGAAGGATTAAATGAAGATTTAGTAGGATATGATGAAACCGTGCAAAGAAGTGAGCAGTTCGGGCTTGATGCATTACGCCTGGCCAAAAAACTCGAGCCCGGTTTTGTAGTAACAGTTGAACCGGGCATCTATTTTATCCCGGAACTAATTGACCGCTGGAAAGCTGATAATAAATTCAACGAATTTATTAACTATGACAAGGTCAATTCATTCCGGGATTTCGGCGGTATACGGATTGAAGATGATGTACTTGTAACCAAGAAAGGGCATAAAGTTCTTGGTAAACCCATTGCCAAAACTGCAGAAGAAGTTGAGGAATGGTGTGCTAATAAAATAATGTGATCAAATGGTATAAGATATAATATAGGGTATGAATATATAAAAGGAGAAAAAAATGAAAAAAATTATATTATTATTTCTGATAATAATTCCCTCTTTTCTGTTATCTCAGCAAGCAGTTGATTTTGATAAATATTTTGAGGATAAAACGCTCCGTATTGATTACTTTCATACGGGTAATGATACTATGGAAATAATCACTATTGACAAAATCTACCGTTATGATACCTGGGCAGGTAACCCGGAACACTGTATTGACAATTTTAATAATGGAAAATATTATATTAAAATTTACGATCAGAATTCAAATAAACTGATTTTCTCTAAGGGGTTCAACACCATTTTCGGTGAATATCAGACTACAAATCCTGCCATTAATGGAATCAAAGATACTTTTCATGAAACAGTACTGATTCCCTGCCCAAAAAAACCTTTTTTCTTTGTACTGGAATCAAGAGATAAAAAAAATATAATGCACGGTATCTTCAGCCGGGAAATTGATCCACATATGACTGGTATCATTGAAGAGCAGCCAGATACTGATGTGGTTGTATATCCGGCATTAATGAATGGTGATCCCCACAAAAAGGTTGATCTTGCCTGGATAGCAGAAGGATATACCCAGGAAGAATATGAAATATTCAAGAAGGATGTGGACGGTTTAATGAAGACTTTGTTCAGCACTCAGCCTTTTAAAGAGTTCAAAGACAAATTTAACATTTACGGTGTATTCAAACCTTCCTTTCAAAGCGGTACAGATCAACCCCGACAAAACATTTATAAAAATACTGCTGTGAATTCCTCCTTTAATGCACTGAATTTAAGACGTTATTTACTCACCGAAGACAATAAATCCTTGAAGAATATTGCATTGAATGTTCCCTGTGATGCTATAGTCGTATTAGTTAATCATGAACGATATGGAGGCGGAGGAATTTATAACTTTTATGCCATATCCACTACTCATAACAGCTTGAGCAACAATGTTTTTGTTCATGAATTCGGCCATTCATTTGCCGGACTTGCAGATGAATATTATACTTCTTCAGTTGCTTACAATGATTTCTATCCCCAGGGCGTTGAACCAGTTGAACCAAATATTACCGCGCTTCTAAATACCGATAATTTAAAATGGAAAAAGTTGGTCTCTCCCGGAATTGAGATCCCTACAGAATGGGGTAAGGATGCCATTGATTCCCTGCAAATAAAATACAGTAAGATGAGTGCTGTCATGTACAGTAAAATCGATTCACTAACCTCAGCAGAAGCCGGGAAAGAAAACATTGAAGAGGTAAGAAGTAAATGGAGAAAGAAACTTGACAAAATCCGAGAAGAGATTGAAAAGATAGAATCGAAATACAGTTATCTGAAAAAAAAAGTAGGTGCATTTGAAGGTGCAGGATACTCTGCCAGGGGACTGTATAGACCGGAGTTGGACTGTATTATGTTTTCCAACCGGACCAAGCGCTTCTGTAAAGTCTGTCAGGAGGCTATAAAAAGAATAATATTTTACTATTCAGAATAATTTTTCACTTGCATTACATATTTTCTGTTACTATATTTAATCTATCTTAAAAAAAGGGAGTAACACATACATGTTTCTGAAATCAACCTGTGGTAAAAATTATACTTCTATGGACATGAAAGACTCCAAGAGGGTTGTTATTAAGTTACTCCTGTGATTCAATACATAGAAGAGAACTTAAAAAAAGCCCGCAAAATCAAATGCGGGCTTTTTTTTTGGGAGATTACAATCTATGCCTATGCGCTGGAAAAGACATCATCTGGAAATCAAGGAATCAATTATGTCAGTTTTATGTAAAGCTGCTTTTATTGAATCAGGCAGAAAAGCTATTATGCACACTCGCAGACAAATTGAAGATATTATCGCAGAATACCCGGATTTTAAAACAACACATGCTCCTTTAAAACTTTCCGGCTGCACTCCATCTGTCATAAAAAAAATGTGTGTTGAATCAAAAAAAGTTGAGGTCGGCCCCATGGCAGCAGTTGCAGGTACTATTGCTGATGAGTGTCTGAAAACAATGATTCATGTTGGTGCCCGGGAAGCAGTAGTTGATAACGGAGGTGATATAGCTTTATTTATCCGCTCACCGGTTAATATAGGTATTTATTCCGGCAAAAATTCCCCTTTGAATCTTGCTTTTCAGATAAAACCCAGGAATAATTCTCTGGGAATATGTACTTCTTCCGGCACTGTAGGACATTCTTTCAGTTATGGAAAAGCCAATGCTGCAGTGGTGATATCTGAAAATATTGTCCTTGCTGATGCTGCTGCTACTGCCATAGCGAACAGGGTTAGCACAGAGAACGATCTGACTTCCTGTTTTGAAATCCTTAACAAACTTCCGGAGATTGAAGGCAGCCTGGTTATTCTGAATGATAAAATTTCACTCTGGGGTAAACTGCCCCGGATAATAAAATCAAACATCAGGGAAGAGCTGATTACCAAAGGGCAAAAATAATATTATGAGCATGTCAAAATTGGCATAATAACTCACGTAATTCAAAATCGGGATGAGGATAGAATAAGACATGATTGACAGCAACACCAAGGTAATGAATCCTGGTTTGACAATACTGATAATCGGAGGTAATACATGATTGTAATGAAATTCGGCAGTTCATCTCTCAAGGATACAAAATCTGTTCAGCAGGTTGCAGCCATTATCAAAAGCTACGGATTTGCTCAACGAATCGTAGTGCTTTCAGCTGTAAACACTGTTACAGATTTATTGATATCCGGAATAAACCGGGCACTGAAAAATGAAAATTGTATTCCTGATATAATTCAAGAAATATCAAATTTACACCTCCCCTATTTAAATGAAAAAATGATGACATCTTCATCCCTAAAAACAGCCAAAAAAGAAATAAATAAACAGTTAGATACACTTAAACGTCTTTTACAGGGTATATCCTATACCAAAGAAGCCACTTCCCGAAACTGTGACCATATAGTAACCATCGGAGAACGTTTATCCGTACAGATTATGAAAGGTTGTCTGGAATCGTTAAATTGTAAAGCAGCTGTGGTTGAAACTGACAGGATTGGATTATTAGCTAAGGGAGAATGGGGTAATGGAAGTGTTGATCTTGAAGCTTCCAAAAGACCGGTATTTAATTTTATTCATAACATTCTTAAAACTTCATCTATACCGCTGGTAACAGGTTTTTTCGGACAAACAAAAAAAGGAGAGCCTATAACATTCGGTAGAGGCGGATCTGATTACAGCAGTGCAGTATTAGCTCATCTTGTTAATGCCAAAAGGCTTGAAATCTGGAAAGATGTGGATGGTTTTTTGAACGGTTCGCCCGAATTTATTGAACAGCCAAAACCTTTAAAAAATCTTTCTTATGATGAAGCTGCAGAACTGAGTTATTTCGGTGCAAAAATTCTTCATCCCAGAACTGTTGAACCACTTTTTAAAGATTCCATACCAATAGTTATAAAAAATACCTACAACCCTAATGAAATCGGAACCTGGATTAACGGAAAGAAATGGATAACTAAAGAAATCATAAAAAGTATTACCTATGACAAAAATATTGCTATGCTTCGTATTCATGGTGTTGATGTAGGATATACAGTCGGTCTTCTGGGAAATTTAGTGACGTCTCTCAGCAAAGCACATATTAATATCAGATCCGTAATGACATCGCAAACTTGTATTAACATTATTCTGGATCAAAATGATATTAACAAAGGATATGCTATGATAAAAAAACTTGATTTAGTGGAAATTGACCAGATTGATCTGATAAAAGAAATCGGGCTGGTGGGAATAGTGGGTGAAGGTCTGGCAGAATCGGAAGAACCTCTTAAAAAAGTAATCGAAACTATGGGTAAAAAAAATCTGCATGCAGAATTGTTTGTAACTGGTGCCTCTAAAATTGCTTCTTATTTTATCATTCAGCAAAATAAACTGGAACAAGCCGTTCAAGCTGCTCATAATACAATTTTTAATCAATAACTTTATTATATTCTGCTATATTAATATCATAATATAAACTTCACCCCGAACACAAAAGTACCAAAATTATTATCTCTTATAGAAATACCTTTGGGCTGAAGATCATCAAAATAGGAGTATCTTTTATACTTGACAAAAACATCGGTTAAAAATCCGACTCTATAGCAAAGTTCTACTCCATATTCATAACCAAAAATAAATGGGAACACAGTAGTACCCATGAATTTAAAATTCCACACATCTTCTTTTATTGGTCCCGGACTTTTGAGAGTTATCATATGACAATCTAATCCGGCGAATACTCTGATAAAATTATATTTATAATGGCAGCCTAAATCAAATTCCATAATGTTATCCCATTGGTCATACCACTGTTCCCAGAAATAGTAAGTAAATCCGCCAAATCCTCCGAATCCTTCATGTGAGGCTTCTAAACCCATGGAAAGACCTATGAGATTTTTCATAAATCCACTGTTATTAATATGATTGCTTCCGTCTGCATTTTTATTAATACTTAAACCAAATGAAAAACGAAACCCCGGATCGTTTTTCGATTCAAATTCTTGCAGAGCTATCTTATCATAATTTTTTTCTATACTCAAATTTGTTAAAATTCTGGCAATATATTCCATACCATAGGATAAGACAAAATCAAAATCACTGTAGGGAGAAAAATCCTTTTTCGCAATGTTGTCAATACGACTGGTCATTATATCGATTAATCTAACATCAACAGTATAAATATTTTCAACCTTATCAATATTTCCAAACATTATTTTTTTTGCACCTAACATATTTCCTATTTCTAAAGCTCTGTTTACATCTATATATCCTGCTTGCTGGAATCCTAATTCCTCTATTACTTCTTTAATTTTCATTCTTTCTAATAGAATAAATTTTTCAGTTTGATACAATTCGGACTGTAATCTATTACTTAAGACTTCCAGTTTATCTTCAGGAATATTTTTACTATCTAATCTCATTACAGCTAAGGTTGGCTTATTCTGGGCAAATATCTGAAAGGTGAGACATAATAAAACAAAAAATAATACACTTAATTTCATAATACCCCCCTATTGTTTAAATCCACAATTTATCCAATCATAATTTAAAGTTACTAAAGAAAATTTTGTAAAAAACAGCTTCTTTTAAACAGAAACCAATAATTGATTCCAGGCTTATAACTTATCAGAGCGACGTTTGTTAAAAATCATATAGGCACTCATTCGTTTCAGGATCGGCAGTAAATTGGCCATTCTCCGGAAAAATGATTTAGAAAAAAGAAACTGTAAAGCACATCGAAACGTTGTTAACATTTTCTGGCTATACGGAAACCACCAGAATTTCTGTATGTGGTTTTGTGGTTCATAGTTTATATATTTAATGATTACCATTCTCAATAAACAGGTCCCGCATCCTTTCAGCCAGGATCGGAGTCCATTCAGAATGTTTAAATACCACGGCATTACCTAATAATAAAGCCGGCACAATGCTGCTCAAGGGAATAAGGAGTGACCGGTTCCAGGGAGAAGAGCAAAAAATATTCAAGTCAGTCTTTTTTGTTTAGTTCGTTGCTATTGTTTTATTTTTTACAGCAGCCAGAACTTTTGTGGCGCAAGGTAATATTTTATTTCTTTGTGACCCTTATATCTTATGTATGCCCTTTGTGTAAAAAATCATATCTGAAAAGTTTATTCTTTTTCCATTATTTCTGTTAAATTCTTCAGAAAAATATCATTCTCTTCAGAAGTACCTATGGTAACCCTGATATAATCTTCTATTACCGGTTTAGGAGCATATCTGACCAGTATTTTTCGTTGCTCCAGTTTTTTAGTAACATAAGCTGCAGATTTCCCTTTAACTTTAAAAAATATAAAATTTGTGTGTGACGGAACCGGTTTAATATTTTTAATATTTTTCAATCCGTCAAATACTTTATTCCGCTCTTTTTTAATTGTTTCTACCGCTTTTTTTACCAGATTCCGCTTGGTAAACATCAATTCACCTGCAATCTGCTGAAAACTATCCACAGTAAAGATTAGTTTTGCCTTTTCAATATGATCTGCATATTCAGGTTTAGCTAAAAGATATCCTATTCTCAATCCAGCCAGTCCCAGTGCTTTAGAGAAAGTTCTGATTATCATGAGATTTTCATATTTATGGAGTAAAGAAAGAGTGTCTATATCATAAAATTCATAATAGGCTTCATCTAAAATAATAGGAATATCAAGATTTTTTATAATTTCTTCTGTTTCATCATAGTTTAGTACTGTTCCGGTGGGATTATTAGGATTTATTAATACCAGAATATCACTTGCCTGTGAATTTTCAATAATAGATTCAACATCAAATTTAAAATTTTCTTTAAGGGGAATACTATTAATTTCAAGGCCTAAAACAGCTGCTATCCGGGAATATAATAAAAATCCGGGAGTAATGAGAGAAACAGTATCTCCGGCACTGCAAAAACTGGCTAAGGTAATTTGAATTAATTCACTGGATCCATTCCCTGCAACAATACCATAGGAAGGATAATCTATGATCCCGGAAATTGTATCTATCAGCTTTTTAGGATAAAAAGCCGGATATCTGTTCCACTCAATTTTTTGAAAATTTTTCCATATTTCATTTTTCAATTCTTCCGGAATATCAAATGGTGATTCATTCTGATTGAGTTTTATCATATCAGGATCTTGTATCACAAAATAATGTTTTAACTGCTTAATAGAACTCCTGATCTGTTTCATGGACATCTCATTTCAATAAATTAATTACCATATTTTTTATATCATTACAGTTTAAACCGTTTAATTTTATTGTTCAGTAAATCCGCTTTTTCTTTCAGCTGTGCAGCAATAACAGAGAGATTCTTGGTACTCTTTACATTCCCGGTGGTAACAATATCCACACTCTTGGTATTCCTGGATATCTCATCAGAGGCAAGCGTCATCTGCTCAGAAGCCTGGGACAACTCTGAGATGAC
>JAWODZ010000099.1:0-43337 GCA_046483025.1 bacterium
ATGATATAAGTGACTGTCCCAAAATGGCAGGTATACAGGTATCGACATCTTCAACAAAACGGTTTTGGCTTCAGGGCCGTACATCTTATAATGAGTTAGGATTTGGGGTTAATCAAATTACCTGGCAAAGAACAGATGATATTGTCCAAATATATGAACTACCCATGCAGCTTTCTCATTTTTCGTCTCAGGATACCATACAAATTTTACTTCATGTCAACAACGATGCAGATATGGGATTGGCACTGTACTCTCATATGACAACCTATAAATACGATAACAGAAATACACCTAAAAATTTATCTTTATATGCAGATGATGGTGGTTGCGGTGAAGACGAAGCACTTAACGTGGTTATAAGTAAAAACGTATTCCCTTTTGATGATACCTATGGTCTGGTTGTTTTTTCAAAATCAGACAGTGCATTATTTCCGGAAGATATTCAAATTGATATTTTTCCCCTTAACCAGTCTGTGTATTCATCATCAATCGAGTTACGTCAGGAATCTGCACTTTTTGCAATAAAGGAGACCGAAATTCACTTAAATCAGTTGTCTGCCCAACACGATTTGCTTGCAGCGGTTTTTGATATGAACAATGATTCTTACTGGTCTGCTTTCGCATTATCTCAAAATGAGTCAGCAATGATGGTTTCTTATGATACTCTCTCAGCTGTTGATTGTCGTTATCCTTTTTTAAATTTTTTTGTATTTAATTTTGAGCAAATAGAAGAAACAAATATTCCATATTTAAAACTTAAACGTCATTACGGCTCAGGGGGAAGTGTAACTGGTGTGGGAATACAGGATCAAATATTGCATGTCGGCAATAATGGCCCGTTTACTCTAAATGATAATAATAAATTTAAAATGTGGAAACTTGAAATTCCGGAAGAATATCACACAGTAAGCACCCTTCAGGTGGACATATCACTGGAAAAGTTCTCAGGGTATGGTGAAAATATTGGATTAATCCCGCTGGATCAGGAAGAAGATATATATGTTTTCAGCAGAGGGGATATAGCAAGTATATTAACACTGAGCAATGTATACCGGTATGTAGGAAAAAGTAAAAATTTTTTATTAGTTAGCTGGTTAAACCGTTCACAATCAGTGGAATTTTCGCTGAACATTAATTTAACCGCTTTAACAGATATATCCGAAAAAAATCGGACAATTTCAGATTTTGAGTTATTCAACGCATATCCCAATCCATTTAATTCTTCTGCAACTATTTCCTATAACATTCCAAAATCCTGTGATATCATAATCACATTATTCGATATCAATGGCAGAGAGATACAAAAACTGCGATTTAATAATCAAGCTGCCGGCACTCATAATTTTGTATTAAATGCAGTCAATTCGGATAATGAACCACTTTCCAGCGGGGTATATTTTGTAGAACTTCAGGCGGAGCATTATAAAGCTATCAAAAAACTGATTTTCATTCGCTGAGTTCGTACTTTTTGAGCTTAACCGGAGAAGAATTTATTACTATAATTCTATAATATTTCAGTTTTATTTTATTGATACAGGATATATTGTGTAGACCTCTAGATAGGATAATGTAGTTTTTTCTTGACTTGACCATTTCATTTGACTATATTAGAAGAAAAGAGGTGATTACATGAAGAAAATGGCTATCAGTAAATTTAAAACCCATGCGTTGAAAGTTTTAAATGAAATTACAAAATCCCAGGAAACGATAGTAATAACTAAAAGAGGAAAGCCGATTGCTCAAGTTGTACCCCATCGGAGACCTGAGATGAAATCTGAACCAGGTAAGCTTGCAGATGCTTTTGTCTTTGAAAAAGATATAATCACGCCCCTGGGTGAAGAGATCTGGGAAGCAACTAAATGAAATATTTATTTGATACCCATACCTGGATTTGGTGGAATATGCATCCTCAAAATTTGTCCCGGAAAGTATTGAGACTTATACAAGAAGAAGACAGTTATGATGACCTTCTTTTATCTGCTATTTCTCCTTGGGAATTCAGTAAACTTTTAGAGAAAGGGAGAATAGGTATTTCCTGCAACCCTGAAGAATGGATCAATAAAGCCTTGGAAATTCCAAAGCTCAGATTTGTCCAGTTTACCCCCACCATAGCTTATCGCTCAACAGTACTTCCACAGCCTTTTCACGAAGATCCGGCAGATCAAATAATTGTTGCTACTGCCCGGGAAGAAAATGCCTCAATTCTTACCAAAGATGAAAGAATTTTAAACTATCCATTTGTTCAAAGTCTTTGGTGAAATAATATATTTTAACCAAGAAAATTGAGTTCTCTGATCATCGAATTTCTTTAATTATAAAAAGGAGGTTAAGAAAATGAGAAAGATTTTATTAGTGTTTATTACAGTGTTATTATCTGTCAACGTCTATTCACAACGGGAGGAAAAAGACCATCCGGCTTTATCACGATATAAGGGAGCTGAAATTGTTGCTTATCAGCAACAGGATTATGTTCCTTATGTTTTGCCTTTAGGCAACCAGGAAGAAAGAGATGGAGAATTCAGAGGTAAACGCTGGTATTTTTCAGACTATATTGATCTGGAAGGCAAGCTGACACGTATACAGTATCGGGTGCCCATGGAAGAGGGAATCTACAAAGTATTCAAAAACTATGAAAATGCTTTGAAGAATGCCGGCTATCAGATTTTATTTACCACATCGGAAAAAGAAAGCAGCTATCCGTTCTGGAATGAAGATGTTTATCATCATGAATGGGGAATCAATCCAATAAGAAGTGAAGACTTTGTAGATCCTTTCGGACGGGAAGGCTTCAGATTTATAACTGCTAAAGGCAATTATAAAGGTAATAATCTTTATTTTGCTATATTCATTAACAATTATCATGAGTATATTTACATAACCCAGGATGTTATTGAGATCAATCCCATGGAGAGCGGTCTGGTCACGGCAAAGAAGATCGAGGACAATATTGAACTCAGCGGTTTTGTGTCTATCTATGGTATTCATTTTGATACAGGCAAGTGGAATATCAAAAAAGAATCTGAACCTGCTTTAAAAGAAATTGCTGACTTTCTGAAAGATCATCCGGAAAACAAGTACTATATTGTGGGGCATACAGATAATGTCGGGGATTTTTCTTTTAATAAGACCTTGTCGGAAAAGAGAGCACATGCAGTTATGAATGCGTTGATCACATACTATGGGATAAATGAACAACAACTGAAGGCATATGGGGTAGCTTCATTATCTCCTGTTACCTCAAATGCTACAGATACCGGAAAAGCACGAAACAGAAGAGTTGAGATAGTTGAACAATAGTAACTTACCGCCTTGGTCTAACGCAAAGCATGGAGACGAGGCAGGAAAGGAGTTTGATTTCAGATTAACGATTAACGATGTATGATTTTAGAAGTAAGAAATCATACATCGATTTTTTTTTATTGTGTTTTTCTATAATTATTTACTATATTACTTAATATCATAATATAATAGAAAATAAAGAAATGTTATGTTATTATTGAAAAAAAATCTGACCTTTTTTACTATTATATATATTACTGTCATTATTTTATATGCAGGTTCATGCCGGAATGACAAAACAGATATCCCAAATTTAATTAAACATACCGAAAGTCTTGAACGGAAAGAAAAAGGCCGGATCATTCTTACCATTGGTGATTCTAACGGGGTGGTCAACGGAGGCTGGCCTGCGGCACTTCAGACTGTATTAAAAAAAGACAGTGTTATAAATAACTCAGAAGGCGGCCGGACAATAGGTTTTGATAATTGCGGTAATCCCAACTGGAATGCCATAAGAAATATTGAATCATATTTAAAAGAGGCAGTAGAAAAGAGTTGTCATAAACCCATAGACGAAGTCATCATATTATTAGGCACAAATGACAGCAAAGCCTGTTTCGAAGACAGAAAAGATGAGGTTATACCTAATTTGATTACATTAATTACCCAAATCCGAAGTTTCGATAATTGTGGTTCATTACCACCGCATATTACTCTTGTAACCCCACCTCCCTACGGACCTGATTCAATGGTGGCGAAAAAAGCCCTTGGAGGTGATAAACGTGTTTGTTTACTTGTTCCTCAATATCGTGAGGTTGCGCTTAAATATGATTGTGCTTATGTCAATATTTATCCATTAATCAAACCGATATTTGATGAAGTGGTCATGGATCATGTGCATTTGACCCGGGAAGGGCATAAAATCGTGGCAGATGCTATTGCTTCGGTTTTAAATGACTGGGAAGCTCCGGAACCGCCTTCAGATATCGGATACGAGAATAATTTTCTTACCTGGGATCCCTCAGAAAGCAATGATGTTATTGGTTATGAGGTGATCAGAAAAAACAGGATTATAAGAGCTGCTACCAGGAACAGAGTCAGGCTTCCTTCAGAAATCACTGATATTTCCGTCCGTGCTCGGGACGGTTATGGAAATGTAAGTGTTGCGGTTACGCTTTAGAATAAACTGAATTTCTTCTCAGGAGAGTTTATATAATACAGGTCAACTTTTTCGGAATGTTATAATAATTATAGTCAGGATATATTGGTTTATAAAAATTGTCGGTTTTTATTTAAACATAGATTGAAAATATAATGATTTTTTATAGTGAAATCAGTTTAGTGAGACTGCATCATTTGTTCTTATACAATAGCAATCAGGTATTAATATAGGAGAATTATTATGAAACGCAGAAATTTTCTTAAGAAATCGTCATTATTTGGAGCAATTCTATTGCCGATATTACAGTTACCTTCCAAACATTCAAATTCGGACAACCAAATACCTGTTAACAGTGATAAACTGACAAAAGTGAAGCAGGCTATGCTGAGCATGCAAAGAGCTTCCTGGGAACAGGGGGTGGCAGCCCAGGCTTTTCTTGAATTAGGTGATGAAAATATGGTATGTTTAATGGCTAAAGAAGCAGCTTTACGTCAGACAGAAGATGGCAGACTGTCGGTAGTATACGTTGATAACGGTGTTACCGATCCTGCTGCATCCGGTGAAGCTGTGCTTTTTGCTGCCCAGTATCTTGAGGATGTAGATTTAAAGAAAGCTGCTGATAAAATGTTAGAGTACTTGTTAGATAAAGCTCCTAAAACAGAATCCGGAATTCTTTACCACACATTAGATAAACCGGAAATATGGATTGATTCCATGTATATGGCTCCGCCTTTTCTGGCAGCTGCAGGTCATTTTAATGAGGCTTTAAAACAAATCAAAGGAGTAAGGAGTTATCTCTGGAATACAACATATAAGCTTTTTTCACATCGATGGTCCGATAAGAAAAAGGGTTTTGTAAATAAAAATTTTTGGGGAGTAGGAAATGGCTGGGCAATAACAGGTATGAGTAGAGTGTTAAAGAAATTACCGTCCACTATGAAGTCGGAAAAAGAACTGCTTATTCATTATATTAAAGAAACTTTAGATGGCTGTATCCAGCATATCAGGCCTGATTATTTATTTCATAATGTAATTGACGATAAAGCAACTTTTGTAGAAACAAATTTATCCCAAATGGTTGCTTATACAATATTCAGAGGTGTTGCTGATAAATGGTTGGATAAGTCTTATTTAATCTATGCTGATAATATGCGTAAGGCAGCTCATAAAAAAGTAAATTCATTTGGATATGTTCAGGATGTTTGCGGTGCACCTTTTTTTAATAGCCCGGGTCGGGCTACTGAAGGCCAAGCTTTCTTTTTATTAATGGAAGCAGCTTATAAAGATTTTGTGGAAATTTAGATTTGGATGAAAAAAAGAAGCTATAAAGGTGAGGTAATTAAATTTACCTAAGAGAAGACTAACATTAATTTTAAATTATTTAAAATAATTATATAAATTTTTCCCATTATAAAAGAATAAAAAGGAAAACTAAGTTATGTCAAAAGAAAAAAAGTCTTCAATTACCCGAAAAGAATTTTTGAAACAGTCAGCCGGGATAGTGGCTACCGGATTGATAGGGACAAACACGTCATCCTTATTGGGAATGAGAAAAATAATAAAAGATAATAATTCTGAATTGCGCATACTGGGCAGAACAGGCATTAAGGTATCTCCTCTGTGCTATGGAGCCTCCCGGACCATGGAACCGGCATTGGTCCATGCTGCCCTGGATAAGGGAATAAATTTTATTGACACAGGGCGAAGTTATTCTAACGGTGAAAATGAAATCATGCTGGGGAAAGCATTGAAAGGAATGAGAAAGGATCTGGTTATACAGTCAAAAGCACGGGTGCGAATAAGTAAAGAGGAGGAAAAATTAAATACCAAATCTATACGGGATAAAATTTTCACCATGCTCACCACATCTCTTAATGAAAGCCTCAACGCTCTTCAGACTGACTATATTGACATATTATTGCTCCACGGTATTCAATCTCCTGATATTCTTTTTAATGAGGCAGTGATAGAATTTTTCCAGAATGTAAAAAAATCCGGAAAAATAAGAGCATGCGGTTTTTCCTCACATTCCAATCAGGTTGCTGTGTTAAAAAATGCCAATAAAAATTCGTTCTATGATGTATTTATGGTACCTTATAATCATAAAGGATCCTTTATTCATTCCTTAAGCGGACGATACAGTGAATGGGATCAGCCGGCAGTGGAGAAAGAACTGAAAAAAGCCGCAGATCAGAACTGCGGAATTGTTGCTATGAAGACCTGTTCTGCAGGATCGTATGCACCTGATCCTGATACAAAACCATCCTATACACATGCCCTTAAATGCGTCATTGAGCATCCATTTATCCACAGTGCAGCTGTAGCTATGGCAAATTTTAATGAGATTGAAGAAGATATTCAGGCAATGTATGAATAAATTGAGCTTTTAAACTGAATTTCATTTAACAGTGTGAAAACTATACATTATTAAGAGAGTCAATTTTTTCAATGTCAGTTCTGTATTGATTATTATATTTTCAAAAAATTATTTTATAAAAGAATCTGAATAAGGTAAAATAAATCATAAAAATAATAACAAAACAAAAGGTAAAGTATGAAAAGAGTCATCAATGGTCCAGAAACAAAAGAGGGATTACCCACACTCTTGGAAGGATATTTATATGGATTAGGGGAGGTGTGTCATAATCTATTCGGTCCTGAGGGAGAAGTTGCCATGTATTCAGCCATTGGCAGTTATTTCTTGAATTATCTGAAGCGGAAAATGGGAATTGAATTTTTAGACCATGATCCCTGGGAACAATACTGTCATATTGTGGCAGTATTTACCTCTTATGGTTTCTATGCTCATGTTGAATTAGAAAAAAGAGATGATAATGTTTACTGGATGCTGGAGTCAGATCAATATGCCGGGGGAGTCTGGGAAGAACAGGGGGCCTGGGAAAGAGGTACACCACCCTGTCCCTTATGGTCAATTATTTTGTATTCCTTATCCCGAATCAATTACACCATAGTGCTGGATTCCGTGACTTATAATGAAAAGTATAATGGATTTGAGAGTACTTTCCATTTTGAGAAAATTGAAGACAAAGATAAAGATGTTCTGAATCGAGCAAAAAAGGAAATCAGATCTGCTATTATTCCCATCTGTGGAGGTTGTAAAAAAATACGTGACGACAAGGGTAATTGGGTGAATATCGAAACCTATTTTACAGAGAATTTTGAGGCAAAATTTTCTCATGGTTTATGCCCTGAATGTTCTAAGAAATATTTTTCTAAACTGGATAATTAATTATTCAGATGAGAGTAAATAATTGTTGTTCTTTTTGAGATTGTATTTCTGATCATTCAGTAAAATTTAATGCTTAATTTTTTGGATTATGAAAAAGTTTTTTAAACCATAGATAACTGAGGAGGAACAATGGACACTATTCACCTGAAAGACATGAACTGGCCGGATATTCAGGCTGCTGTCAAACAGGGATACACTACCGTTGTTTTTGGCATCGGATCCACTGAGCAGCACGGCCCTCACCTGCCTCTAAAAACAGATGCTGCTTTGGCGGATGAAATGGTTTTCAGGGTAGCGAGCAGATTGGGTAATACCCTTATTGCTCCTACAATCCGGGTTGGTTGTTCCGAGCATCATTTGGCTTTTGCGGGTTCTATCTCCCTGAAATCTTCTACTCTGGAGGCTGTACTGAAGGATTATGTGCACAGTCTGCAGAAACATGGATTCAAGACCATTATTCTGATTCCTACTCATGGTGGGAATTTTTCAACTGTACAGAAAGTTGTTCAAATATTACAGAAAAAGTATGCGGATAGATATATAATCGGTATTACAGATCTCTTTGGTTTTATCGAACCTGCCTATAAAATTGCAGAAGAAGCTGATTTGACCCGAGAAGAAGCAGGTGCGCATGCTGGTGAATCAGAAACTTCCATGATGATGGTTATCCACTCTCATCTGGTTAAAAAGGAAAGATTTGAACCTGGATATATTGGTCCAACCGGTCAGAAAGAAGTAGAGTTGATTTTAGAGAAGGGCATGACAGCTTTAACTGCGAATGGTATTTTAGGCAATCCTGAAAACGCTAATCCGGAAAGAGGCGAAAAATATCTTCAGGGAATAGTCGATTATTTTATTTCGGAAATTAAAAATCAAATAAAATCAAACTAACAAATACATTACCTGATCTTGGATGAATTTCTAATTAGACTTATTTTTTTTAAATTTTATGAATCGATCTCAAAAAATTAGGAGGAAGAAATGAAAAAATTATTAATTATTACAACGTTGATTTTGGTATTAATGTTAGGGGCTGCATGTTCTCGAAAATCAGTTGAGACAGTGGAATTAAAACACTATCCGGTTGACAGTCTGGAAGGAATTATCAGTACAAGCGGCTTATCACTGGATACAACTGTTACCAGTGATGGAAAGGGATCTTTGAAAGTTACCACAAACAAACCCACCACAGTAAGATTGTATGAAACCGGAGATATTGAGGTGGAAGATACCAAACTGTTTTATCAGGCCAAGCTTCGCACAGAAAATGTGGAAGGACAAGTATACATTGAAATGTATTGTCATTTTCCCGGGCAGGGAGAATTTTTTTCCCGTGCTCAAAGATCTTCTTTATCAGGTACCAATAATTGGACGTCTCAAGAAACTCCTTTTATTCTAAAGAAAGGTCAAAATCCCGACAATATCAAAATCAATCTGGTTATCAAGGGAAAGGGAACCGTGTGGATTGATGACATTCGTTTACTAAAGGCCTCATAAATTCAAAAGAGACCGCACGCTCACTTTGAAAGTAGGGGAGGGTGCGGTTGAAATTTATTTTTTCAAGACAGTTTTACCAGTTCCGGTATGAATTGCAATGCGAATGTCGTGGTTGATTCCTCCATTGACATACAAGTTAGAAATTAGTATATTTTAACATCAAATAAGAAGACAGAATTTTTTTTGACTAACAATGAAAAATTTTTTGGAAGGATAACTCATGAAAGTAACCTTCATTGATCCTTTATCTCGTGGCTGGCAAAGGATGACCCAGGCTTTGTTTAAACCTTTTGATATCGGAAAGTGGTTTGTGGTGGGATTTACAGCTTTTTTGGCAGGCTTAATGGATGGACATGGAGGAAGTAAATTCAATAGAACTATTACCGATGACCATTCTGAATTTCGAGAGATTGTAAAATTTCCCCATACTGCCTGGAGTTGGCTTATGGATCATAGTGGCTGGGCAGTACTGATTTTTATAGGAGTTTTATTTATTATTGGAATAGTAGTGGTACTAACCTGGTTGAGTTCCAGAGGAAAATTTATGTTTCTGGATAATGTTGTTCATGATAAATCCCAGGTCTCCAAACCCTGGTATACTTTCAAAGATCAAGGGAATTCTTTGTTTGTATGGCGGCTGGGTTTCGGTTTGATCAGTTTTTTTGTGTTTATTTTGTTTATCTTTCAGGGTTTTTCTCTGGCGAATGATATTTATGAAAACAGCTTCTCTCAGAATATACCATTGATTACTATTGCAGGTATAGTACTGCTGGGGATTGTACTTATTTTACTGATTTCCTTTATTGTAATGCTGCTGGATAGTTTTATTGTTCCCATTATGTACAAACATGGTCTGTCAGCTACTCAGGCTTGGAATAAGTTTCTCCCTCTTTTATCAAAACATTTTATCTATTTTATTCTGTTTGGCTTATTGCTGTTTGCCATAAATATCGCACTTATTGTTGCTATAATGATTTTTGGGTTTTCAACTTGTTGTATTGGTTTTATTTTGCTGGTTCTTCCCTATATCAGCTCAGTAGTTTTGTTACCGATTTCCTACACACTCAGAGCTTTTAGTGTAGAATTTCTGGAGCAATTTGGAGCAGCATTTTCTGTATTTCCTGTTAAAAAGAAAAAATCTAAAAAATAGAGGAAAAAGAAATAGATTTTTAATAATATTAATTATCCAGTGTTAAATATATTGCCCCGGATTTACACAGATGGGCACAGATAAATATTTATTTGATAGTATAGTTATGTAAATGACGTACATTTTTTGATTTTCTTCATTGTTAGTTACCCTTTTTTTATGGGAGGAGAGAATGGAGCAGCAAAAATTAAATAACCTAATTTTAATTCTGGTGGTTATTGGCATATCGATTATTTTTTTTTCCATGATCCGGCCTTTTATTATTGTTATCCTGTTGGCAGGAATTTTTTCTGCTTTATTTCAACCTATTTATAAATTTTTTCAAAAAATATTTAAAGGGAGGAGCAGTCTGAGTGCAGGAATAACGTTGCTGCTGATCGTATTCATATTTATTATTCCCTTGCTCAGTTTATTAGGGATTGTGGCCGGCCAGGCTATTAAAATCAGCCAGTCGGTAAAACCCTGGATAACCCAGTGGATCAATGAACCAACCACATTTGATCAGATGTTTCAATCATTACCTTTTTATGATACCATAAGCTCCTATAAAGAATTTATTGTTGAAAAAGCAGGAGTAATGGTCAGTAGAATGAGTACTGTTTTGTTTAACAGCCTGTCTTCTGCTACTCTTTCCACAGTTAATTTCTTTTTTCTGTTTTTTATTTTTCTTTATACTATGTTTTTCTTTTTAAAAGAAGGTGGATTGATTTTAAATAAGATACTGTATTACTTGCCTTTAACTAATAGGGATGAAAAACGTTTACTGGGAAAATTTACTTCAGTAACCCGGGCGACTATTAAAGGAACGCTGGTTATCGGTATTATTCAGGGAGGCTTAGCAGGCCTGGCTTTTTGGGTAGTTGGAATTAAGGCAGCATTATTTTGGGGAACAATCATGACTGTTTTATCAATTATTCCCGTTATAGGATCTACCTTGGTCTGGCTTCCAGCAGTTATCGTTTTAGCAGCTTCCGGAGAATTTTTAAAAGCTGTTGGTCTTTTAATTTTCTGTGGGCTGCTGGTCGGAAGTGTGGATAACCTGCTCCGTCCCATTCTGATTGGACGGGATACAAAAATGCATGAATTATTAATACTGTTCAGTACAATTGGCGGCATCAGTCTTTTTGGGATTGTGGGTTTTATAGTTGGGCCTATCATTGCTGCTTTATTTGTGACTGTCTGGGATATTTATGGTGAAACCTTTAAAGAGTATCTTCCGGAAGTAGACATGAAAAGTGATAAATCCTAATAGTTTTTTTATTAATTATGAGTGAATTTAAAACCATCAAGATATATTGTTCCCATTGTAAAGCACTTTTGTATAAGTATCATAAAGCCGGGGATGGTTTTCTGGTCAAGTGTTATCAGAAACGAATAAAAGATGATTATACCAAAGGTGATTTAAGATGCCCGGAATGCGGTGAAAAATTTGCCAGAGAACGAATGATTCATGGGAAACCGGCAAATAAAATCATTCAGGGGAAGGTGTATGTGAAGTAATGTGAGGTGTAGAAAAGATTGTTGCCACGGATTCACACAGATTGAACACAGAATATAATAGTAATTTTTTGATAAAAGACCTCAAAGGTCTGGCAGACCCTTGGAGACTGTCGAAAAAGTCATTTAACGTCTTTGCGAGGAACGCAGTGACGAAGCAATCTCCAAACTTAAGCACGATCGCCGGGAGATTGCTTCGCAAAAAACGCTCGCAATGACTCATTCAGGACTTTTTCGACAGTCTCTTGAGGTCTAAATCAATACGGACACCCGGGGTTTTAGAATTATTTCGATATCGTCATTCCCGAATGTTTGTATCGGGAATCCAGGGGTGGAGGTAGCAGGGTGAATCACTAACTGAGACACTCGGGGATGACAGATAGCAAGAAATAAGCGAACAAAAGTGGACTCCATCTTCAAGATGGAGTCCACCTTAAAACTAAAACACAATATTAATAGAAACTGAACGTTTATACAACAAATATTGTAATGTAAGATTATATCTAAATGATAAATATTTACGGAGGTGTACAATGAAAGTAATGGTCAGCATGTTGATGGTTTTGTTATGTTTTACTGAAGCAGCTGCACAGGAAGAGGTGGAAGTTGAAGCAACTTCAGTTGAAATTGAACAGGGTTTGGACCTGGAGGCAGTGGGAGAATTATTTAAAGACTCAGAAGATCTGGAGGAATTCGAGAAATCTCTTAACGATCCTGATATAGGTGTCAACAATCTGGATCTGGATGAGAATGACGATGTTGATTTTATTCGGGTACTGGAAGAAGTAGAAGGAGATGTGCACCTGATTATTCTCCAGGCTGCTCTGGCAGAGGAGGAGTATCAGGATGTGGCAACTATTGAAATCGAGCAGAATGATGATGAAACCTATAATATGCAGATTCAGGGAAATGAAGACATCTATGGGTCAGATTATTATGTGAGTCCGGCGGAAGTGCAGGTACATACCTGGCCCATTATCAAAACAATATATAAGCCTACCTATCGGCCATACCGCTCACCTTATTTATGGGGTAAGTATCCCAAATGGTGGATACGCCGTCGTCCGGTGAAGATGCAGGTTTATAAACCCCGGATAAAAAGATATACTGGCAAAACCACTTTTGTTCTTACTCGGTATAATAGACTGGAGCGTATCCACCGAATAAAATATAAACCCAGAAGAGCGAGAGTTATTAAGAAAAGAACAATTCGACGAAAACGGGCAGCGAAAAGAGCTCATCCGGCAAAGAAAAGGGTCAGGAAAAAATAAGGATCAATACATATTTCTTCAAAATTCAGTATGCTGCATTGCAGGTGTGTCACCAAGAGTTTAAATTATATTAATTAAAACACGCGGAGTCCTGAGAAATGCTCATCCGGGGTTTTGATATGTCTGCTGTACAGGGTAATTTGTGTACATTCGTGATCCCTGACAAATTAAGATACCATGGAAAAAAAGCAGGGAAGAGAATTGTTAAAAAAGAATCAAAAAAAACCAAAGTAATCATGCATTCAGAAAATATACCAATAAGGTTATTTTTTTTATTTCAGGGTATACTGTTAGCCATTTGTACTTACGGTCAAAAAAATGTGATGAATGAATCGCAAACCCTCTCTGTCTGGACCGTTTCTGAAACCAGACGTATTTTAAGATCGGAGTTACCGGAAGAAAACAAAACGCTTACCCTGAAAGCTGCCAGAAATGAATGGGAAGATTTTCAGATCTTTATTCGTTCAGATAAATCAGTAGATCAGATAAGCATTGAAACCGATGATTTGCATGGTCCACAGGGTGATGTCATTACTTCAGAAAAAACATATGTATATCGTCAGCATCAGTTTTATCTTTCTTCTCCATCTTTCAGGAATTATTCCTTCCAGCCGGGCTGGTATCCAGATGCCCTGATACCTTTTAAGCATCCTCTTACCAGGACTTTCTTGAACCAGGATGATTTAAAAGCAGTTCCTTTTGATCTGCCAGCAGGAGAGACACATGGTTTTACACTAGACCTCTATGTTCCTCCTAATGTCGTTTCTGGAATATATGAAGGAACGTATCAGATAAAAAGTAATTATGAAATCATGGCAGAAATTCAGGTAACTCTGGAAGTCTGGGATTTTGATCTTCCTGAGATTCCGGCCTTGATTACCGAATTTGGTGCTCCCCAGCATTTTATGCGTCATCTTGCCCGGGTAACCAATCATGATTCTCTTAATAATGAAGATTTCTGGGATCGGGTTGCAGCTCAATGCAATGAGATGGTGTGCAGGCATTTGATTAATCCTTATCCGAAAGATTATCACCTGTCCATTAGTTTAGAGGAAGATGGTTCATTTACCGCTTCCAGAGAAGATGAAGGAGTCAGGTGGTTAAATAATTTTATTGACAGCTATCCATTAAATGCTTTGAGAATTCCTCTGCGGGGATGTCCCACCATCAAACAAGTCGCCATGGGTAATTCTTTTTTTCAGGAGGATACATTCCAGACCAGTGATTTTACAGAAACCGGAAGATTCCGCTTAAGAAATTATATGAAAAGCTGGGATGAAGCTCTTGATCTTCTGAATAATACTGTACATATTACTTACTTTGTGTATTTATGTGATGAACCTAATACCAAAAATGCATATAATTTTGTTCAAACCTTAGGAAGAACTATTTGTGATCTCGAGCTGAAAAATATTGAAGTCCTGGTAGTGGAGAATATGATTACAGACAGTCCTTTGTGGGGAAATCTTTATGGAGCAGTGGATATCTGGTGTCCTCTTTTTTGCGATATTGATGCTGATTCGATTAGATCCCGAATTTTTTTGGAAGAGAAGGTATGGACGTATACGGCTTTAACCCAATGTGATAACAGTCTATATTGGGAAACAGATTTTCCTCTAATTCATTATCGTATACCTGCCTGGCTGGCCTGGAAAGATAATATTTCTGGGATACTGTACTGGAGAATGAATAATTGGCGGTACGATGGTGATATTGAACCCTGGACCAGACCCAGGACTCATACCAGTACCTGGCAGGGATATGAATATCACTATAATGGAGAGGGATGTCTGGTGTATCCTGCAGATACTCTGGGTTTTACAGGTATTGTACCTAGTCTGCGTTTGAAAGCACTACGGGATTCTTTTGAAGATTATCAGTATCTGTCTCTATTAGAAAAAGCAGGTGGAAGACAGGCAGTATTGAGTATTATTGATACTTTAGTTACTTCCTGGACTGATTTTAGCACTTCACCTTCCGGTTATGAACAGGCCAGAGAGAAACTGGCAGAAATGATCCTGAAGCAGAGTAGTATTGAAGGGACTCAGTTAAATAATTCTGTAATAATAAAACAAAATTTTCCTAATCCTTTTAATCATTCTACAGAAATTCAGTTCTGCATTCAAAAAAATGATCATGTTACTTTAAAGGTCTATGATGTGCGGGGCAGGAAAGTTGTAACTTTGGTGGATCAGAAAATGAAAGCCGGAACTCATACCATATCTTTTAATGGCACCGGACTTGCCAGTGGAGTTTATTTTTATAAGATTTATTCAGGGGATTTTGTTTATACAAAGAAATGTCTGCTGATTAAATAGTTGGTCAGTTAGCATTCTTTATAAATAACATTACTTTTCAATATAAGACACACTTACAGCACCGGTTCCGGCATGAGAACCAATAACCGGAGATATGTCTATAATATATTCTGCCGGTTTACCCAGAGTTCGAATTAATTTTTCTTCTAACATTTTTGCTTCTGTTTTATTATGAGCATGTCCAATGGCATATTCAGCTATGGAATGTTTATTATTATGAGATGCCACCATTGCAATGATTTTGTTGATATTTGCACTAAAACTGAAGGCTTTACCATGGAGTTTAGAATTACCCTCTTTATCCAGCGAAACAATTGGTTTCAGGTTAAGAATTTTAGCAACAATTCCTTTTAAGGCGCTGACTCTTCCGCCCCTTACCATATATTTCAAATTTTTTACGCTAACCAGAATTGTTACCTTTGCCGGCAGACTCTCAGCAAGTGTGACTATCTTTTTAAAAGAGTCATTTATAATTACAGATTCAGCAACCTTCTGAACAATTAATCCGTAGGAGGTAGAGAGATGTTTTGTGTCTACCACAGAAATTTTTTCGGAAGGAAATTTCTGAGCTGCCAGTTTGGCGGCATTATAGGTGCCGCTGAGTGAACTGGAAAGATGAAGAGATATAATATGTTCATAATTGTCCAACAGCATTGAGTACAACTGCTCAAATACTTTAATACTTGGTTGTGAAGTAGTAGGAAAAGTTGAATACTCATCCAGTAAGGAATAAAATCTATCTGGATTAAGAGTCACTTTATCTAGAAAATGGTGTTTATCAAACATTACATTAATTGGAATCATATATATTTGATACTTATCCAACAGAGAAGGAGGAATATCACAAGCTGAATCGACTACAATAGCAGTAGAACTTTTAGGTTGAAACTGCATTTCTTTCTGACGTTTCATATCATCTGCTTTTGATTGAGTTATTACACCTTGGTTGTGTAATGTATAAAAGATCTGTGAGGGGTAATTAGTATGAATATGAAATTTTACCATTGATTCTGTTTCAGCTATTATAAGAGAATCACCAAAATCTGAAAGCTGTTCCCGTAAAGTATCTGCAGTCATATCTGTTTCATGCAGTAACCCTTCTGTACAGTAACGGTAAGGAAGGTTTTTATATCTCTCAAAGGTATGAGAGTCTGTATTCTCAAGCAGAATATTTTCATTAGTCTCTGATATTAAGTATGCAGTCTGTTTAAGACCATAGAAAAATCCTTCTAAAAAACTGACAAATCCTTCTGCACCCGCATCTACAACACCAGCTTGTTCTAAGACATGTAATCTTTTTGGTGTTTCCTGTAAAGCCTTTTTTGCTGCTTTTATGGAATAATTAAACAATACAACAAAATCTGTTGTTTTTTTATGTATGGAATGCAGAGCATCAGACCAGGATTTCATGACAGTCAATATTGTGCCCTCAACTGGTTTGCTGACTGCTTTGTAAGCAGATTCTACCCCCCCTTTAACCGCAGAGACAAAATCTTTTATAGATAATACATGCTTCCCCCGGATTTCCTGACTGAGTCCGTAAACAAACTGGGCAAAGATAATACCTGAGTTACCGCGTGAACCCATAAGCGCTGCATTAGCCATATTGCGGCTGACATTGGCAACTGAAGCTTCTACCTGAGTGCCTGCAATAATGGAATGCATGGTTAATGCCAAATTAGTCCCAGTATCACCATCAGCTACAGGGAATACATTTATTTTATTAAGATATTTATGTTTCCGAAATACTTCTTTTTTCCCATAAAAAAAACTGTTATAAAGTTTTACGCCATCAATGTTTTTTTTCATTATGCTCCATTATTAATTTAATTCCGTACAATATTATTTATGTTATTACCAATATATATAAATTCACCTACCTGTTTATATTAATCTTTCGTTTGAATCTCTGCATGCATCCTTTCGATTTTTTATTTATAATATTTGATAAATTATTCTTAAATTCTTTAACATCGTCACTTACGCTTTCAATAATTTTACGATTTTTATGAAAATCAAATATCTGAATATTCACTAACTTAGGCTTTATATATATTTCAGGTTTATAGTAAATAATTTGATTCTCAACAAAGGCACTCTCCATTATTTGAAAAGAAATTGTTACTGATTCGAAAATTGAAGGTTTAGGATTTTTTTGAGGAGGTTGATTAGTGCCGGTAACATCAATTGCAATTAATATATCACAATCTTTTCTGATTACATTCATAGGTACAGGATTGACTATACCCCCGTCAATTAAAACAGTATCATTTATAACTACTGGTGAAAAGATTCCAGGAATTGATATGCTTGCTCGTATAGCAGGAAGTATATCCCCCTGGTGGAAAATGTATTCTTTTCTGTTCCAAAATTCACAGGCAACGATTTTAAGTGGTATGGTGAGTTCTTCGAATTTTTTGATAGGTAAATGTTTATCAATGAAATCGATAACACCTTTACCTTTAATAAGGCCCTGATTATTAAGTATATTAAAATCAACCATTTTCCTGATATCTAAAAGACTAACCTTCTCAGTCAACTTTTCCATTTCTTCCCCGCTGACACCTGCTGCATAAAAACTGCCGATAATTGCTCCTATACTTGTTCCGGAAATAATTACCGGTTTAAGCTCTAATTCATCCAGAGCCTTGAGAAATTCAATGTGACACAGGCCTCTAGCCCCACCGCCACCTAATGCAATACCGATTTTTTTCATATATGTTTATCCTCTCAAAATCCTCATCAGTAATTTTTAATACTCAGTTCCAAAATATCAGAAAGCTTTGAATAAATTAATATTTTTATGTTAATTATTATTTAGATAAATGTCAAGAATAATTTTTTATTGGCAATTTATCCTGTAAAATGTTATCTTATATTATTAAATAAGGTTATTTTTAGTAAAATATTTGAATTTAACTGAAAAATTTCTTTATTTTTAAAATGAGTAGTTAAATTTATAAATTTCAGATTAATATGTGAGGATTAATTATTTTTATGAGGAATATAGATAATTACTTGAAATATATTTATGTGAATGATAATGCAGTAATTTTGCATATATTGGCATAAAATATGCTATTTTTATAAATAAATATATTTTACCAAATAATTTTTGTCAATAAGGGTGAAATTTGGAAGAAGTTACCAAAATCAGTGATGATCAACTAAAAGAAGTTGTAAGAACTCTTTTAATTGTGATGAAAAATAGTATTTTTTATGCAATAGATCACCCTTTATGCAAATCTTCAGTCGAACAATTTATGAGTATCTTAAAAAAATGGTTTTCTTCCTATCCAGCACTACGAATAGATATATCTCAATATGAATTCGATATTAATGGCACTACCTATGATCAACATCAGATTCACTCCAGGGAAATTGCTCAATATCTACATAATCGTGGAATTATTTCCGTAATTTTTAATCAATCAGTGACAATTAAAGACCTCCGGAATTTTTTTAAGATTATTAGTAATGATGTACAAACTATTAAAGATCAAGGTGGTGTTTTAAAAAGTTTACCAGTGGAATCAAATATCATAGTAAAAGAACTTGATTACAGTTATTTTCTTTCTTTTTCTACAGAAGCTTTTTCAGTAAAAGAGGAGGAAATATGGGATACACTTTTTAAAATAGCTAATAAAAAACCACATGAAAACCTCCCGGATTCAAGTGTTGAACTTATTCTGGAATTTTTTAAGGATACAAAAAAATCTGCAAGATTACTTAATAAAATTTACAAGAATGCCCTAAATCAGCTTTCTGGAGAAAAAGCAGTTGATGATATACGGAAAGCAATAACTCAAATATGCCAGCATTTAGAAGAGAAAGAGGAAGAAAAGAAAAAAGAAAGTCAAGCCAATATAATGTCTATTCTTTTTCAACTGCATATGGATCTTCTTACCTCTCTCTTAAAACAAACTGATACAGCTGAAGATATGTCCAGTTTAAGTGATGAAATAGTTAAACATTTTTCAGATACTGATATTGCAGAGTTTATTTCTTCTCTGATATTAACAGAAGGATCTCTGAATGAGCGTCTTCTCAGGATTTTTAATAAACTCATCCCCGATCAGTCAAAATCAAAAAAGGTTGTTCCTTTAGTAGCAGATCAGCTTTTCAGTCAAAATTTTATCCATCCTTTTAAATTAGAACCAATGCAGATGTCCATAAAAGAGATATTTAAGCAGAATTCTAATAGCCATTTCTTAAATCAAATGTATGAAATTACAGTTGATGCAGTAATAAATAAAAATATTGATTCTCTTACCTATATTGCTAAACTGGCACCGGAGATTAATCAATTTGTTCAATCTATGGAAGATAAACACCTGATCAGAGAAAAAGTTTTGCTCATCCTTAATTTACTTTATTTAGAAAGAAATCCTGAAGATTTTAAGAAATTAAACAATAATATATTGAATCTTCTGCCTTCTTTGTTACAAAATAAAGATATTTACAGTATCCGGAATATTTTTGATTTGTTCAATGATAAAATAAATCCTGATCAAAAGAAAAATATTCTGATGAGAGATGAAATACATAAAACAATCCAGCAGATTAGTTCCCCAAAAACATTAAAGGAAATCATTTCCTATATTCCGAATTTAGACCATGATTTAAAGCATATTGTACATATTCTAAAAAATTTTAAAAAGCAATCCGCTCCTATGCTTATCTCAGTCTACTTATGTAGACGGGGTTCTATAGATAAAGTAAAATTTAAGAAAGTATTTTCAGTTATGAAGCAGGAAATTGTTACTGAAATATGTAAACGTTTTAAATCACCAAAGCCTTTTGAAATTAAAGTTTTGTTTCCTTTATTACAGCATTTTGCTCCTGATAAGGCAAAAACTATTGCTAAGAATATGATTGAGAGTTCGGATAATCAAATAGTATTTTTAGTATTAAATTATTATAATCCTGAAAATCAGATTGATATCAATAAGATTTATGATATTTATTCAAAGAGTAACGATAGAGAAATTAAAAAACGAACAGCAATTTTATTGCTGAAAACCAGGAATAAAACAATCATCGAAACATTGTTTCAAAATACTAAACAAAGTTTATTTAAAAAATCATTTTTAGTTGATCTGGTTAAATTAAGCGGTAACACCAGAATACAGGAATCTTATCCATTTATAAAAGAAATTTTTATAAAAAGCCCTATATTATCAACTCGAAAGAAAGAAAAATTACGTTTAATTGCAGCAAATAGTCTTTTAAGATTGGATCCAGTAAAGAGTTTTGAACTCATAAAAACCAATAGTAACAGGGGAAGTAAATACTTCAAGAAACATTGTCGTCAAATGCTTACCCAATATAAAAAAATTAGCAATGGAAAATAAAAATACAGATAAAATTGAAGATTTGATTCGCTGTCTGGCCAGAGCCAGTCAAGCAAGTCATCATTATGGTAAAGATCACCGAATTACCTTAAGTGCAATTAATGATCTTTTTGAAGTACTTGATATTATTCTGATTGACAGAGATTATATTGTGATAGGGATAATTGGTGATGAAATAGCATTTGAAAATGAACCTTTATTCAAGTCCAGTAGAAGCTGGGAGGCATTTATTCAGGATCTAAAAGAACTGGGAATTGAAAAAATACGTTTTTCTCTGGGAATCAGGAAATATGAGATAATTGAATTCATTAATGTGTTAGGTGGTCATATCACATTTACGGATATTATTGATAATATTCAGACCTATTTACTTTCCAAGAATATTAAACATATTCAATTAGAAAAGTTAAATATTAAAGAGAAAATTGATGATTTTAATGACTTAGATCACTTTACCCAAACCTCTTTTAATGAAGGTCTTCAATTTCTTCAGGAGACTTCAGAGGGGCTAGCAAATAAAAACCCAATTAATATGCAAATCCTGCGGAAAATTTCTTCTAATTTAGTTAAAAGTATACTATTTAATGAAAATTTACTTTTGCTTTTAGCTTCGATTAAGATTAATCAAGAAGACTTATTAATTCATAACCTTAATGTATGTGTGTTTACTCTAATGCAGGCTGAGATGCTTGGTTTGGAAAAGAAATTTCTGGTACAAATTGGTGAAGCTGCTTTAATGCATAATTTGGGGGATATTATTGAATCCAAAAGTGATGAAAAAGATGGTAAATATTTTTCAAATACTGATGGAATCCGATCATTCCAGGCTGATAAGGGAGCAAAAGTTTTATTGGAGACAAAAGGGATGCATATTTTAGCCCCTATTGTTTCTTTTGAACATACTATTAAATATGATCAAACAGGAATATCCTGGAAACTTTTTGGTGAAAATTTGAATTTAATTAGTATGATGATCGCCATATCAAAATTTTATGATAATAATCGGCGTAAATCTTCTCTAGATGAATCAAGTAGACCTGAAAATGTTTATGAAGATATGATGAGTCGCTCGGGTAAAGATTTTCATCCGGTTTTATTAAAGAATTTTTTTACAGGTCTGGGAGTTTATCCAGCAGGCACACTGGTTGAACTTTCTAATCATGAGATTGGTCTTGTTATCCAACGGAGCATTATGGATATCAGAAGACCTAAAGTTAAAATTCTTTATGATAAAAATGGTAATAAATATGAACATACCAATCTGGTAAATTTGCGGGAAAAAAATTTAAAAGGAGAATACAGATTGAGTATTATTCATTCTGTTGTTCCGGAAAAACAGATTCAAATACCCTCTGATTATACTAGAAGGGTAAACTCAAATTAATCTGTTCTTATGAATATTTTAACAACAACCTTTTATGAAAAATTTTAAAATAAGCTATAAACTGACTTTATATATTTTTCTATTGTCATTGGCTGTAACAGTAGTTTTATTTATATCAATTAAATTAAATAGTCATTTGGTTGTGTTAATATTCTTCTTTCCTTTCATAATAGCCTTTTTAGTTTTTCCTTTTTTACATCATATATTTCAACCAATTACACAGTTATATCAAAGTATTAACAGGGTTCAAAATAATAATCCGGTTTTTATGGAAAAGAGACAACCAACCGGCCAGATTAGTCGTGTAGATGATGCTGTAGAGGAAATTATTCAATATATTAGAGAAAATTTTGCATCAATGTATGATCTTCATAATGAAGTTGCTGAGCAAAATGAAATGAATGAAAATCTACGAATCAAACTTAATCAACTACAACAATTATTTGAAAACGCCAATACTGCAATATTTATTTACAGTATTGATGGTTTTATTATTGAAGTGAACAGGAAAGCCTGTGAAATGCTGGGTTATTTACGTGAAGAATTGATAAAATTTTCATTTTATCAATTACAGACAGAATATGCATTACATCAGTCTACGGAAGCTCAGAAAACAAATGATGATTCTCTATCCATTCGGTATGAATCTGTATTCAAACACAAAAGTGGCAGAACTTTTCCGGTTGAAATCAGCACAAGTGCTATAGATTTGGATGCAGGTATCATGCAGAGTATGGTAAATGATATTTCCCAAAGAATAAAAATGGAAACAGCATTAAAGGATTCTGAGGACCGCTTTAGAACCTTTATGGAAACAGCCAGTGATTTGATGTTCATAACCGATTCCAACGGTCAGTTTATATATGTTAATCAGGCGATTGTTGATTCTCTTGGGTATCCTAAAGATGTTCTTTTAGAACTAGGTATTCAGGATATAGTACAAAACAATGGGGAAAAAGAAATACAAGATATATTTGATTCCTGGTTATCAGATGAAAAACAAAAAGAAATAATGCTTAAAACCAGAAAGAGAACTGTATTATGGGGAGAAATTCAAACAGTTGGTATCTATACTGAGCAAAAGGAGTTTCAAGGAGTTCGTGGTATAGTTCGAGATATCACAGAAAGAAAAAAGATTGAGGAATCTCAACGATTATCTCAGCTGGGGAAACTTGCAGCAGATGTCGCGCATGGAATTAAAAATCAGTTAACTGCAGTAATATATTTAGCAGAAATGGCTGTTATGGAAGAATCTGATATAAATAATATTAAAGAACCTGTTCAACAGATTTTAGACCAATGTTGGGAAATTAATAATATTGTTAAAAGGCTTCTTAATTTTTCTACACCCAGTGCTGGAGATTTTCAGCCAGTAAATATTCATTCCATAATTGATTTTGTAGTAGGGTTGGTTGAAAAACAGTATTCAAAAAATGGAGTGAGGATAAATAGAGAATATGATAGTTCTTTACCTCATTTAACAGTAGATGATAAGCAGATGCGGGAAGTATTCATGAATTTAATTCAGAATGCATATGAATCAATAAAAAATGAAGGGAAAATAGAGATTAAAACGATGGAATTAGGAGAGTTCGTCCAGATAGATTTTATAGATACAGGAGGTGGAATCAAAGGGGAAGAAATGAAACAAATATTTGATCCTTTCTTTACTACTAAAAAAGATGGTACAGGTCTGGGAGTTTCAGCCTGTTATGGTATTTTAAAAGCTCATGGAGGGAATTTGCAATACAGTAGTACAGAAGGGGAGGGTACTACTGCAACAGTATTACTACCAATCCTTCCGCCAAAATCTATTAAAAATAATAAGAAATAATAAAAAAAACATCTGTTACTTAATCATTAATTTCAATAAATTTCGCACCTCAATATGATTTAAGAGAAAAAAACGTGCATTTGTATTACTATAGCCAACCTTTATTGAATAGGTATCTTTATCTAAAACCTTAAAAGCATCTTCATCAGTCCAATCATCGCCTATAAACATTGTAAAATCATAGTTATCTTTACTAAGCCAGAAATTCAATGCACGACCTTTATTAAAAATACTATTTTTAACCTCTATCACTTTACTTCCATCCAAAACAGATAAATCTTTATTATAGGTAAAATGAATGAGATCTTCTTTCAATTCTTTTTTTCTTACTTGGCCTAATTCGTGATGGACATTCCTATAATGCCATACCAGTGAGAATGTTTTTTCTTCAATCTCTGAACCTGGTGTTCTTAAAATATATTTTTCTAAGATTGGTCTGATTTCTTTTTTCCATTCATTACTCATTGCTTCAATTAATTTCCAATTTTTATCTTCTTTTTCTTTGATCCAGGCTCCATGTTCAGCACATAGTTCTATATCGAATTCTCCAAACCAGTTGTCCAGTGTTTCTCTGTCTCTGCCACTGATTATAACCATTCTATTATAAATATTCTTATTCATCCTTGTTAATAATGCAGACAGCTCCGTATCTGGACGTGCTTCATCATATTTTTTAGTAAAAGGAACAAGAGTACCATCGTAGTCAAGAAATATAATTCTTTTTTTGCTTTTCCTGAAGTCTTCAACAAGTTTATTTCTACTTTTTTTAATCAATCTGCTACCAGTTATTTGCTCTTGTAGAGATTTTATATGTGAAAGTCTATCCATAAAATCCCATGCCCAGTTCTTTACATCATACTCCTTAATTCGATTCTGCATTGTTCTGTTTTTTTTGATCTGTTCTTCTTCTGACATTTTAAGTGCATTATCTATTGAATCAGCTACTTCTTCTCTGTTATTTGGATTAACGATTATGGATTCTGCAAGTTCGCTTACTGCACCGGCCATACTGCTTAAAATGAGCACACCTTTACCATGCTTTTTAGTTGCAATGTATTCCTTGGCAATTAGATTCATACCATCTCTGATCGGAGTTACCAGACAGACATCTGCTAAACTATAAATAGTGGTCAGATGTTTGAAATCTAAAGATCGGTACATATAGACAACAGGAGTCCATTCTATGCAACCGTGCTTGCCGTTAATACGGCCTACTAATTGATCAACATATTTTTTAAGTTCCCGATATTTTTTCACACTGGTTCTGGAAGGAACGGCAACCATAATGAGAACGACTTTTTTCTTGTATTCAGGATATTTATCGAGAAAATAGTCAAATGCTTCTAGTCTTTTAGGAATTCCTTTGCTATAATCTAATCTATCAACAGATAAGATGATTTTGCATCCTTTTTGTAACTTACATTGATCTGTTATTTCTTTTTCCCATTTTTTATCAGGGGATATATTATAGAATTTATTATAATCTATTCCCATAGGAAAGGAATCAACATTAACTAATCTATGATCAACTGAGAAATGTCCAAATTCATGATCATAATCGAGAATACGTCGTACACTACTGGTAAAATGTCTGACATAGTCATAGGTGTGAAAACCAATAAGATCTGCTCCCATTATACCCTTAATTATTTCTCTACTCCAGGGTAAGAGGCGAAAAATTTCATAGGAAGGGAAAGGTATATGTAAAAAATAACCGATTTGGGATTGTGGAAATTCATTTTTTAGCATTTGTGGTAAAAGAAAAAGATGATAATCATGTACCCAAATAGTATCACCTGGTTTTATAATGTTTTTGGCAGTTTTAAAGAATAATTCATTAACCCTTTTATAGGATTCCCATTGATCATCTCTATATATCACTGATTCCGGGAAATAGTGAAAGAGAGGCCAGATTGTTCTGTTACAGAAACCTGAGTAATAATTTTTTATATCATTTCTGGTTAAATAAATCGGATAATTTTTATAATCTTTAATTAGACGTTTTTCTACTTCTTTCTTGATTCCGGTATCCAGAAAATCAGTTGCCAGACCACACCAACCAATCCATTTACAATTGTAGTTTTTATAGAAAGATCCCATTCCAGTTGCTAAGCCACCGACACTTTGAATGATTTCTATTGATTTTCCTCTGGTTTTAATAGTCACGGGTAAACGGTTTGAAATTAATATTATTCTTTTTTTCATATCTGTAAAATCCTTTATGAAGTTTCTTAAATTATTGTAGCATGTTTCCTGGAATAATCAATTTTTTTTAGCAAAAAGTTTTAATAAGAGATATCCGTATAATATTTTTTAAATTTACATTAAAAAACAGTACTGTCTCTTACTTTACTGGCTGAACAGGATGTGCCATATCTTGGATAAAATTTGTTTTATGATTAATTTCTTTTTTATATTATCTGCCATAATACTAGCTCTCTTATTAATAAAGATAGCAGATAGTTCCCTAAATGTCAAATTTTTTTGAGCATTCTATAATTTGCTTGACATTTATAAAAACAATTTGTAATGTTAAGCTCAGTCAATAATTAAAAATTCTTTAAGGAAAAGATGAATAAGAGTGTCAGAATAGTTTTTATCATATTCACTATAATTTTACTATCATTAACGTTCATATGTTATTTTGCTTATCAAATGGTAACACAATCACTCCCTAAAACTAATATTACTTTGGATATAGCTTGTATAGATACAAAAGTCGATGTTTATCGTGATAAATACAGCATTCCTCATGTCGTAGCTCAAAACGAGTATGATCTTTATTTTACTCAAGGATTTATAACCTCACAGGACCGTTTCTGGCAAATGGATATCATAAAACGAGCTGCCCAGGGCAAGCTTTCAGAGATTTTCGGTTCCCTAACTATTAAGCATGATAAAACAATACTCAAACTGGGTTTTAAAAGAAGAGCACAACAGATTGCATCAAATTTATCATCTGATGCAAAACAGGCTCTTGAAGCTTATGTTGAGGGAATAAATTGCTATATAGAAAATGATAATCTTCCCATTGAGTATAAACTCCTTTACTATACACCTGAAATATGGACTATAGAGGATTGTATTTCCATTATGCAGTTCTGGGAATGGCAAATGGACAGAGGGTGGAAAATTGATTTAATTAAAGATTTTTTAACAGACACACTTGGAACAACTAAATTTAAAAAACATTTCTCCTATTCTAAAGAGAAAAAAATATTAGCAAACAGTAAGCTTTTTGCTTTTTTAAAGCCATTGTTAACAGATCCTCTACCTGCATCTTTTCCCAGGATTGGTTATGATTTTTGTGCTTTTATGCTGTCAGAAAACAAGAGTCTTTCCTCCGCCCCTTTAGTTTCATTGATAGTTAATACTAATCCGGTCATTCCCTGTATTTTTTATGAAATTCATCTAGCGGGTAAAATAACCAATATGTATGGATTTTCAATTCCTGGAATTCCCGGTGTTTTAATGGGGTACAATGAGTATATAATCTGGGGAGCCGGCAATCCCAAAAATCACGCAGTGCGGTTTCGTCCTATACAAGATTTGTCCTCTGTTTTTTCCTTAACGACCTATAACGATACACTTAAAATTGCACCGGATTCATCTTTGAATGTTAAAAGTTATCAATTAGATAACCGTCCTCTTATCCCGATTAATAGTAAAACAGAGTCATCTATAACGGAGTATGTTATGATTGACTGGCCAGGTTTTGAATTACATACTTTATGGGATACTTTTTATCAAATTGGAAAGGCCAGAGATAGGAAAGATTTTGATAAAGCAGTTCAAAATAATTATTCAAATTCCTTAAGCTTTTTCTATGCTGATAAGGAAACCATACATAACAGTAGAGTATATGCTGCTGAAGGATATGATATGAATGGTGATTTGCAAACCACCTCATCAAAAAATTCATTAATTATTTCTCAGTTAGGACGTAAGATTAGAGTACATCAATTGCTGGATCAGCAGGACAGCATCTCAATGCAGGATGTGAAAAGAATGCAATCAGATGAATATTCTATTTATGCTGATACTCTGAAGAAGAAAATTACTTCTCTAATCAATCCCTGTAATTTTAAAAAGAAAATAGAACGAGATATATTAGAAAAGTTAACCGTATGGAAGGGGGACATGAAAGCAGGAAGCAGTGAAGCTGTATTTTTTCAAACTTTTATGTATAAAATTTTCCGGAAGAGTTTAGAAAATGAAATCAGTGACAGTTTGATTACTATAATTCTTCTTTGTAATCCCTTGTATTATGAAATAGTCTATTCAATAATAAATGATATATATTCAGGAAATGCAGCTATTTCTATTTTGATAGATTCCTTCAAAGAGGCAGTTGAATATCTCCAAAATAAATTAAGCGAGGATATTTCACAATGGTCTTGGGGTGCTCTTCACAGGTTTTGGTTGCAGAATCCCATGGGGGCTAATCCTTTTTTAAAAAGCACCTATAATCTGGGATCTTTTGCAGCAGGCGGTTCTTTTCATACCATAGATAAATACACTAGTGATTTGAATTCATTATTTTCTGTACAGTCGATCCCCGGGGCTAAAATGATCATAGATTTGCAAGGCAAAAACAGTTCTATTTCAGTACTTTCAACCGGACAGTCCGGTCAGCCTTTTGATGATCATTACAGAGATCAGGTTGAACTCTCCATTTATAATTTTTATCACTCTAATATGACAGATACAACCAAACTGGATGCTACCGGTTGGGATCATTTGATAATAAGATAACTCTGGAGAAAAATTATGGACTTTAAAAATAATCTTGAAAAAATTGAAAATTTCCAAGAAAATCAGACCATCACCTCTTTTTTTATAGTGAGAAAATCAGAATTACGGTCAACCAAAAATAATAAACCCTATTTACACCTTGAACTGGGAGATGCTACCGGAAGGATCGGAGCCAAACTATGGGATCAGGCAGAACCAATTTACAAAGAAATATCTGAAGGTGATATAATTAAAGTACAGGGATTGGTTGAATTATATCGAGAGACTAAACAGCTTAATATAAAAAAAATTCGTTTAGCAAAACAAGAAGATAATGTACTGCATAGAGATTTTATTCCTCAAACCAAGAAAAATATAGAAAAACTGTGGGAAACAATCGAGACAAAAATTACCTCTATTTCTAATCCTGATCTGAAAAAACTTATTGATAAAGTTTTTTATAAGAATAACCGGGTGGAAAAATTTAAAATAGCTCCAGGGGGAAAACTCTGGCATCATGCTTATATTGGTGGTTTGTGTGAGCACACTCTATCTGTGTGTGAAATATGCGAGAGCATGAGCATGCTTTATCCCCATTGTAACCGTGACCTTCTTTTAACCGGAGCTTTGCTACATGATATTGGTAAAATAGATGAGTATGGATATGAAAAAGGATTTATTGATTTTACTGATCAGGGAAGACTCTGGGGCCATATCTCCATTGGGGCCCAGCAGGTCAGAAAAGCTGTAGAGGAAATTGAAGAAGAATCCTCTTTTCCGGAAGAAATGAAAAAAAATATCATTCATCTGATTCTAAGTCATCAGGGTGAATATGAACATGGTTCACCAGTGCTCCCCAAAACTCTGGAAGCAATAATTTTGTATTACTCTGATGAAATGGATTCTAAAGCTAATGCTTTTCAACATATAATTGATAGAGATACAGAACCTGGGAAACGCTGGAGTAAATATATTAATTTGGTAAACCGGTTTCTCTATCTAAATCAGAGTGAAGATGAAGTGGTTGGGGAGTAATATCCTCTTCTGGATGTATGTTGTCCGCTGGTATAACAGGACTGCAGGTGTTTTGTGTTTCTTGTACATATTAAAATGATTGCCATTCCCGCGAAACCGGGAATTTAGGGGGAGGAGAGGGAAGTAATAGATGTCGTCGTGTAAAATAGTTTACAGTTTTCAAGAGAGTCTTTCCACAATGTCATTCTGAACGAGCATAGCGAGTGAAGAATCTCATGCCACTAAGTGAATAGGTATAACGGTTTTTTATTGATAAAGGATGATTCTTTAAAAAATTATATTCATTTCCATTAAAACTTGATACTTTACTGTACCCTCAGTGGCGTGAGATTCTTTGCTCACTGCGGTCGAGCAGGATAACTTCTTCGTCACTTCGTTCCACAGTATGACAGGATTGTCAATTATTATTTTGAGTTAAAGATAAACGAGGGAGAGGAGGTTTTAAGATTAAATAAGATTGGGAAACAGAAGGGGAAAAATTGTTGTTTTAGTTGTAAACCTATTTCAGGACAAGACCATACTTCTTCCTACTACCATCCCTGGATGTCTGCTTTCTCAGGCATGTCAAAATAAACCGATATTATTTAATTTTTTTTAAAATCCGCTCAATCCCTCTCATATAACTCTCTACCCCCAAGCCAGAGATTTGGTCTACACACACAGGTGAAATAACCGAAATTCTTCTGAAATCTTCCCGATGATGAATGTCAGACAGGTGGGCTTCCACCACTGGGATGGAAACAGCAGCAACTGCGTCTCTGATGGTATAACTGTAATGTGTAAGGGCACCGGGATTGATGACAATACCGGTATATTTTTTCTCTGCTCTTTGAATACAGTCGATTATTTTCCCTTCATGATTAGACTGAAAGGTTTTGACTTTTACAGATTTTGACCTGGCAAAATCTGTAATCTGTTTATTAATTTCCCTCAGGGTCAGGGTGCCATATAATTCCGGTTCTCTCTTCCCCAGCAGATTTAGATTAGGTCCATGAATAACCATTATTTTTATATTTCTAATTGTTTTTTTCATATTCCAGCCAGATTTTAATATAAGATTTAAGATTATTCTCTTTAATGATTTCAGTTTTCCCTATTACTTTTAATAGAACAATATTCAATCCCTGATGGGTTTGTTTTTTATCGATCAGAGTCTTATAAAAAAGATTGTTTTCATTAATGTCCTCAGGGAGTGGAGGTAAAGAGATAAGTTTTAAAAGAGATTCGATTCTTTTAAAATCAGATTTATTAATTAAACCCTTTTGTTGTGATACAAAAGCAGCCCATTTAATGCCATACAAAACAGCTTCTCCGTGTCTGAAAAAGGTATAATCAGTGACAGCTTCCAGTGCGTGACCAATGCTGTGTCCAAAGTTCAAAATTTTTCTCAGGTTTTTTTCTTTTTCATCTTTGCTAACAATATCAGCTTTAATACGGCAGCACTGATAAATCACCTGAGAGATCAGATTAATATCATTAAAGGTATAGAATGTATTTATACTATTTTTTAAAAGATCGAATAAATTATTTTCTTTGATCAGACTGTATTTGATTATTTCTCCCAGCCCGGAATTGATCTCCCGTTTATCCAGCGTTTTAAGTACCAAGGGATCGATAAGTACCATCAGCGGCTGATAGAAATTTCCGATTAAATTTTTGCCAAGCGGATGATTAATGGCTGTTTTACCACCCACACTGCTGTCCACCTGGGCAAGTAGTGTGGTCGGTATTTGAATGTAGGGAATTCCCCGCAAAAAGGTGGCTGCTGCAAATCCTGCCAGGTCACCGATTACCCCTCCACCCAGGGCTATGATACAACTGTCTCTTTTTACTTTGAGTTTTATGAGTTTAATATAAATGTCCTTAAGAGTTTCTATAGATTTGGAGTGTTCACCATCCGGTACAGTAATAAGTTCAGTATTTACTCCTGTTCCGGAGAGATTCTGCAGAAGTCGCCGGGAATAAAGCCGGGATACTGTTTTATCGGAGATTACTATCAGAGAATCAGAGGATGAAGTCTTGGTTATGATTTTTCTGGCCTGGTCGAGTAAACCGGCTTTTATCAAAATATTATAACTGTAATTTTTCAGTTTGACTCTGACTTTTTTCATTAAACTATTTTTTTTGAGATAAGGTGTGATATGATTTTTTTAACTATGATATCCGATTCCGGAGCAGAATCAAAGTGCAGGTAGAGATCAGCTTTATGGTAATAGGATTGGCGTTTTTCTATCAGCTCTTTAATAAGCTGCATACGATTATTACTGCTGTGTAACAGCGGTCGTTTACTGTCTTGTTTCAAACGAGAAATAAGTATCTCAGGGGAAAAGGAAAGTGTAATAGTAAAACCAGTAGAAGATATTTTATTCCAGTTTTCCGAACTCAGTACTGCTCCACCGCCAAGAGCAATAATCTGATTATGGAGCTGACATATTTCTGAGATCACTTCCTTTTCATAGTACCGGAATTTTTCTTCCCCCTGTTTTTCAAAAATCTGAAAAATTGAGAGACCTATTTTTTTTTCTATGATGGCATCTGTATCTTTAAAGGGGCAGTTTAATTTTTCGGCAAGCAGAGAACCTACAGTGGTTTTTCCACATCCCATAAATCCCATGATATAGATGTTTTGTATTTCAGGAGGCAGAATAAGCACTAAAATATCTCCTCATTTCCTGCACAGAGTCTCCTCCGTATTTTTCACATAATACCTTTCCTAGAGAAATAGCAAGCATTGCCTCTCCCACAACAGAGGCAGAGGGAACACTACAGGTATCAGTGCGCTCCTTATGTGCAGCAACCGCTTTTCCGGTCATTAAATCAACAGAGGGGAGAGGATGTTTCAGAGTGGGTATAGGTTTCATAACAGCCCGGACTATAATTGGTTCACCATTACTGATACCTCCTTCTATACCGCCGGCCCGGTTTGAGGATCGTTCCGGTCGGCCGTTTACTCCCGGAACTATAGGATCATGCATTTCCGAACCCAGACGGGTACTGCTTTCCGCACCCAGACCAATTTCCACTGATTTAATTCCCGGAATACTCATCATATCTGCTGCAATAATACTGTCCAGTCTGGTATCCGGAGAAATGTGGCTTCCCAGACCAACAGGGACCCCTAAACCGGCAATCTCAAAACTTCCTCCCAGAGAATCTCCTTTTTTCTGTATCTGTTTTATTTTTTTAATCATCTTTTTTTCAGTTTCAGGATCACAGCAGTTTAGAGCGGATTGTCTGGCTTTTTTTGTCATTTCTTTGAGTTGATCAGTAATGTCCAGGTTGGGCTGTTCACAAAGATTCCTGAATGTTACTGGTGCTGTAATATCATGAACAGAGATGACCTGACTAATTACAGTTATTCCAAACAATTCCAGAAACTGTTGCAGGATGGATCCTATTGCTACCCTAACAGCTGTTTCCCGGGCACTAGCTCTTTCCAGAATGTTCCGGATGTCAGAGGTGTTATATTTTATGGAACCAGCCAGATCAGCATGACCGGGGCGGGGAACTGTTAGCGGTTTGGTGTCATTTTTCCTCCATACTGCCATAATTTTTTTCCAGTTATCCCAGTCCCGGTTGGTTATCTGGATGGTTATGGGACTTCCCATGGTTGTACCGAATCGGACTCCAGACAGAATTTTCACCTGATCTTTTTCAATTTTCATTCTTCCGCCTCTGCCAACCCCTTTTTGCCTGCGTTGCAGCTGATAGTTAATTTTTTCTCTGTTCAGAGGAAGTCCGGAAGGAAGTCCTTCAATGATTCCGGTGATTTTTTTACCATGGGATTCACCTGCAGTCAGGATTTTAATCTTACTCATGCTATGTGCCCATTTTTTCAATTAAATGTGTCCATACTTTATCAAATAATCTTTCAGGAAGTTTTTGGTTCAGCCAGATCTCCTGAGAAGCAATTGCCTGGAAGATAAGCATGGAAAGTCCACTTATTATTTCTGCGCCTCTTTGTTTGGCTTGTTTAAGGAGCGTTGTGTAGACTGGATTAGGCACCATATCAAAAACAATGAGATGTTGAGGAATAGTATCCGGTTCAGGAACTGGGGAGTTCTGGATTCGAGGCCACATACCAACAGGAGTTGTATTAATCAAAACAGATGCATCAGTAAGCAGCTCTTCCATGTTCTGAAATTTAATATTCTCTGCATAAATATCAAATTTTACCTGGTCAGAAAATATTTTTTTTAGTTCATAAGCCCTGTCCGGGGATCGGGCGATTATAGTTACCGAATATGGATTAAAGCGGGTGAGTGCAATTAGCGCAGCCCTGCAGGCACCACCTGCTCCCAGGATCACTATCCTTCCGGTTTGCCTCCAGGATGATTTTTTTAGAGCGTAAAAACAACCAGTCACATCAGTATTAAATCCTTTCAGGATAGAATTTTTATTAATCACCGTATTTACAGCACCCGTGGACCGGGCTTGCCCCTCTGTTTTATCCAGCAGAGAAATAATGGTTTCTTTATGAGGTAAGGTGACATTAAAGCCCTGCAGGTCATTTTCCCTGCACCTGATAATAAATTCTTTTAATTGAAAAGTTTCTATTTTAATTTTTTGATAGGAATAGGGGAGACCAAGCTGCTGAAAAATGAAGTTATGAATGAGAGGTGATACTGAATGTTCTACAGGATCTCCAATAACAGCGTATATTTTTTTAATCTCAGGCATAAACACCTTCAAGTGTTTTAAAAAAACCGGGGAATGAGATATTCGTACATTCACTGTTGTTTATAATTGTATTTCCTTTAGCCAGTAATCCTGCTATGGAGAACGCCATAGCAATACGGTGATCTCCGAAAGTTTCAATTTCTGCTCCGTGGAGTTCTGTCGGTCCCCGGATGATCAGCCCATCTTTTAGCTCAGTTACTTCAGCTCCCATAGCTTTTAAATTAACATACAGTGAATGGATTCTGTCTGTCTCTTTTACTCTGAGTTCCTCAGCATCAACAATTTTTGTTTCTCCTTGTGCCTGAGTAGCAGCTATGGCCAGAATGGGGATTTCATCTATGATTTGGGGAATAAGAGGATTTTCAATAGTGGTGCCGCTTAATTCTTGTGAAGTAATATTGAGATCAGCTACTGGTTCAAGATTCAGATGGTATACATTATCATAAAATATTTTGGCTCCCATTTTTTCCAAAGCTTTAAGTATGCCGGTTCGGGTCGGATTTATGCCGGTATTTATCAGAGTTAAATCGGAATTTTTTATCAGAAGTGCTGCAGCAATAAAAAATGCCGCAGATGAAATATCTCCGGGGATTTTGATTTCAATAGCCTTTAATTTTTTCACTCCCTGAATAATAGTACATGTATTATTTTTTTTAATATTTACCCCAAAGCTTGACAGCATTTTTTCAGTATGATCCCGGGAGGGAAACGGTTCAGTAACTGAAACATCACCATCGGTATAAAGTCCGGCCAGCAGGATACAGGATTTTACCTGGGCACTTGCTACCGGAGAATGGTACTCAAAGGAAAAGAGAGGCTTTCCCTGTATGTGCAGGGGAAGATACTTATCTTTTGTACCTTTAATATGCGCTCCCATTTTTTTCAGCGGATATATAATCCGGTCCATGGGACGTTTGGATAAATATTGATCTCCTGAGATGACTGAATGAAACGGCTGCGCTGCCAGGATTCCGGAAAGCAGTCGTACTGTGGTTCCTGAATTGCCGGCGTTTAAAGGAGTTGAGGAAGGATGCAGTCCATACAGTCCCTGACCATTAATCTCTATGGAATGTAGATTAGAAGTAAAATGCACCCCCAATTTCATCAGGCAGTGTAGAGTAGACTGAACATCCTGACAGGATGAGAGGTTTTTAATTATAGTTTTGCCTTCTGCTATGGCACTCATCAGCAAGGCCCGATGTGAGATAGATTTATCCCCGGGTATTGAAATTGATCCTTTTAGATTTTTACATTTTTTTAATCTGTATTGCATAAAACGTTAATCCCTTGGTTTTGCATCATACCCCAAATCACTGAGTATGCTTTGAGTATTCTCTCTGTCCTGAAGTGTTTCCACAGAAATACGCAAGATCCCTGATTCACCTTCCCGCACCTTTAGCACTTCAATATCTTTAATATTAATATTATTATTAGCCATAGCAGAGGAAATTTCAGCAATAATACCCGGTCTGTCCTCAGCTTCTATGCTCAGATCATAGGTGGGCTGTAAGAATCCTTTCATATCCTTGGGGATGGAATATCTGATTTTTGCAGCATTTTTAAAATCTTCATTCAAACTGTTTTTCATAAGTTTTTTTTGAATTATTCGCAGCTGATTGGTGAATTCCTCTATGTAAAGTGACATTTCATCTCCATTTGTTTTAATAATATCATCCCATATATCATAAGGACTGGAAGCAATTCTGGTCAGGTCACGAAATCCACCTGCTGCTAATTTAAGGTAATGAGAAGAAGTTGTTTGATGCCTTGCAATCAGATTTACCAGAGTAACTGCCAGTAACTGAGGCAGATGACTGACACCAGCTGCTATTCTATCATGTAAGTTCGGACTCAAAAAATATATTTTTGCACCAATTGTTTCTAATAAGGTGCCCAGATATCTAATAAGTTCCTGGGGAATATGCTGAGAGGGTGTAAGTGCATAAACAGCATTTTCAAACATCATGGGATCCGCTGATTTGATTCCGTATCCTTCATTTCCGGTTAAGGGATGGCCTCCAATAAAGTAGGTGTCCTGGGAAAAATATTTCTGTGCTTCTTTAACTATGGCACGTTTTGTACTGCCTACATCTGTAATCAAGGTTCCAGGTTTAATGGATTTAGAAATAGTGGGGATAAGATTGATTATCTGATTAATAGGAGTGCATAAAAAAATGATATCACATATTTCAGTACATTTTTTAACTTCTTGCATGGAAAAAGATTTGTCAATGGAGTGAATTGACAAGGCATAATCAGTGGATTGTTGATCATCAACTCCGATTATTTTTTGAGCTGGGCACTTTTTTTTTAGGGCCATACTTAAAGAACCTCCTATAAGACCCAGTCCAATAATACCAATAGTTTTATGATGATCCATTGTTCTATTCCTTTATTTTATTATTTGTCATTTTTCTTCCTATTGACCATGTTATAACTTTTAGTTCCTCCATTAGGGTTTCAAACTCTTCAGGGTACAGAGATTGAGAACCATCTGACAATGCCTTTTCAGGTTGATTATGGACTTCAACCATAATTCCGTCAGCTCCGGCTGCAATGGCTGCCCTGGCAAGGGGAGCAACCATATTTCGTTTTCCGGTTCCATGACTCGGATCAGCAAAAATTGGCAAATGACTGAGTTCTTTCACTACAGGAATGGATGAGATATCCATAGTATTTCTGGTAGAGGTTTCAAAAGTGCGGATTCCGCGTTCACAGAGTATAACATTTTTATTGCCCTTGGACATAATATATTCAGCTGCCATTAAAAGTTCTTTGATTGTAGCAGACATTCCTCTTTTGAGAAACACGGGCTTTTGGGTTTTTCCCACCTCTTTGAGAAGAGAAAAATTCTGCATATTTCTGGCTCCAATCTGAAGAATGTCAATACAGGAGGATATCAGACCAACTTTGTTAGTATCCATGACTTCAGATATGGTAAGAAGATCAAACTTTTGTCCGGCATTTTGTAAATATTTTAATCCTTTTTTTCCCAGTCCCTGAAAGCTGTAAGGTGAGGTTCTGGGTTTATATGCCCCGCCTCGAAGTATTTTAGCACCAGCTTTTTTTACTACTTTTGCAATTGCATTAATTTGTTTTTCACTTTCTACAGAACATGGGCCTGCTATAATTACAGCTTCATCACCGCCTATGTGTATATCTTTTATTTGAATGATAGTGTTATTGGGATGAAAAGAACGGCTGGCTAGTTTATAGGGCTCTGTTACTCTTAATACTTCCTGCACACCATCTTCCACTTCAAAATCACGAGGATCAAGTGTGTGGGTATCACCAATTATCCCTAAGATGGTTTGATTCGAACCAATATCAGGATGTACTTCAAGTCCTTTGTCCTCCAGCTTTTTTATAATAGATTCAATATGATTTTGCTTGGCATTATTTTTCATTACAATAATCATTTTTTTCCCCGTCTTTTTGTATAGAATGATATTTTTTTAATTTTTTCTGGGATTGTCTGCATATTTTAATAATAGAGGTGAATATTTTAATAAGATCTTTTGTAGGTATAGGATCATGAGGAGTGTTTTTGGTTTGGGCAAGAATTCTTTTTTCTTGTTCAAGGTCTTTGATCTTAAGCCCTCTTTGATTTTTTATCATGCCAATTTTGTTACTTAGGCAAATACGATTTTTAAGTAGTTTAATGATTTTTTTATCAATAGTCATAATTTGTTTTCTGAGATTTTTTATGTTATTATCCATTAAACCTCCTGATTTGACAATAAAAAAGCCCACGCTTTTTAAGGCAGTGGGCTGAATTTCTAATTTTATATAATCTTAATCTAAGTTGAAGAAATACCTCCCACTGCTTGGAAGTAAAAAAAATACCAGCTAAAATAATAGTTAAAGAAATTTTTATTAAGCAGATTTATCATGAGAAGTATATAATCCTTATTTTTATCTTACACAATTAAAAAATAATTTATATATTATTTTTTTTAATGTCAAGTATTTTTTTGGTTTTTTTCTGGCACCCTCTAAAAATAAACAATACCAGATTACTTGAAAAAAATAGATTCAAAGATATTCCTGATTATGTCTTCTACAGGCTTTCAGAAGGTATCAGAATATCTCCTGCGGGAGTTAATAAATTCATTCCCCAATAAAAGGGAAGCTTGTCAGCAGTCATCGTTGAATCTATTTCCGTAAATTTTCGAGGGGTGCCAGATAAAAAGTTAAATAAATCTTGACTTCATACTATAAAATTCTTATATTTAATGCCGAAATTATGGACATGTAGAGGAGGTTAGTATATATATGTATGCTATCGTTGAATTAGGTGGTCAACAGTGGAAGGTTAGAGAGGACCAGAAAATCAAAGTCAATAAAATAGATACTGACATTGGTAATGTAATAGATGTAAAAGATGTATTGCTTTATGTTGATGATAATAATGTAAAAATCGGGAAACCGGTTGTAAAAAATGCTCTAGTAAAAGCGGAAGTTGTTTCTCATGGAAAGAAGAAGAAAGTATTAGTTTTCAAGAAAAAACGAAGAAAAAAATATCGGGTTTTCAAAGGACATCGGCAGGATTATACTGAAATAAAAATAAAATCAATTGAAGTCTCCGGCATAGCTAAAAAATCAACTACTGCTTCCAAAACAGCAGAAGCAAAAAAGAAAACTGCTGGAACAAAAGCTGCTCCTTCAAAGAAAGAAACGGAAACTAAAACAGCTCCTGAAACAAAAAAGTCTGCCAAGGCCGGAAAGAAACCCTCAGAAGGCAAAAAGACTGCAAAATCCAAGGCTAAAACAACTTTAAAATCTGCTGCCGGGGGAAAAACTACATCTTCAGCAAAAAAGAGCAAGGATAAAACTGCGAAGGATACCACACAGAAAAAGGGTTCTGATAAGAAGACAGCTTCTAAGACAAAGAAAAGTAAACAGAAAAGCTCTGCAAGAAAAAGTACTAAATCTGCTAGTACTAAAGCTAAATCAAAAGGCAGCACTAAATCTGGATCAAAGAAAAGTTCTTCTTCAAAGAAATCAGGTAAATCAAAGAAAAAATAAAGTAATAAGGGATGTATCATGGCTCATAAAAAAGGGGTTGGAAGTACTCAAAATGGAAGAGACAGCAATCCAAAATTTTTAGGTGTCAAAAGGTTTGATGGTCATGTTGTTTCTGCCGGTAGTATTTTAGTAAGACAGAGAGGTACAAAATTCCATCCTGGAATTAATGTCGGCAGGGGTAGTGATGATACTCTATTTGCCAAGAAAGATGGTGAAGTTAAATTTCATCGTAAAGGAAACAGAAGACTAATCAGTATATTTTAGTTTCTATTAATAATTTTCTTGCTAATTTTAGAATATCAGTTATTATTTTATATATTTATCTGTGATATTTAGAAAAAGTAAAGAATTATTAGATTGTATAATTTTTTCAGACAAGTTTTTTTAATCATTTTAATGTATTGTTTTTTAAATTATTAGATAAGCAGAATCAACCACTAATTCTTAATATTTTTTTTCACTATAAGTAAGAACTACATTTACTGATTTTTTTTTGTAAAATTATTAGAAATTTAATAAATAGTTTTACTGCCATACATTTTCCTCTTGATTTTTTAATTTTTAAGTAGTATTATTTATATTAACATAACTTTTCTACAAGAAGTAAAATTATAATATATAGGTTTATTTTATGAAAAAATTTAATAAGTTTAAGTTACGTGATTTATTTGATTCTTATGATGATGAGACAGAATTTTTTCTCTCAAATTTTTTTGGAACTTCTTTTCCCTCAATATATAAAAAAGAGGTGTGCTGGAAGCCGCAGATTGATGTGTATGAAACTGATTCTGAATATGTAGTAATAGTGGAGTTAGGACTTATTAAACCTGATGAAGTATCCATAACCTATAAAGACGGTTTACTATATATCAGAGGAGTTAGACAAGTAGTACCATCAAAAGAAAAACGTCATTATCATAAAATGGAAATTAATTATGGACCTTTTGAGAGAAGAATAAGTATTGCCGGAGAAGTTGATATTGATAGTTTATCCGCAAACTATGAAGATGGATTTTTAGAAATACGCCTTCCAAAGAAAAAATACAAATTTCGAGATAAATTCAATATTGAGATTGAATAATTTTAAAATATGGAAAATATATGAGTAACAATAGAAACAGTATAATACATCAGCCGGGAGATTTTAAGAATATTCCTGAAATCCCTGAAGAGATACCAGTTTTACCTATGTCCAATATATTAATCTTTCCCTATGTTGTTGCGCCTTTAGTTATATCTGATGAAGAACAAATGGCTATGATCAATGAAGTTTTGAGTCAGAGAAAAATTATCGGTATTTTTGCTCGAAAATCTGATGAAGATGAAAATGTTATACCTCTTTATAAAGTGGGTACAGCAGTTTTAATTTTAAAAATGTTTCGAGTATCTGACGGCAACATGGGATTAATGATACAAGGACTGTCAAGAATAAGATTAAAAGAACTTATAAAAGAAGATACGTACTTGAAGGCTAAAGTTGAAGTTATTGAAGAAAGTCCTCCTACAAAATCTGTAAAGATCGAAGCTTTGGTACGGGAAGTTACGGATGTATTTCAGCAGATTATAAATTTATCGCCCTTTATTCCTGATGAGCTGTCTTCAGTGGTTGCAGATATTGATAATCCGGGGCGTATAGCTGATCTGATAACCTCAAATCTTAAAATTGATATAAAAAACAGACAGGAAATTCTTGCATCAATTGATGTTGAAGAAAGGCTGGGAAAACTTTTAATTTATTTAAACAGAGAACTGGAACTTTTAAAATTGGGAGATAAAATTCAATCTGAAGTAAAAAGTAAGATTGAGGATGGGCAGAAAGAGTATTTTTTAAGAGAACAGCTAAAGGCTATTCGCAAAGAACTGGGAGAAAAGGATGAACGTACCCAAGAGTTAGAAAAATATCGGGAAAAGATTAAAAAATCAGGCATGTCAAAAGAGGCCAGAGAACAAGCAACCAAGGAACTGGACAGACTTTCCAAAATGCCTCCTCAGGCTGCTGAATATACGGTAGCCAGAACTTATATTGACTGGTTAACAGAACTGCCGTGGAAAAAATATACTGAAGATAACATTGATATAAATAAATCAAAAACAATCCTGGATGAAGATCATTATGATCTGGAAGATGTTAAAGATAGAATTCTTGAATTCCTTTCAATCCAGAAATTAAAAGAAAATCCCCATAGTCCCATACTCTGTTTTGTGGGTGCCCCGGGTGTTGGTAAAACATCTTTGGGTAAATCAATTGCCAGAGCCATGGACAGAAAGTTTGTCCGCTATTCTCTGGGTGGTATCAGGGATGAAGCTGAGATCAGAGGACACAGAAGAACCTATATCGGCTCTTTACCCGGACGGATTATTCAGGGTATCAAAAAATCTGGTTCAAGTAATCCTGTATTCATGCTGGATGAGATTGATAAAGTAGGTAAAGATTTTCGGGGTGATCCTGCTTCTGCCCTGCTCGAAGTTTTGGATCCGGAGCAGAATGACACTTTTTCAGATCATTATCTTGAAGTAAGCTATGATCTTTCAAAAGTGATGTTTATTACCACAGCTAATATTACAGAAACCATTCCTCCGCCACTTCTGGACCGTATGGAAATCATCAGACTTCCGGGGTATACTCAGGAAGAAAAACTGCAGATTGCACAAAAGTTTCTGGTACCCCGACAGAGAGAGGAAAATGGATTAAAATCATCACAGATTCGTTTTACTAAAACAGGTCTCAAAAAAATAATTAATGACTACACCAGAGAAGCAGGCTTAAGAAATCTGGAAAGAGAAATTGGACATTGCTGCCGGAAAGTTGCCAGAAAGATCGTAGAAGGTAAAGTGAAAAAAATGTCTATTAACTTAAATACTATTGTAGAACTTCTGGGTCCTAAAAAGTTTTTTTCCGAAGTAGCGAGCAGAAAAGATGATATTGGCGTTGCTACAGGTTTAGCCTGGACCTCAGCCGGAGGAGTTATTCTTTTTGTGGAAGCAACCAAGATGAAAGGTGATGGCAAGGTTCTTAAACTTACCGGACAGTTGGGAGATGTGATGAAAGAATCTGCCCATGCAGCGTTATCCTATATACAATCAAACATGGAAAAATTAGGTATTGATAAAAATTTTTTCAAGCAGCATGATATACATATTCATATTCCGGAGGGAGCAACCCCCAAGGACGGACCTTCTGCAGGAGTTACTTTGGCTACTTCTTTAGCATCAGTTATCTCTAATTACCCGGTAAATCATAAGATTGCCATGACCGGAGAGATAACTTTGAGAGGAAAGGTGTTGCCTGTTGGGGGGATAAAAGAAAAAGTCCTGGCAGCAAGCCGCTCTGGTATTAAAAAGGTGATAATACCTAAAAGAAATGAAAAAGATCTCACCAAAATTCCAGAAGATATTATGAAAAAGACAGTATTTTATAAGGTAGAATCTCTGGATGAAGTCTTTGATTTAACCTTAAGGAAAAACAAGCAGAAGCATACAGAGGGATAAAACTATTATCTATATGTATAGATATATCAGACAACAACTTTATTTTCGATATTTACAAGGATTCGAGTAATGATTATGTTGGTAAAAGAAATTTAAATAATAAAATTAAAATATTAGGAGATTATAAATGAATAAAAAACGTGTAATAATTATGGGGGCGGCAGGCAGAGATTTTCATAATTTTAATGTTTACTTCAGGGATAATAAGGATTATCAGGTTGTTGCTTTTACAGCAACCCAGATTCCTGATATTGAAGGAAGAAGATATCCGTCAGAACTTGCAGGCAGTCTTTACCCTGATGGTATTCCGATCAAAGCTGAAGAAGAACTGCCATCTCTGATAACACAGGAAAATATTGATCAGGTAGTTTTTGC
>JAWODZ010000008.1:0-4007 GCA_046483025.1 bacterium
GTTACAGATACAAAAACCATTATTAATCTAACGCATCATTCCTTCTTTAATCTTAAAGACGGTGGGAGAAGTACTATATTGAATCACACATTAAAAATACTGGCTGATGCATATACACCGGTAAACAGTGAGCTCATTCCCACAGGTGAGATAAAACCGGTTGAAGGAACACCTATGGATTTTACCAAATGTACAGAAATCGGGAAAAGGATCAATAATGATTTTGTCCAGTTAACATATGGTATCGGGTATGATCATAACTGGGTACTGAACAAAAAGACTGATTCTCTGGAATTGGCTGCAGTTATATGTGAACCTGAATCCGGAAGAAAAATGGAAGTATTTACCACAGAACCCGGTCTTCAGTTTTATTCCGGAAATTTTCTTGACGGTTCTGACCAGGGTAAACAGGGAATAAAGTATGAGTACAGAACCGCTTTTTGTCTGGAAGCACAATATTTTCCTGATTCTCCCAATCATGATAATTTTCCTTCTACTGTTTTACTACCCGGAGAAATGTATACCCAAAGAACTATGTATAAATTCTCAACAGTAGAGTAAATATGAAACAGATTATATATTATGCGTTCACTATTTTTTGGTTTTCACATTCTTTCAGTCAGGTTTTACATGATATTTCAGGTGATGAAAACAATACATTATTTGCGTGTAAAATCAATCAATGCACAATAGAGTTATCCTCAGCGATTCCTTTATTCAGTTTTAATCATAATACTGAGAAAATATACAGCTCTCAGCTGTCTCTTTTAAATGAAAAGAATATTAAGATTAAAGTAGAGAGACATAACAGGATGTCTTCCGGATTACATTATACAATTGTGATTAAGAATTCAGGTTCAGATACAGTTGAGATATCCAATCTGATTCCCTTTGGAAAGTCTGAAAGTAAGACCTATATAACTTCCACTGGTCCCTGGGCTCTGGCACGTGCGAAGTTGTTCCGTCCTGAATATGGACCTGTACATGTTACCCTGCCGGATAATGTCTGGCATCTGGGATATGCTTCTCTCCCGGCTGATAATACCTATTCTTTATGTGCTTTGATCAGAAGAGATGAGTACGAAAAAGCTCAAAGACACAGGTACAGGATGGTGGTTTATCCTTCCGGACAAGTGCGTTATAATTTTTATATTGAAGCCTTTCAGGGAACCTGGCATAATGGATTAAACCTTATTTTTCAGAAAAAATATCTGTATGATCTGGAAGCATTTGATAATACCCTATACCAGAGAGATGATTTGCAATGGATACGGGATGCCTATCTGATCAATTTAATGTTTGCCTGGGATCATAATTATTATGATTATAAGAATTACAAGTATACTGTTTTTGATTTTTTACAGCGATCAGAACGATATTTCGGTAAATATGATGTTCTGGGGATGTGGCCCACCTGGCCGCGGTTAGGGGTTGATAAGCGAAATCAATGGGACATGTACAGGGATCTGCCCGGAGGTTTGAGAAAAACCAGGGATATTGCTCAGAAAATCCAGGAACAGGGAACCAAATTTTTTATTGCCTACAATCCCTGGGATAAAAGTACCCGCCGGGAAGATCAGTTTGAGGGAATGGCTTCTCTTATAAAAAGTCTTGATGCAAATGGTGTAGTCCTTGATTGCAGGGGCAGTTCCAGCAAACAATTACAGGAAACAGCAGATACGGCCAAATCCGGAGTGATTATGTACAGTGAAGGGATGCCAGTCACCAGAGATATGCCGGGAATTCTGGCCGGAAGAGTACACGATGCCATATATCTGCAACCGCCTTTAAATCTCAACAGATTAATTAAACCGGATATTTCCATTTTCCGGGTTTGCCAGCTCAGTGAAGGCAGAATACACCGGGAAACAGCAATATCTTTCTTTAACGGCTACGGAACTGAGATAAATACTTTTGCTCCGGGACGTCCGGCATGGATGGAAGAAGAATATCATTATTTGGGGAAAACGGTAAAAATTTTAAGAGAAAATTCATCTCTTTTTAACAGTTATACTTTTACTCCTTTAATAGATGCTCTGGTGGACAGTATATGGGTTAATACATGGAGTAAAGGGGATAAAACTGTTTATACTGTGTTAAGTTTTAATCCCAAGGGGCATGCAGGTCCGCTGTTTGAAGTACAGGAAAGTGACAATGCACATTATGTCAGTATCTGGAATCATGAGGAGCTGACACCGTTACAGAGTGATTCAGCCACCTATATACCGGTCAGGATTAAAAGCTTCAACAGGAATTGGCTGAACACCAGAAGAGAGGGGAATGTTGATTGTATTGTAAAGTTCCCGGAAAATTTAACGGTTGAGTATTTTGGGGACAGTCTTAAAATCAATACTTCTGTTGGTGACAGTATCTGTATATGGAAGGAGGATAGCAGGTATAATCAGAAGTCGTTTGTCAGTCTTAAGAAAAAAATAAATATAAAACTGGCTGAGGTGTTTGGCCGGTTCGAAGGTAAACTGATCATTCAGTTATTTAAAGATGGTGAATTGGAAGATGAAAGAATAGTTTATCGTAAACCGGGAAAACCGGTCCTGGTGAGTGAATTCTGCAGAACTGATCCTCAGGAGGAAAAACCTGAGAATATGGTTAAAATTTCTTCCGGAGAGTTTATATTTTATGCTTTTAATAAAGATCAGTTTATTCCTTATCCGGATAATGCTGATTCTTCTCTGGTTAAGATAAAAGAATTTTATATTGATACTTATCCGGTTACAAACAGGCAATATTATGGATTCCTAAAACAGTCGACATATACACCCCGGGATACAGCCAACTATCTCAAGCACTGGGAAAACGGTACATATAAACAAAGTGATGCCAATAAACCGGTTGTGTATGTCAGTCTCAAAGATGCAAAAGCATATGCACAGTGGGCAGGAAAGAGGCTTCCAACAGAAGCTGAGTGGCAGTATGCAGCACAGGGAACAGATGGAAGAACGTGGCCCTGGGGTAATGCTGATGATTCCACTAAATATAATATCTCAGGAGAGCTTGAACCAGTGGGGCAGCATCCTGAAGGAGCCAGCCCTTTTGGAGTGCAGGGTCTGGTTGGTAATGTGTGGCAGTTAACTCAGGACATGTATGATAACGGCAGCTATTATTTTGTTATGATGAGAGGAGGAAGTTATTATAATCCCACTTCCAGTCAGTGGTATGTAAAGGGAGGAGCGCAAAAGTTATATAACCGGCAGATGCTGCTTCTCATTTCACCTGGATTTAATCGCAACTGTACGGTTGGGTTTCGGTGTGTAGGGGATGTGGAACAGACCGCGGACCGCTGACGGCAGACCGCGAAAACATTACAGTATTTTAAACAATATGATTATAACTGGAAAATGTTTTTATAAATGAAAAAATGAGAAATATAAAATGAAGCTGAGAATAAATTTGATTTTCAAAAATAATATCACAAAATCAACTCCCCTGATAAGGGGAGATTAAGAGGGGTTTATAATATATATTATTTTTGAAAATCACCTCTCTTACAGTTCTGGTAAAAATCCAGTTGATCCTGTTCATCCTGTCTGAACTTGAAAAGATAAAAATGGTGAAAAAACCATGAAGATCATGAATGAAACAAGAATAAAATGGAAAAATATATCAGTATCAGTTCTTTTACTGCTGATTGCTGTTGCTTTTCTTATGTCAGACTGTTCTCACAGGAAAATCAGTATTGCATTTGTGACTCGCAGCAGTGTTGAGCATCAAAAAGAGATCATTGCAGCATATTCTTTTTTAATGGACCATAAACATTATGATAGTAAAAAAATCAGTTTTGAGGAGGTAGCTCAAAACAGTTCTGTTTTATCTGATCTGGATCTGGTCTGGATACATGATCCGGACACAGGTGCTTTCTCTGAATCAGGTATTCATACCGTAGCGATGAATGCAATTGAGGAGTATATACATGATCAGGGGAATCTGCTCCTTACCCAGAATGCATTTACTTTATTACCGGATCTGGGATTAGAACACTACAAACCTCA
>JAWODZ010000010.1:0-28861 GCA_046483025.1 bacterium
GGCCATTGAACATGAAACCTATCCCAATGTTCTGGGAGTTCAGTTCCATCCCGAGTATGAGAAACTCTGGAATCCGGAAAAAACTTTTTATTTTACTCCTTCCGATACAGTGAAAAAAAGCTTGCATTCCCTTCTGGAAGAAAATCCCCCCAGTCTCAGGTTTCACAAAAAGTTATGGTCCTGGTTTGAGGGGAATTTAATTGAGTATCATAAATTTAGAGGTAAAAATACAAAAGTCAGTGGTTCTCAACAATCAGAATAGTGTATCGGTGAAACGGAGTATGGGAGTATCGGAGATAATCAATTTTTTAGTATAATAAATATAATAAAATATTTCTCTCCCTTGAGGGAGAGATAAAGAGAGGGTGTTAAGATAAGAGAAAAGAGGAAAGACAGAACAGAACTTAAGAATGTGCGAAACAACAAATACCAGAAAACAGAAGTCAGAAATCAGGGTGTCGTCCAAAAAAGTTATAGTTTTCATACTAGTCACTCCGTATTGTCATTCTGAACGACTGAAAGGAGTGAAGAATCTCACGCCACTAAGTAAAAAGGTTTGACGGGTTTTCTACTGATACAGTACGGTTCTTAGAAATTTATATTCATTTCTATCAAAACTTGATTCTTTACAGCACCTTCAGTGGTATGAGATCCTTCGTCACTTCGTTCCTCAGGATGACAAGTAAAAAAAGAGATTAGAATATAATAGTTCATAATGATCGGATAATTTTTGAATGATTATTAATTCCATTAAGTATGGTAACAAGTTATACCTGCCTGAAGTAAAGAATTAGCGTATAGAGGCAGTCCTTGACTGCCGGATAGCATGAAAAAAAGAAAGGATATAATCATGAAAGTAAAATTTGCAGGTTTAATTAGTTTAGTGTTAATTCTAGGACTGTTTGTAGTGTCCGGAATTTTCTCGCAGGAGAATTCCGGTGTAAGTTTCAGAATTTCATTTCCGCAAAAATCATATGATCAGTCCTTAGATGGACGATTATTACTGCTCATCTCTACCAATGATGAGGCTGAACCCCGTTTCCAGATTCAGGACGGACCGGATACTCAATGTGCGTTTGGGATAGACGTGAATGGATTGAAACCGGGAGAATATGCAGTTATAGATAAAACCGTGTTCGGTTATCCGGTTTCCAGTCTTTCTCAAATACCTGCAGGAAAATATCAGGTACAGGCGTTAATAAACCGTTACGAAATTTTTCACCGTTCAGACGGGCATATAGTAAAGCTTCCGCCAGATAAGGGTGAGGGGCAGCACTGGAATCGAAAACCGGGTAATCTGTACAGTACTGTTCGGACAATTTATCTGGATCCCGGGAAGGATGAAACTATCACCATTGAACTTGACCGGAAGATTCCTCCTATATCTGAACCGGAGGATACTAAATACATCAAACATATTAAGATTAAAAGTAAGTTCCTTTCCGAATTCTGGGGCAGACCAATGTATCTGGGAGCACATGTTCTCCTGCCACATGATTTTGATGAGCATCCTGAAGCCCGTTTTCCTCTGGCAATTATGCATGGTCATTTTCATACTGATTTTCAGGGATTTCGCACATCTCCCCCGGATGCTGATCTTACCCCGGATTACAGCAAACGGTTTCAGATAAAAGGATATAACAAAATCCAGCAGGAATATGCCTACAAATTCTATCAGGACTGGATAAGCCCTGATTATCCCCGCATGCTGATTATAGATATACAGCATGCTAATCCCTTTTATGATGATTCATATGCAGTTAACTCAGCCAATCTGGGACCGTACGGTGATGCCATAACCTATGAATTGATACCTTACATAGAAAAGAAATTCCGCGGGATCGGTAAAGGATGGTCACGCTTCCTCTACGGCGGTTCAACCGGAGGCTGGGAAGCCCTGGCAGTGCAGATATTTTATCCGGAGGAATACAACGGTTGCTGGGCTGCCTGTCCTGATCCTATTGATTTCCGTGCTTATGGAGTTATTAATATTTATGAGGATAAAAACGCCTATTTTCTTGACAGCAGGTGGAAACATACTCCCAGACCCGGGCATCGTGATTACCTGGGGAAAATCAATGCTACTCTGGAGGAGATGAATCATCGGGAACTGGTATTAGGTACCCACTCCCGTTCCGGGTGTCAGTGGGATATCTGGCAGGCAGTGTTCAGTCCGGTGGGTGAGGATGGCTATCCCCGTCCCATTTGGGATAAAATGACCGGTGAAGTCGATCCGAAAATGGCTCAGTACTGGAGGGAAAATTACGATTTATGTTATATTTTGAAAAGAGACTGGAAGACCCTGGGGCCAAAACTAAAGGGTAAAATTCACATTTACTGCGGGGACATGGATAACTACTACCTGAATAATGCGGTGTATCTTATGGAAGAATTTCTGGAAAGTACTACTGATCCATACTATGGGGGAGAAGTGGATTACGGAGATCGGGCAGAACACTGCTGGAACGGGGATCATGAACGACCGAATGCAATTTCCAGACTGCGGTATCATCAGATGTTTGCTCCCCGGATTGTTGAAAGAATATTGAAAACTGCTCCTGCAGGTGCTGATACTGTCAGCTGGAGGTATTAAGTAGTGGAGTTGTTTTAAATGCAATGGTTACCATATTCATTAATCATTTCAGATTTCTTTTTCTTTTTCCTTTCATGCTCACTGAGTAATATTTTTCTTAAGCGGATTGACTTGGGAGTTACTTCCACATTTTCATCTGATCCAATATATTCCATAGCTTGTTCCAGAGAAAACTTTATAGCCGGAGCTATTGACGCTTTGTCATCTGAACCTGCAGCACGCATATTAGATAATTTTTTGGTTTTGGTTACGTTTATTATAATATCATCATACCTTGTGTTTTCTCCTATCACCTGACCTGCGTATATTTTTTCATTGGGCTCAATAAAAAAAGTACCCCTGTCTTGCAGTTTATCAATTGAATATGCCATAGATGTTCCTGTTTCCATAGCTATCAACACACCATTTCTTTTATTTTTCAGTTTTCCCTTCCAGGGCTCATATCCTTTAAGACGATTCGAAATAACTGCATCACCTCGGGTTGCTGTTAAAACAGGATTGGTAACTCCGACCAAACCTCTGGTTGGTATTTTAAATTCAAGATTTATTCTGTCATTCTTTGTCTCAATATTCAAAATATCTCCTTTGCGTTTATTAACGATCTCTATTACTTTTCCGGAAAACTCCGGAGAAACATTAACGTGCAACAGTTCTATCGGTTCGTGCTTAAACCCATCAATTTCTTTAATAACCACCTTGGGCTGACTTAATTGCATTTCATACCCTTCTCTCCTCATCGTTTCTACCAAAACAGATAAATGAAGCGTGCCCCTGCCAAAAACCTGTAATTTATCAGGTGAGTCCGTTTCTTGAACCCTTAATGCCAGATTTCTCTCTGTTTCTTTAAATAATCTTTCTCTGAGATGCTTTGATGTCACATATTTACCTTCTTTACCAAAAAAAGGTGAGTTATTAATAGTAAAAAACATACTCATAGTAGGTTCATCTACAGCGATTGGTTCTAAAGGTTCAGGTTTTTCAAAATCAGCAATCGTATCTCCAATATCGAAGTGATCAAGTCCCATTATGGCTACTATTTCACCGGATTTAACTTCTTCTTTGGTTTTTTCTTTTCCCAGTCCTTCAAAAAGATAAAGTTCTTTAACTACTGATTTATGTATTTGACCATTTCTCTGAACAACCGAAACCTGATCACCCATTTTAACGCTACCTCTATGTATTTTCCCTACAGCAATCCTACCTGTATATGACGAGTAATCCAATGAACTAATCTGTAATTGTAAGGTTCCTGGGTTGACTTTTGGAGGATTAAAATATTCAATAATAGTATCTAACAGATAGGTGATATCTGCAGTTGGTGTTTTCCAGTCGGCTCCCATCCATCCCACTTTTGAAGAACCATAAACAGTTGGGAAATTTAGTTGCTCTTCAGAGGCATCCAAAGAAAACATAAGTTCATAAACAAGATCATTCGTCTCTTCCGGATTACAGTTGCGTTTGTCTACTTTATTAATTACAACTATAGGTTTTAAACCCAGCTCTAATGCTTTTTGTAAAACAAAGCGTGTTTGCGGCATAGGTCCTTCAAAAGCATCAACAAGTAACAGCACTCCGTTTGCCATATTTAAGACCCGCTCTACTTCTCCTCCAAAATCTGAATGACCGGGTGTATCAATAATATTTATTTTGGTTTTTTTATATCGCACTGATACATTCTTAGATAAAATAGTTATTCCTCTTTCCCGTTCCTGATCATTTGAATCCAGAATTAAATCTTCTACTTCCTGATTATCTCTGAACAATTTCACCTGATGTAGAATTCTATCCACCATAGTTGTTTTTCCATGATCAACATGTGCTATAATTGCAATATTTCTTATATCCATACATTAATTTCCTTTTTTATCAAATAATACTGTGCTAATACTGCGATTTTAAATTTATAAAACTCACCTTACATTCTGTTATATTCAACTAAATCAACTTTAAGACTTTTTGTATTTAGACAAAAAACAGCGGCATCAATGGCATTTCTTATATATATACCATTTTTAGCTTTTTCTTTTCTTGGCATGGGCGATAAGTGGCTTCTGACCTTTTTTCTTAAAACTGATAACGATCTTTTCTGCTTTTTCAAAAGGCACAGTTATAAAAGAGAATTTCTCCATTATCTGGATATCACTGATATGGTTTGATTTAACTGAGACTCTGCTGGTAATAAGCTCAACAAGTTTTCTGGCATTAATCTTGTCTTTCTTGCCAAGTGCAACAAATAGTCTTGTTTTACCTTGTTGGTCTAGTTGTTTCCCCTTTGCACCCACTTCTTTTATTTCACTATAGGTATCAGGGTTGATTTTTTCTTCAAAGCAATAGTTAAGTATAGCAGCTAATATTTCTGTCGGATTATTATCCTCAAGCATTTTCTTGGCCCAGCTATGATATTTCGTATCAATTTCATCTTCAAGAATAGCAGTCAGATCATCGTATATTTTTTTCTTTTTCGCTTTGATAATATCTTTGACTTTTGGTACTTTTGATTTTTTGATATCAGTCTTTGCGATTCGCTGTATGAACATCAGTCGTTTATATTCACTAGGAGTAATAAATGTAATAGCGGTGCCTTCATTTCCGGCTCTTCCTGTACGTCCAATTCGGTGAACATACGAATCCGGATCTTGGGGAAGTGAATAGTTAATAACGTGGGTAAGGTTGTTCACATCAATTCCACGTGCTGCAACATCTGTGGCTATAAGAATGTTGACCTTTTTTTTCTTAAATTTTTTCAGAGTATTTTCTCTTTGCGCTTGTGACATATCTCCATGAATAGCCTCTGCATCATATCCTCTGTCAATTAAACGGGAAGCGACAGAATCAACATCACTCTTTGTTCTGCAAAAAACCAAACCGTAAAAACCATTTTCAATATCAACTATTCTGCACAATACATCAAATTTGTTGGAGGCTTTTACCTCAAAATATATTTGTTCCGTCAGATTGGTCGTTAGCGGTTCCTTTTTAACCTTTAGAAACTCAGAACCTTCTATGTAATTATGTGCAAGTGCCTTTATCCTTCCTGGCATGGTTGCAGAAAACAGGAGTGTTCTTTTGGCAGGATTTGTATGTTTCATTATTTTTTCTATGTCCTCGATGAATCCCATGTTCAGCATTTCATCTGCCTCATCAAGTATCAGGTGCTCAATTTTTGTAAGCTTCAGTGTTTTTCTGTTAAGATGGTCAATGATCCTGCCCGGAGTCCCAACCACAATATGCACACCTTTTTTCAATCTGCGTAACTGCTGATCAATAGCCTGACCACCATATATGGGTACTATGATGAGTTGCTTGTTTCCTTTAAGTGAATTAATTTCTTCTGATACCTGAATGGCCAATTCCCGGGTTGGAACCAGAATAAGTGCCTGAACTGTTTTGGAACTCGGGTCAATCATTTCTATCAAGGGCAATCCAAATGCGGCAGTTTTACCTGTACCTGTTTGTGCCTGTGCTATAATATTTGTATCGTCTCGCAGCATTACAGGGATAGTCATGGCCTGAATTGCAGTTGGCTCTTCAAATCCTTTTTTATTAACTGCGGACAGCATTTTTGCCGAAAGTCCAAGGTCGTTAAATGTTTTTTTGTTTGTCATGTATTGTTCTTATCTTAATATAATCTATTTATTTAATCGAGCTTGACAATATACACTATTATCTGCAAAAAAGATATAAAAATATCTCTAAACGTCATAATACTTATATTTTGTGAAAGGAATAATTAGGTCAGTTTTGATATTTTTCTCTTATTAAAGGCCCTTTTAGGTTTTGGAAATCGGCAGAGACGGTAGAAAAATTCCTGAACAAGTCATTACGAACGTCTGTTTATTGCCCAGTATATTTATACTGGATAATAAAATTTAAGCCGGTGATATATACACGGATCAACACACAGAATAATAAGATTCATTAATTCCATCTGCCTTTTACAATCCTTTAACTCGCCATTTATTGTGGAATTTGCAGGAAACCAGAAAGAATACTGAAGAGAACAGAATTAATATAATCAGACTTAGCCAGGAGGGAAAGAATGCGGTCTGCCCAAAAGCTGAGCGGATTACTGAGCTGGCATAGGATAATGGTGAGAGCGGTGCAATCCATTGAGCCCAGTGAGGCATTTGTTCAAACGGCAGAAATATACCGCTTACGAATAAGAGCGGGAGACGAACCAGGTTTGATAACAGCATGATATTAGAAGGACTGCTTGCCGGAGGTGCGGCCAGCAGTACCCCCAAAGAAGCAAAGCATAATCCGCTCAGTAAAATGCCGGCAGCAAGCAGAAGCAAACTATGGACTGAAACATCTGTGAGTATAAGTCCCAGCAGAATTGGGATCACAGACAGACAGGATCCGAAAACCAGACCACTTATTATATCTCCTGCCAGTATAGCACGCATAGACACTGGTGTGGAAATCAGACGCTCATAGGTGCGGGCGCGTCGTTCCCAGGGAGTGACCAAAGGGCCGATTGCACTGGCTGTGAACCATAAGGCCATGGCAACCATGCCCGGAACGATATTTTCAGCTGCAATCGAACGACCCATTTTAAATGATAGAAAGAAAAATACCGGGAATAAAACTCCAAAGATTAATACAGGCGGTTTCAGATAGTACAGGAGTATGTTTTTTTTCAAAATTACCAAGGTGCCGTGTAATTGCCTGCTCCGGGTTTGGGCTTTTTCTTTCTGTATATTCATTTTACATCTCATTCATTTCCCTCACTAGTAAAGTAAAGATATACATCTTCAAGTGTCGGCTTGCAGGTACTCATATGCATGATCTCTAATTTATTATTTTCAGCCAAATGGACAACTTCAGTTAATACCTTGCCCGGTGTTTTGGTGTATAATCTATAGGTCTTTTTTTCCAATTCTATTTGTAAGACAGATCTAAGAGCCTTGAGCTCATTATGGTCAGGATTTGTATATCTAAATCGTACTTCAACAAATTGACGAGAACTTATAGTTGATTTTAATTTCTCTGGAGTATCCACAGTAGCTATGCGACCTTTGTTGATTATTGCTATACGTGAACACATTTCACCGGCTTCGTCCATATTATGGGTGGTTAAAAACACTGTAAGTCCGTTGCGATTTAGATCAGATATAATCTGACGTATCAGCCGGGCACTCTGAACATCGAGACCGCTGGTGGGCTCATCGAGAAACAATATGTCCGGACCGGTTACTAATGCTGCACACAGCATAAGTCTTTGCCGGAGGCCTTTGGAAAGTTCCCGGGCTTTCTGTTTCTTTTTCTCCTTAAGATCCAAAAGGTCAAGCAGTCTTTCAGCTTCCTTGATTTTTTGATTTCTGGCAACCCCGTGTAATTCGGCCATGAGCATAATATTCTGCCAGACAGAAAGATCAAGATATACATTGGCTTCTTCAGGCACAACTGAAAGATGTGCTCTGGAAAGCAGCGGTTCTTTGCGGATATCATGATCTTGTATAGCAGCTGTTCCATAGGTGGGTTCGATCACGCCGGTGAGCATGCGGACAGTAGTGGTTTTCCCCGCTCCGTTTGGCCCCAGGAATCCAAAGACCTCACCCCGGTAAATTTTAAAATTTACATGATCTACTGCTTTTATTTTACCAAAAGTACGGGTTAGGTTTTGAACGTTAATAACAGTTTCCAATTACGGTTCTCCTTAATTTGTATTCTAAAGGCTGTGCTTATCAATAAACCGTTTGAATATAATTAGATGAAATATAATATTAATATCAAAAATATTGATCATTTCATATTATCCTATTTGACGCAAAAACTATAGAAATTAATGTTTGACATACGTCTATTAACACTCTTCAGAATAAACGATTAAGATAACTTTATCAGAAATTCCCGAATCTGAAGGTGATGCCATCCACTGGACCGCTGATATCGCTGTTGGCCAGACCCTGCCTGTCCACACTCTGTACGATTCTGTACCCGGCACTTGTCATGATCCGGAACCAGCTCGCAATATTTATTTCTGCAAATACAGAAGCCTGGACGGCATAGAAATAATCCTCTCTCCATTCCTTATCACTGTTTTCCTGGTGATAGTCAATATCACCCCATCCGATAAGTCCTTCAACACCCCAGTGTATCAATTTATCAGGTTTGAACATTTTTCCAATAATCATTCCCTTATATTCTATATCCATATAGATTTCATTATCAGCAGATGAAATCGGGGCATCAAGATTACTTCCCTTGGTTTTATAACTATGCCATCCAATAATCCATGATCCATTAAATATCCATTCTGCTCTGAATCCGTCAATTATTGTACTTTGACCGTTGAAAGATGAAAGACCAACATAAGTACCAACAGACCAGCCGTTTTCAACATCACCGCTTATGAGTGTTTCCTCTTCTCTTTCCTGAGCTGCCAAAGGCAGATATAGTATACATACTAATGTGATGATTAATAGTCTTTTCATTTTCAATATCTCCTTAAAAACTTCCAAATTTCAGAGAAATCTTTGCTGCAAGACCAGAGATGTCGCTGTCAGTTATTTGTTCCAACTCCAGTCCTGATGTATACCGATAACTTGCTCCGGCACTGATACGGAAAAATTTGGTTACATTGAGCACTGCTTCAATGCCGGGTTCAAGAACAAAGAATGCATCTCCGTCATTGTCCATGTCAAAATCCTCTTCATCCCATAGTATATGACTTGCACCTCCGCCGCCAATAAGGAAGAAAAATGACAAGTGAGTGAGTTTCCAGGAGTTCATTATAAAACCAATCTCAAATCCTCCGTATCCCAGACCCAGGGACAGGGAATCATTACCGGCAGTAGATTGTAAAGTCGGAATCCTGGTTACCAATCCATATCCGGCACCGCCAATAGTAATCATATGGTTGATTATCCATCCGCCACGTCCACCGACCATTACTCCGGTGTTGTTATTGATACTGGAAAATGTCACTACCGGACCTCCGAATCCACCGTGAGAAACATCTCCGCTGAACAAGGTTTCTTCGTCAGTGGCTTTAAGAGCTGCTGTAAATACTAACACTATGAACACTATTAAGATTTTCTTCATATTCTCTCTCCTTTGTCTCATTGACAATTTTTAATCACTTATTGGTATTTTCATCAGTAACAGGAGAAGTATCTCATTCTCTTTCTTCATTAATCATAAATATTTCTCATTGCTAGTAAAATTTTAACAACCCTGGTTTAGTCTGTTGATCCATATAATCATTACACATTTCTACGGAGTTGAACGTCCCATGTTTCACGTATGTAGTGTTAAGGTGTGATACAAGAAATCAGGCCTTAAATTTACCCGACTTTATGTCTTTTTTTTCTTTCATTATTTGTTTATACAATTTTCCCGTTTTTTTATTTTTTTGCCTTTTATCCACATATGACATGCTATAATATTCTGATTCCTTTTGAATTTTTATATAATTCTGATAGTGTTTTTCACTAATTTCACCTTTTTCTACAGCTTTTAATACAGAACATCCGGGTTCATTAGTATGAGTACAATTATTAAAATGACATTGCTGAGAAAGCATGACAATATCTTTAAAGGTTTCATCCAATCCGGTATCAACACCTATATTACCTAATTCTCTCATTCCTGGATTATCGATTATTAATCCTCCCTGATCTAGAATGACTAATTGACGTTGTGTCGTAATATGTGTCCCTTTACTGTCTTTATTACGGACTTCTCCTGTTTTAAAGATATTTTCTCCCATCAGTTTGTTTAGTAACGTTGTCTTTCCAACCCCGGATGATCCTAAAAGACAATACGTTTTACCTAATTTTATACAATTTTGAATATCATCAATTCCTTTGCTGTTTACATTGCTGAAAGCTATAATATTATAATCGCGATATGTATTTTGGATCTGGGAAATTTTTTGTTTCAAGTTATCTGATGAAATTAAATCTAGTTTGCTTAACAAAATTATCGGGGTAATATTACTTTCATTTACCATAACCAAATATCTCTCCAGCCTCGGTATATTAAAATCAACATCAAGAGACTGTATGATAAAAGCAGTATCGATGTTGGCAGCTATCAGCTGATACTCAATAGATTTGCCGGCTGTTTTGCGTTTTAAAAGGGATTTTCTCGGTAGTATATCATGAATTATTGCAAAAGTCTGATTATCATAATATTGTACAAATACCCAGTCTCCAACAGTAGGTAAATCGAGATTTGAGTCAGCACCAAATCTGATTTTTCCGGTAATCTCTGCATGAATTTCAATTTTTTTATTTCGAATTACATAGTTATCTTTATTTACAGACACAACTCGGGCAACTTTATACTCAGATTGTTGATCTTCTTGACACTTTACCCGGAACCAGTCATTGAATCCCAGATCTTTTAGTTTCATTTTTTAATTCCACTCTTTGTATTTTAGATTTATTATATTTAAATAGTTTCATTTTTAATTGTTACAAACTATAATCTATTTTAACATTTTCATATAAACCTGTAATGAATATTATTTAATTAACGGTGACTTGCAAGATATTTTATGCCTTCAATAAGCATATCCACATGTTTATAAGAGACAAAAATGTGAGTTGATATTCTTACGCCTGCAGTATTATCTCTGGTACGTCCTATGGTTCTGATTACAAGGTTGTATTTCTCATGCAGATAATTAACTATTTTTTTGGGCTCAATTCCTTTGATCGAAAACGCAGTAAGACCTCCGCTCAGATAAGGATCTTCCGGAACATGCAGACGAATACCGGAAATTTTTTTCAGCTCTTGTCTTAAATATGCTGTTAAGGACTTTATTCTTCTTTCTATGCGGTTCTTTCCTATTTTAGTCTGAAAATCAAGAGCTTCTCCCAAGGCAAAGGTAAGCGGATCTGCACGTTGGCCCAGGGTTTCAAATTTTCTGGCGTTTTCATAACTGTCCCAGCCTGAAGTGGCAATTGTTGGCCATAATTTATTCTGCACTTTTTTACTTACATAAAATAAACCGCGGCCAGTAGGAGCACCCAGCCATTTATAAGGACTGGATGTAAAAAAATCAGCACCCAGGTCCTGCATATCCAGATTCAACATCCCCAGACCATGAGCACTGTCTGCAACAAGAAGGATTCCGTTATTATGAGCAAGCTCACTTAATTCCTTGATTGGTGTAATAAGTCCGGTTATATACACTGTATGGCTAATACTGATAACTTTTGTTTTGGGAGTGATAGAGTTCTTAAATGCATTCACTATCTCATCGACATTCTTAGGGGGTACTTGCAGTGATACTTCCTTTACTACTATACCAGCTCTTTTTTCCTTTAACTTCCAGGGATGAATCCCACCGGGATGTTCCAGGTTTGACATCAAGACTTCATCACCTGGTTTTAAATCAAGTCCATTGGCTACAAAGTTCATTCCCTCAGTGGTATTTCTAGTAATAGCAATTTCTTCAGGAGAGGCATTAATAAACCGGGCCAGCTTTGTTCTTACTTCCTGTTTTTTCTTAGGAAAATAATTATAGAAATCAAAAGGATTGGTGGCTTGAATCTTAAAGGTTTGCATCAGGGTGTTGAAAACAGGTTTAGGCATAGGACCAACGGTACCATTATTCATCATGATCAGACCATTCTGAAAAAGAAAATGGTCGCGTATTGAGTCCCAGTAAACACCATCAGGTGATTCATCTTTGATAAATTTTTGATTGAGTGATTTGATACTTTGATATACGGTGGCATTTAGATAATTTAGAGTAGAAATTGATAGGGCTGACCCCCCCAGTAGCAATTTAGTAAATTCTCTTCTGGAATAATTTTGACTATCTTTTTTCAGATAATTTTTTTTCGGATTCATTTGAAATCCTCCTTTATGATTTATAAAAAAATGATAGTCTAAAAAATAAATAATCAATTAATATAGAATAATCATTTATATTTTAATAATTTAATAGTACAATGTCAAGAAAAAATATATGTTGATTTATAAAAAGTTAAATAACTGACACCCCCCGGAAATAAACAATTAAAACAATTATAAAACTTTATAATTAAAGGATTTATTGTAGGAAAATAAGTTGAAAAGGATTCTCCAATTTGTTTTATAAGAGCAGATCAATACCGTTAAAGAAAGCATCACGTATAACACAATTACTTTTAATCTTGAAGGACCTGGTAATTTTAAAGGAAATAATCCGACTATTCCATGCAACGGAGTTGAATATATTGAATTTCAGGCTGTAAAGGAATCCGGGAAAACAAAGATTATTGCAACTTCACCCGGGCTTCTGCCAGATACCCTGATAATTTTAATTGACAAGTTTCTTTTTATTGATGATTTTGAAAACTATACATCAGATGATTCTTTATCTAAGGTCTGGATCCCTCAAAGCTACACCACTGCAGATGTATTTATCGACTCATCAATAGTTGGCAACGGCCGACAGTCAATGCGACTGGATTACAGCATCGGTAACGGAAGTGTGAACTATGCAAGTGTATCCAGGTCTATAGCTGGCAGTTTTGAGCAAGCTGAAATTTTTTCTTTATGGTTAACAGGAGATGGCTCTGATAGTAGCCTCAATATTCGATTTTATATTGATGTTATGCATTATTGGTATTATGATCTTTTTCCGGATACAACTGATTCTATAACTGTAAATATTAGCCTTGACGCTTTTTCAGCAAACTATCAGGCCACGGATATTAATCCTGCCATGTCCAAATCACTTGCTTTTTCTGTCAACAAAGGAAATGGTGATTTTGGTGGAGGATCTGTTTATTTTGATAATATCCAATTTAAAACTGGTAATGGGACTTCTGTGCCTGATGTTACTGATATATCAGTACCGGATGATTTTATTCTGTATCCCAATTATCCCAATCCTTTTAATGCAGTTACCAGTATAAAATATTCATTGTCTGAGATATTCCGGGTAAAAATATCTATTTACAATGTAAGCGGCCAGATGATTGAAACATTGGTTGATGCAAAAAGAAATCCCGGAACCTATACAACAGAATGGAATGCAGAAAATGTTTCATCCGGTATTTATTTTTATCGTCTGGGAGCAGAAACAGCAACGTTAATTAAAAAATGTATATTATTAAAATAGATTCCCTGAATAAAGTGTAGCTTGATTATTAAATTATTTTTCCCGTCCTCTTTTATCCTTGCCTTTGACTTCTCAAACTCCGTCATTATTATATAATGCTATGATCAAGCCTTTGATATCATTCAGTACAAGAAGTGTGATCTGGTACCAGGGAGAATCAGATACCGGGCGTTAATGTCAGTATCGAACCTTGTTTTCTTTATTGGTTTCATGCTGGAGGAATAAATGGAATCAGGGTAGTTTTCCATTCTATTATGTCCAGATAGCTCCGTATAAATATGAGGCAATAATCCAATCTCAATTATTACGGGAAGCTCAGTTAAGAACACTGTCATTACCCAATACCGGTATGGTGGTACAACTGATATTGGCAATCCGGATAATGTTCATCCTGCCAATAAGCAGGCAGTGCACATGATTGTCGGGGACATTGACAACAAGAATTCGATAGTTTTTTTTGATTTTTTCAGCAATCGCATCTGCTACGATCAGCCGGGACTTCTCATCAAGTCTGACTGCGTCAGGTGATACAACACCAATTTCCATCATTTTTTCGCTAATACGACTTCCATGCGTTACCCAGACAACATGATAGGCGTTCCAATCCTTCTCAATTGTCTTCTCATGAAATATTTCGGAAAAATAAAGTTCAAGATCAAATTCTGTATGACCGTTAGTGATTTGGCTGATCAAGTCATCAATTTGTTCTTTTGTATTCCTGTTTCTTGGTAGGGTTGGTTTCGACAAAGTAAAGCGGTTTCAGATGTTCCAGTTCAGAATAAAGGTTATTGAAATTATTTTTGATAATTATTTAAAACAAACTCTTTATTGCGTCCACCGCTGTATCAATATCACTGCTGTCCACATCAAGGTGAGTTACAGCTCGTAATCTTTGCGGGCCTACTGAAAGAATAAGTATATTATGCTTTTTAAGTTTAGCTGCAACTTGGTCAGCAGTGAGATAGTTTTTATCAATATCAACCATAACGATATTGGTTTCGACATTATCCATATCAACTGAGAATTCTGTAATTGAGTTAAATCCCTCAGCGAGTTTTTTGGCATTATTATGATCCTGGGAAAGTCTTTTAATGTTATTATTTACCGCATATAAGGCACCGGCAGCAATTATTCCTGCCTGCCGCATGCCTCCGCCGTATATTTTTCTGTATCGATGAGCCTTTTTAATGAACTCTTTACTGCCAACAATCATGGAGCCGATCGGCGCTCCCAATCCTTTGGAGAAACAGACACTGACGGAATCGAAATAACGAGCATACTCTTTTAAGGAAATCCCTGTGGCCACAGAAGCATTCCATAAACGAGCACCGTCAAGATGCATGTTTAAACCATATTTTTTAGAGAGGTTGTGGATTTTTTTGATTTCATCTAAGGGATATATTTTTCCGCCGGCACGATTATGAGTATTTTCAAGACAAATTAATCGGGTGGGAGGAAAGTGAACATTATATGGACGAATTACTTTTTCTATTGCTGCATCAGTCAGGATTCCGTTTTCCCCGGGGACTGTCCTTAGCTGGACCCCGGAGAGCATAGCAGGTGCACCGGCTTCATAGTAAAAAATATGGGCATTTTGTTCCAGAATCACTTCTTCCCCTGGTTGAGTATGGGCATTTATTGCTACCTGATTTCCCATTACTCCGGAAGCAACGAATAAACCCGCTTCTTTTCCTAATAAGCTGGAAACTTCTTCCTGTAGACGGTTTACAGTTGGATCTTCTGCAAAAACATCATCCCCAACTTCTGCGTTTTTCATCCATTCTCTCATTTCAGGACAAGGTTTTGTAAACGTATCACTTCTTAAATCAACAAACATAATAATACCTTTCCTATTCATTTATATGTTTTTTATATAGTGCTTTATTATTGGGATCAATAGTACTCATCCTCTTTAATAAATCCTTGTCATGGCCTAATATGTTAATAAATTGTAAATTATGAGCTTGCAGGAATTGCAATACTCTTTCATTATCCGGATCCTGGGTTAATGTGCAATAAATAAAGGTAAAAGCTTTTTCACAGTATTTTTGAGCAGTAGTGTCCTCTTCCCCTGCATAGGATAGCCCCAGAAAAAACTGATCTTTCATATTACGATACGGTTTAAATTCCTTGCTTAACAGTTTATCAATTAATTCGTTTCTCTCCTTCCATCCCCAGGCATATTGGCTGTTAAACTGGGCAGAATTAGCGATGTTTCTTGCTCTTTCAAAATATTTATTCCCAAGATATTTCCCATATTTGTCATACTCCTCACCGAGTAAAATATAAATATAAAAATCAATAAAACTTTCCAGAGGGTCAAACATTGATTCATTATGAATAAGCGGATCTCCTGAATTATAGGGAAAGACCCAATATTTATCATAATATTGGGCATCTGAATTATTGGATATAATAAATCTTCCCTTATATCTGTCCTCAAAATTTACAATCTTATGTTGCAAGAATATCTGAATACTAATCTGCAAAGGATTTTCAAAAACTTCACCGGTCCAGTCATATTCATCAACATAAGATTTAATTTTTTGATCAAAGTCTTTTAATTCTTCTTTCTTTTCCAGAGGAAGCCTTTCCAGAATTATCTGTATATCTGAATCAAAAAGTTGTGAAAAAAGGGACTTGTTCACTAAAAAAAATAATGTAAACATTACAATTACACTGAATTTGTTCCGGAGGCAATTTATGTATTTCATGATTTATTCTCCTTCAGTTAAACGTATTTAAGGGAAATTTTATATAATTTATTTAAAGTTAATAATAAGGGATATAAATATCAAGAGGTTTTATATTTTTTCTTGACATATTGAGATACAAATGTTATATTAAAATTGCTGTTATTATAATTACTAAAAATTAATTTAGTTTAATTGTATGCATTCAGCAGTTTTTATCTTTATTGGAATATTAACTGTTCAATTTTATAATCTTAAAATGTATAACCTGAACATTCATAAATTAATGGTAGAATAAATTTGAAGCCCATAAAAAAATTAAATGATCTTTTAGATACTTTAACAAAAGATTACACCCCCAGAGTTGCTGTTGCTGCAGCACAGGATACAGATACAATAATTGCATGCAATCGTGCTGTAGAAAAAAATATTGTTAAAGCTATATTTATTGGCGATAAAGATAAAATTGAAACTATCATTAAAGAAAAAAATTTTGATATGTCTAATTTTGATATTATTCCTGAAAAAGATGAAACAGAAGCAACGCTGAAGGCAGTAGATCTGGTAAAAGAAAAGAACGCGGATATTTTGATGAGAGGATTGGGAAAAACAGAAGTTTATTTAAAATCTATACTGGATAAAGATCATGGATTAATTCCAAGTGGAGGATTTTTAAGTCATGTTGCAGTAATGGATATTCCATCTTATCCTAAACTTTTGATGATTTCTGATGCTGCTATAATTCCCAACCCCAATTTTGATGAAAAGATAAAAATTTTAAAATATACAATTGAAATCGCCAGAACACTGGGAAATAATTTACCTAAAATTGCTCTGGTCTCTGCAACTGAAACCATAAGCTTTAAAGTGCAGTCTTCCGTTGATGCAGCAGTCATTACTGCTATGGCCCAGCGTAAACAAATAAAAGGTGCTGTTATTGACGGTCCCTTAGCCCTGGATGTTTCTATATCCCCTGAAAAATGTAAAATCAAAGGACTGGACAGTCCCATTAATGGAGAGGCAGATATTTTATTATTCCCAAATTTTGAAACTGCAAATACATTTTATAAATCAATGACTCTCTTAGCCCAGGGAACAGCAGCTTCAATTTTAGTAGGGTCCACTGATCCTATTGCTCTGACTTCCCGTGCAGACAGCATTGATTCAAAATTTTATTCGATTATATTTGCAGCGCATTTAGCCGTTCATAATTATAAAAAGAATAAGTAAGGGTATAACTATATTATTTATGGTTTTCATTATTTGTGCTGAGACATTTTAGTAATGCTTTTAAATAACCGAGTAGTCATTTTATAAATTTTATTTAGTTAGAATCATTTTAAACTATAATTATTTGTTTTATTTGTTATAAAAATTTTTAATCATTTACTGTTTCACAAGAAAAACGAGGGTGCTATTTGGAAACAATCGAGATAGTAATTAAAGATGCAGCAGCTCAGATTTATTTAAACCGTCCTAAAATTCATAATGCCTTCAATGAAGTTATGCTTGGTGAATTAATCAAGGTTTTTCAGGATTTATATAAGAGAAAAGGAGAGATACGGGTAGTTATCCTTACTGGTAGAGGAAAATCTTTCTGTGCTGGTGCTGATTTGAATTGGATGAAAAAGATGATAGACTTTTCCTATGAGGAAAATCTAAAAGATTCATATCAGGTATCAAAATGTATGTATCTTCTCTACTCTCTGCCTATGCCGACAATTGCCCGGGTGAATGGTGCTGCCATTGGAGGAGGTATGGGTTTGGTTGGTGCCAGTGATATTGTGATAGCTCAGGAAGAAGCTGTTTTCAGTCTGAGTGAGGTTAAATTAGGACTGGTTCCCGCTTGTATTTCTCCTTATGTTGTAAAAAGAGCAGGTGAATCAAAATGCCGTGAGTTTTTCCTTTCCGGAGAGAGAATTACAGCTTCCAAAGCCCTGTCAGCTGGTCTGATCAATGAAATTGTTCCATTATCTAAGCTGGACGAGGCAGTACAAAGATGGAAAGAGCGGTTTATGAAGAATGGTCCGGAAGCACTTTCTGTATGTAAAGATCTCCTGGAAAAGGTTCCTGGAATGTCCTTGGACAAGGCAAAAAAATATACAGCTGAGGTAATTTCCAAACTTCGTATAAGCAAAGAAGGTCAGGAAGGTATGAAGGCATTCCTGGAAAAACGTAGACCTGACTGGCGTATTGACGTTTGACCTGTATATATAGCCAAAAGAAAACAGAAATTAGCAACGAACTAAACTAACAAGACGAACTTAAAAAAGGATAATAAATTAGTTAGTTTTTGTGAGTCTTCAGCCCAGCGTAGTTATTATTGTTTGACAATTAAAGGTCTAATAAGGTCAAGGGTGAGTTGTATGTTTAAGAAGATTTTAATTGCCAACAGAGGAGAGATAGCAGTTCGGATAATCCGGGCCTGCCGGGACATGGACATAAAAACTGTTGGTGTATATTCAGAAGCGGATCGGTCTGCCTTACATGTCCAGGAAGCTGATGAAGCCATCTGTATCGGTCCCCCGCCTCCGACAGAAAGCTATCTGAATATGGATCATATTATCCGGGCTGCACAAACCACGGGGGCAGAAGCCATCCATCCCGGATATGGATTTTTAGCAGAGAATTATAAGTTTTCCCGGAGATGCAGGGATGAAAATATTGTTTTTATCGGTCCTGAACCCCAATCTCAAAAGCTGGTGGGGGATAAGGTAGCTGCTCGTAAAACCCTGTCCCGGGAAAATGTACCGTTAATTCCCGGAATGAAATCTACCAGTAAAGATTTTCAGGTTTATCATGAGGCAGCGGAGAAAATCGGTTATCCGGTCATGATAAAGGCTTCCGCCGGGGGCGGAGGTAAGGGAATGCGTATAGCACTTTCCCCTGATAAATTGAAAAGTTGTATTGAGGAAGGGAGACGAGAAGCAGGTTCAGCATTCGGTGATGATTCAATATACCTGGAAAAATGTATAGTTAATCCCCGGCATATCGAATTTCAGGTTCTGGCTGATCAGCACGGTAACAGTATTCATCTGTTTGAACGGGAATGTTCCATCCAGCGTCGTCATCAGAAAATAGTGGAAGAGACACCCTCACCTTCTTTAAATCAGAAATTGCGCAGAGAAATGGGAGAAGCGGCCTTGAATGTGGTAAAAGCAACCGGATACACCAATGCAGGTACAGTTGAGTTTTTATTGGATGAAAATAAGAATTTTTATTTTTTGGAAGTCAATGCCAGAATACAGGTTGAACATCCCATAACGGAATTGGTTACCGGAGTGGATTTGGTAAAATGGCAGATCCTTATCGCAGCCGGAGAAAAATTAAAACTCAAACAGGAAAGCTTGAAACAACGGGGACATGCAATTGAATCCCGCATATATGCTGAAGATCCGTCTAACAGTTTTTTCCCTTCTCTGGGAAAAATACAGCTATTGCAGAATCCTGAAGGTCCGGGGATCAGGGTAGATTCCGGTATATATTCCGGATATGAAGTATCCCGTTTTTATGATCCCATTCTTTCCAAACTCATAACCTGGGGAGAGAATAGAGAGATGTCCCGAAAGAGAATGATCACAGCACTGACAAATTATATAATTATGGGGATTGAAACGACTATACCCTTTCTCAAAGATGTGATGAACCATAAAGATTTTATTACCGGAAAAACTATGACAAATTTTATAGAAAAAAATTTCAAGTGCTGGAACCGAGAAAAGGAAAGTAAATATTTTGTCCCGGCTTTGATTGCAGCTGCTGTGTGCAGCCAGAATAGACAGAAAACAACAGATTATAAGTCAAGAAAAGTGTATAATCCCTGGACTACAGTGGGCAAATGGCAAGTCGGGGGAGAGACAGTTTTGAATGCAGAAGATAGTAGATAAATGTTAGATAATGGTTTTGGAAGAGGGGAGGAACTAAATTCTAACTTCCAGCATCTAGCATCGAAAATTCAGGTAAAGATTGAAAACAGTGGATAAAGAGACAAAATTTGACATCACCTTAAATCAGGGAGAGAATCTTGATTTATGACTTTATACATAATGATGAAATATGCCAGGTAGATATTGAAAACAGGAATAGCACCTTAACAGCTAAAATTGAGGATACATTGTATGAGCTGGAATTAGAACCTACTGCTCCTCAGGTACTGTCATTAATAATTGATAATAACTCTTATAAAGTTACCTATGCCAGCAATGGTAATGAACTATATGTACATATCCGGGGGGAGGTTTTTAAATTTCAAATACCTGATGAAGATGAGGATATATCAGAGCTGGCAGAGGGAGAAGCAGGAGATCAGGATCTTTTTATCAAATCAACCATGCCTGGCAGTATTCTAAAAATAGAGGTAAAAGAAGGAGACAAGGTTGAAGAAGGTCAGTGTCTGGTTATTGTAGAAGCCATGAAAATGGAAACCGGACTGCATTCAACTATTTCCGGTAAAGTAAAAAAAATATGTACTGAATCGGGCAAACAAATCAACAGCGGAGAAGTTCTGATAGAATTAGAAAAAAGTGAATAATCAATATGAATAGGGAGGTAGGCATGAGTAGCAAAAATATCATCTTTAAAAAGGAGAACAGGATAGGCTATATCATCATGAATCGCCCAAAGGCAATGAATGCCTTAAACTCTGAAACCTTTCATGAATTAAATCATATATTCAATGATATTGAAAAAGGTGATGAGGTTGATGTTGTTATTATCACCGGAGAGGGGAAGGCCTTTGTAGCAGGTGCTGATATTGTTGAAATGAAGAATATGGATGGAGAGCAGTCCAGGGCCTTTTCCAAACTGGGTCAGCATGTATTTCGTCGAATGGAATTAATGGACAGAATATTTATCGGAGCAATAAACGGTTTTGCCCTGGGGGGCGGATGTGAATTTGCCATGGCCTGTGATATACGTATAGCTTCCGAGAAAGCAAAATTTGGACAACCGGAAGTTAATTTGGGTGTCACTCCCGGTTTTGCCGGCACTCAGCGTCTGCCCAGACTCATCGGTATGGCAAAGGCAAAAGAGCTTTTACTTACAGGAGATATGATAAAAGCCGAGGAGGCTTTAACCTTGAGATTGGTCAATAAAGTTGTTCCACCGGATGAATTAATGCAAGTGGCAAAAGATTTGGCCGTAAAAATAACTAGCAAAGGACCGGTAGCTGTCAAAATGATTAAAGCCTGTATTAACCGGGGTCTTCAGACAGACATTGATACAGCAGGTGCATTTGAATCTAATGCATTTGGGTTATGTTTTGCCTCCGGTGAAACCAAAGAAGGAATGAGTGCCTTTCTGGAAAAAAGAGATGCAAAGTTCAGATAATACCCTGAATTTTGAATTATTCCGGGTATTTATTATATTTAATACTATTTAATTTTTTAATCATGATTGGGAGGACTAACCGATATGACACTGGATCAACGTTTAGAGAATGTAGGTGTTTTAGGAGCAGCAGGAAAGATGGGAAGCGGTATTGCCCTGCTTGTGGCACAGGAAATGGCCAAACTTAAAATAAAAAATCCAAAGAAAGATTATCATCTCTATGCCATGGATATTTCTGAAAAATCTCTGGATGGTTTACTGTCCTATATCCGAAAGATGGCTACAAAAAGTGCGGAAAAAGGCTGTGTAATGCTCAGAGAGTTATATAAAGACCGGTCGGATTTGATTGAAAATTATGATATTATCGATCAGTTCACTCAGGATGTCATGGATGTGATACGTCCGGTAACCGATATTTCCGCTTTAAAAGATGCTCATATGATTTTTGAAGCTATTGTTGAAGATGAAAAGGTGAAATTTAAAGTTCTTGATCAGATTAATAATTTGTGTTCAAAACAAACATTTTATTTTACCAATACTTCATCTATTCCCATTCATGTGCTGGATAAAGAAGTGGGATTAGAGGGAAGAATAATAGGTATGCATTTTTATAATCCCCCGGCTGTTCAAAAATTAGTGGAACTTATACAATCAGATAATACCAAAAAAGAGGTTGCTGATTCTGCCCTGGAATTGGGGAAACGTCTGAGAAAGAAAATTGTTCCTTCCAATGATATTGCCGGTTTCATTGGTAACGGTCATTTTATGAGAGATATTCTGCATGCAGTTGGTGAAGTCGAAGGACTGAAAGATGACTTATCCCAGGTTGACGCAATCTACGCCCTGAATAAAGTCAGTCAGGACTACTTGATTCGTCCCATGGGGATTTTTCAGTTGATTGATTATGTGGGAGTAGAAGTGTGTCAGCTGATTATGAAAGTTATGACAAAATACATTCCTGATACCACCCTCCAGAGTTCATTGATTGACAGTATGGTGGAGAAAAAGGTTATTGGCGGACAAAATCCAAACGGAAGCCAGAAAGACGGTATTCTTAAATATGAAAAAGGCAGACCTGCCGGAATATATGATCTTAAAAAAGGTTCCTACAGATTATTTGGTGATGGAGACTGGAAAGAGAAGGTTGATAAAAAATTAGGAAATTTACCGGATGGCTGGGCTCCCTGGCGGGCATTACTTCGGGATCCCAAAAAGGATGATAAATTACAAACAATATTTCATAATCTAAAAAGTTTAGAAACATTGGGGGCAGATTTAGCTAAAAAATATTTCAAGCGGTCCAAAGAGATTGGAGAGGAATTAGTCCGACAGGGTGTTGCTGATAATGTGGAAGATGTCAATAAGGTTATGACTAATGGTTTCTTTCATCTGTATGGTCCGGTAAATGATTATGTTGTATAAAATGATTAATAAATATATAAATATATAGCACAGGAGGAGTAATATCCATGAATTCATTACGGAAACCAGTTTTTTTTGCAGCAGCCAGTAATACTGTTTCTTTTGGTTCAGGACGTAAAGAATTTCACCCCAAGAAACCCCGTCCTGGATTAGAACATTACATCAAGGAAGCTGGTAAGGGAGTGATAGAACAGATAAATAATGCTAAAAACATTGATGAAGGTGTTATAAGTAATTTTATGGCTGCCAGATTCAATAAACAGGGTAATCTGGCCAGTTTAATGGTCAATGTAGATCCCGGTTTAGAATATAAACCTATGGTGAGGGTAGAAGGAGCCTGCGGGTCAGGCGGGTTGGCTTTAACCACTTCCACAAAGACGGTGCTGGCAGATTCTGCAGATACTGTATTATGTACAGGTGTTGAAGTACAGAATTCAGTAAAAGCAATTTACGGCGCAGATATTTTAGCCGGAGCCGGTCATTATACCGGAGAAAGAAAAGAGGGCCATGCTTATTTTTTCCCTTCAAAATTTTCTGATCGCGCCGGTGCTTGTTATAAGAAGTTTGGCAATGAGAAAGTGCGTAAAGCCATGGCACGCTGGTATGAACAAGCTATTTTAAATGCTCGTAAGAATCCCAAGGCACAGGAGTATCACAACCAAACCGAGGATTTGTTTGCTGCTGGTATGACTCCTCCCAATCCAAAGATGTTTTGCGATCATATAAATGTTTTTGACTGTTCCAAAGTATCGGATGGAGCTTCGGCTCTTATTGTTGCTTCAGAAGAAGGATTAAATAAAATTGGTGTTTCTAAATCTCAGGCAGCTGAACTGGTCGGATATGGAGTAGCTGTGGCTGATTTAACCAAGTCTCCTCCTGATAAGACTAAGATGAGTACAGTAGCAAAAGCAGTGGAAAAAGCTTATAAAATGTCAGGCTTGGGACCTGAAGACATAGGAGTACTGGAAGTTCATGATTGTTTTACCATCGGAGGAATTTTAGAACTGGAAGCGGCTCAATTTGCCGGATATGGAGAAGCATTTGATTTTGTTTTAGATGGGAAAACCAAATCGGATGGGGAAATTCCCACTAATGCCACCGGGGGGTTAATCGGGTTCGGACATTACACAGGAGGTACAGGTGTACGTCAGGCTGCTGATCTTGTTCATCAGTTAACCGGGCAAGCTGGGGACTGCCAGGTAGCTATTTCTTCAGATCGTCCCTATGGTCTTATGATTAGTATGGGCGGAAACGATAAAACAGTAGTGTCATGCATTTTTAAAAAAGCAGAGTAAGGAGATTGCATGCATTCAGAGCGTATCATATCAGAAATTTCTGATAAAGAGCATGAAGAGTTCAGAAAGAAAGTTCAGGAGTTTGCCCGGGAATATATTGCACCAGTAGCTACAAAAATGGAAGAAAAGGAAGAGTTTCCCCATGAAATTATTAAAGAGATGGGAAAAAGAGGGTGGATGGGTATTCCCATTCCAAAAAAGTATGGTGGTGCTGGACTGGATAATTTAAGTTATGCCATTGCAGTTGAGGAGATTGCCCGGGTGTGTGGTTCTACCTCTATTACATTAGCAGCTCATACCTCATTGGTGGTTTGGCCTATTTATACTCACGGAAATGAGGAACAGAAGAAAAAGTATCTGATTCCTCTGGCCCGGGGAGAACATTTGGGCTCTTTTGGCCTTACGGAACCCAATGCCGGTTCTGATGCAGGCGGGACTGAAACTATGGCAATTCCTGAAAATGGTTATTATATTGTCAATGGCAACAAACGCTTTATTACCAACGGCACTCATGCTGATACAGTTATTTTTACTGCCTCCCATGATCGCTCTAAGAAAACTCATGGGATCAGTGCTTTTATTGTTGAGAAGGGAACACCTGGTTTTCAACCAGTGAGAAAAGAAGATAAACTAGGACTCCGGGCTTCGGATACTGCTGAATTGAGTTTTGAAAACTGCAAGATCCCTGAGAAAGATTTAATTGGAAAAAAGAATGAAGGCTTTAAAGTATTCATGGAAACCCTGGACGGAGGAAGGATCAGTATCGGGGCCTTGGCGTTAGGGGAAGCACAAGGAGCCCTGGATTCAGCTCTTCTCTATGCTCAGGAAAAGGGATTGAAGAGAAACGAAAGTGTTCAGACTATATTAGCTGATATGGTCATGCAGATATCAGCAGCCAGGCATCTCATCTATCATGCAGCCAGGCTGAAAGACAAAAAGATGACCGTTACTCTGGAAGGTGCTATGGCCAAGTTGTATGCCTCGGAAGTGTCGATGAGAGTAACATCAAAAGCCATTGATTTAATCGGGATGGATGCTTTAACAAATAAATATCCGGTAGAAAGATTTTTCCGAGATGCCAAACTTAATGAAATTGGCGAGGGAACATCCGAGGTTCAGCGGATTGTTATTGCTCGAAAATTAATTGGAAGATAAATTATTAATTATAGGAGGTTGACCAATGAATTTTGAACTAGAATCAAATCAGAAATTGATCAGGGATATGGTTAGAGAATTTGCTGTTAAAGAACTGGAAGAAAAAGCAGTGGAAATTGATAAGAGCAGAGAATTCCCCTGGGAAAGTCTCAAAAAAATGGCAGAATTGGGTCTGTTGGGAATGATTGTACCTGAAAAATATGGCGGCGGAGGAATGGATTTTGTAAGTTTGGCTATTGCCGTTGAAGAAATTTCTAAAGCATGTGCTTCTACAGGTGTTATTATAGCAGTAAATAATACCCTGACAGCCTATCCCATACTGAAATTCGGTAACGAGGATCAGAAAAAAAAGTATCTTCCCCTTTTATCACAGGGTAAGAAAATAGGAGCTTTTGGCCTTACTGAACCTAATGCAGGTTCGGATCCGGCTGGCATGGAAACTACTGCAAAATTAGATGGCGATCATTATATTATTAATGGATCAAAACGTTTTATCACCAATGGCCAGGAAGCAGGTATATATATTGTATTTGCAAAAACAGATCCGGAAAAAGGTCATAAAGGTATCAGTGCATTTATAGTAGAAAGAGAATCACCCGGCTTTAGTGTAGGAGAACATGAAAATCTGCTGGGACTGCGGGCAACAGGTAATTGTGAACTTATGTTTGATGATTGTAAAGTACCTAAAGAAAATTTACTCGGAGAAGAAGGACAGGGGTTTAAGATTGCTCTGCATACCATTGATACCAGCCGTATTGATATCGGTGCCCAGGCAGTAGGAATTGCCCAGGGAGCCCTGGAAGCTGCTACTCAGTATTCAAAGGAACGGGTTCAGTTCGGTAAACCAATTTGTGAATTTGGCATGATCCAGGACAAACTGGCAGAAATGGACAGCAGAATCAATGCAGCCAGACTTTTAGTATACTGGGCAGCTGCAAGAAAAGATGGTGGGGCTGAACGTTATTCCAGAGAAGCGGCTATGGCAAAATATATGGCGTCAGAAGCTTGTATGTACACGGTGAGAGAGGCTATTCAGGTTTATGGCGGTTACGGATACACCAAGGATTATCCGGTAGAACGGTTTTATCGGGATGCAAAAGTCATGGAAATATATGAAGGTACTTCGGAAGTTCAGAAGATTGTTATTGCCAGAAACCTTTTGAAATAAATGATAGGAATGTTATCCTAAACAATAGCGAAGTGTAATTTCATAATAAGGAGTACTATGGCTGTTCAAGGAGCTGTACTGTGTAAGGAATTAAAACTTTACGAGTGTATACAGTGTGGAAAATGCAGCGGAGGATGTCCGGTTTCCATCCGTACGGATTTGAATCCGAGGAGAATAATATATGATGCACTGCTGGATGTCCGTTTTTTACCGGCCAAGCGCACAGATATCTGGGAATGCACCTCATGTAATACCTGTTCTGAACGCTGCCCTAAAAAAATACGTCCGATAGATGTGATTAATTTTCTCCGTTCAAATATTGTGGAGAGCGGTCGGGTAAAACCCTCAATCCGAGATGCTTTGGAAAGTACTTTCATACAAGGTAATCCCTGGGGAAGAGCCAGGGATAAGAGATCAGAGTGGGCTGAGGGTTTGGATATCAGGATTCTGAATGAAGGTGATGAAACAGACATTCTTTATTTTGTTTGTTGTACAGCTGCGTATGATGAAAGAGTGCAGAATATTCCGAAAAGTCTGGTACAAATTTTAAGCAATTCAGGAGTTGATTTTGGTATTTTAGGTAATGCAGAGAGTTGCTGTGCTAATGAAATGGGTGAGATTGGGGAGAAGGGCCTTTTTGAAATGGCTCAGGAGAATAATGTAAAGTTGTTCTCAAAATATAGTTTTGCTCATATGATAACAACTTCTCCTCATTGCTTTCATGCTTTTATTAATGAATATCCTGATCTTGGTATAGAAGTATTTCATTATACTCAATTTCTCAGTTCATTAATTAAAGAAGATAAGTTGAAAATAGATAAGGAATTGAACAAAAAAGTCACCTATCATGACCCCTGTTTTTTAGGGAAAAGGAATAAGATATTTGAAGAGCCCAGGCAGGTAATTCAATCCATACCCGGAATTGAGTATCTGGAAATGGATCGCTGCCGGGAGAGGAGTATCTGTTGTGAAGGCGGAGGCGGACGGATGTGGATGGAATCAGAGAGTACTGAAGAACGCCTGGCTGAGGTCCGAGTAAAAGATGCAGTCAGCATTGGAGCTGAAGTACTGATAACAGCATGTCCTTTCTGTCTTTTGACTCTGGAGGATGCAGTCAAAACAACCGGCAATGAAGGGAAAATCGTGGTTAAAGATATTGCGGAGCTGGTGGCGGATGTGATATAATTATTTTAATATTTGATTGGAATTTAAATAATTAATAAAAAGTAGGTTTAAAAAGTAATGATAACTCAAACTGAAGCAGATAATTTAATTTCTCCAGAAAAGAAGAAACCAACGGATGAACAATATAATTTTCCAGATATCGGTGATTGCTTAACTATACCTATTATTTCAATAGATGGAAGTGAAAACTTTTTAATTGATGTTAATAGAAAAGGAAAAATAAAACTTTCTAAATGTACTTAACAACAATATCGTATTAAATCTATTCAATGGAGCAAAAGGAGTGAATTTATTGAAGAACTTGCAGCTTAAAGGGATTATATTAACATTAAAGAAGTTATGAATTCTTAATTTGCAAATAAATAGATATAATGAATAAACCAAACAAAAGGAGTACTTTTTATGGAAATTGTTGTTTGTATCAAAAGAGTCCCTGATACTGCCGAGTCGGAGGTTAAGATTGATTCGAGTGGTAAGGATATCATTACAGAGGGACTTGCCTTCAATATTAATGAAGCTGATAATTATGCTTTGGAAGAGGCTTTGTTAATCAAGGAAGAATTGGGAGGTACGGTGACTCTGGTAACCATGGGTTCTCCGGAAGCAGAAGAAACCATCAAAATGGGACTGGCCAAAGGAGCGGATAAAGCGGTACGACTGGATGATCCTGCTTTTGCTGAATCGGATGGAGAAGCTACGGCCAGGATTCTGGCATCAGCCATAAAGGACATGGAGTATGATCTGATTTTGACCGGCTGTATTGCCACAGATGACTGGTATTCCCAGGTAGGACCTGCACTGGCAGAAATATTAGGAATTCCTCATGCCAATATGGTAACCAAAAAGGAAATAAAGGATAAAAAAGTCCATGCCTTCCGTGAACTGGAAGGTGGTCTGTTAGAGAAACTGGAAATCGAACTGCCAGCTGTATTAAGTATCCAGACCGGAATAAAT
>JAWODZ010000112.1:0-16048 GCA_046483025.1 bacterium
CACTACCTTGAATGTGCGTATCAAAAATTCCAGCGGCTCTGTCATGTGGTCCGGAACCGTCAGTTCAGACGGAAGCGGTAATGTGGCATCCACAGCTACCTGGACAATTGATTATTCTGCAGCTTCAGGGCTGTATACTATTGCTGTAGAGAGTCCTAAAGATGGCCAGTATTACGATTATGATGATTTTACTGTGGTTCAGCTTATGGAACCGGAGATCAATGTGGTGGGAAACAGTGTGACCATTGCAGACGGAGATGTTTCTCCGTCTACATCGGATGACACGGATTTCGCCACCATAGATCTGAATACCGGAACCAGAGATCATATTTTTACCATTCAGAATATTGGTAACACGGATTTAACCCTTACCGGTTCGCCGATAGTGAGTATTGGTGGTACACATGCCTCTGATTTTACAGTAACCCAGCAGCCAACTTCCCCTGTAAGTTCCGGCAATTATGTGACCTTTACGGTTCGGTTTGATCCTTCAGACCTTGGTCTTCGAACTGCTACCATCAGCATTGATAACAACGATTCCAATGAACATCCGTATAATTTTGCCATTCAGGGTACAGGTGCGCTCCTGCCTGAGATGGATGTGACCGGCAATGACATTTCCATTGCAGACGGAGACAATACCCCCAATTCCACTGATGAAACCTATTTTGGAGATGTAGCCACCACTGGTGTTACTCAGGTGCATACGTTTATCATTGAGAATTACGGATCTGCAGATCTGATACTTTCAGGTTCTCCCCTGGTCAGTATCAGCGGAGACCATGCCTCTGATTTTACTGTCACCCGGCAGCCCACAACACCAGTTACATCAGGCAATAACACCTCATTTGTTATTACATTCGATCCCTCGGCTTTGGGCAGCCGGACTGCTACGGTGTCCATTGCCAATAATGATCTGGATGAAGATCCTTACACGTTTGCTATTGAGGGAACCGGAGTCAGTGACGGTACACCTTTCACCTGCTTTTCCAGATTTTATCATTTTTACGGCAGCGGCACATTTGCCTATGTAAACACAGGGTCCAATCCCTTTACCTATAGCACATTCGGATCAGCCGGATATGCAATCAATGCAGTGGGATACAATCAGGAAGACGGTATGATGTATGCCAATTCGGGCAGCAGTCTCATCCGCATTGATGCTTCCGGTGTGGTCACTGTGCTCTCTATTACCAATCCTTTTGCATCCAATGCCGGGGACTGCGACAACAGCGGGAATTATTATTTCATTAGTACAGGGGGTAATCAAGTTGCAAAGTATGATGTCAGTGCCAATACAATTTCCACTTCCGGGTTAAGCGGGTCTTTTCCTGCTCAGGACATGGCCTTTATTTCCGGAAGTTTCTACGGTGTGAATGGCACCACTCTCTATCAGTTCAATCCTTCAGGCAATTCAGTGTCCGGCAGTGCTGTTACAGGTACCTTGGCTGATGAGAGCGGTCTGAACGGCAGTATCTGGAGCGCGGCTTGGTCCGCTGGTGACGGATATCTCTATGTTGTAAACCAGAGCAGTCACCGGTTCTATAAAATCGATGTCAGCACCGGATTGAGCTTTTACGCAGGCACAGGTTCAGGCGGATTGAGCAACAGTGACGGTGCCTCCTGTCATTCGGCCTCATCTCCGATGCCGGACAACGGATCTGCCGGTAATTTTGTATGGCAGGACTATAACAATAACGGAATACAGGACACGGGTGAACCCGGCCTGGAAAATGTAACCATCACACTGTACCGACGTGGAGGAACACAGGTTGCATCCACCACCAGCGCATCTGACGGTTCTTACAGTTTTTCCGGCATTGATCCTGAACAGTACTATCTGACCTTTACCGATCTGCCCGCTGATTACTCACTGGGTGCACATAATCAGGGCGGGGATGATTCAGCGGACAGCGATCCGGATCCATCCACAGGACAAACCAGTAGTTTTATTATCAATGCGTATGAAACAGACAACACCCGGGATGCCGCCTGCATTACCACCGGCGTTGGTGATTTTGTATGGAATGATCAGGACGGGGATGGCATTCAGGACTCGGGCGAACCTGGTGTGGCCAATGTGACTGTGGATTTATTAAACAATAACGGCAATGTAGTTGCAACCACAACTACAGATGCCAACGGCCATTATGAGTTCATCGGTATCACTGCAACACGTTACCAACTCGAATTCAGTAACTTGCCAGGCGGTTATGCGATTACCACCCAGGACGCAGGAGGTGATGATACAATTGACAGTGATCCCAGTACCAATCAAAGTAAAACCTCAAAATTTGATCTGACAGCCAATATTTTCAATCCCACCTATGATGCTGGCCTGGTTCAAACGGTTTTTCCTGAAATCAATGTGCAGGGCAACAGTACGAATATTGTGGATGGTGATACCACACCGTCGGCTACAGATGATACGGATTTTGGATCTGCCACAGTTGCATCGGGCGCAGTGGATCATACCTTTACTATTCAGAACACAGGAAGTGTGGATCTCTCGGTATCGGTTTCCATTACCGGATCCCATGCTTCAGAATTTACAATTATAAGTGCTCCACTCAGTCCGGTCTCAAGCGGGAATTCCACAACATTTACAGTGCGGTTTGATCCGGACTCAGCCGGAATACGTACAGCTACGATCAGCATCACCAATAATGACCAGGATGAAAATCCCTATGATTTTGCCATTCAGGGTACAGGTCTGGCTCCGGAAATAGACGTGCAGGGTAATAGTGTATCTATTTCAGATGGAGATACTTCACCAGATGCTGCAGATGATACGGAATTCGGAACCGCAGATATCAATACCGGAAGTGTGACTCACACCTTCACTATTGAAAATCAGGGCACCTCGGATCTAAAACTGACCGGGACACCCATTGTGCAGCTCTCTGGCGCTCATGCCAGTGATTTCAGTGTGAGCCAGCAACCGGCATCGAGCACCATCAGCTCGGGCGGCACTGTAACATTTCAGATCACCTTTGATCCCAGTACTACTGGACTGCGGGAAGCGAATATTTCCATTGCCAACAGTGATTCGGATGAGAATCCCTATAATTTCAGCATTCAGGGCACTGGAACCAGCGGTCCTGAAATGGATGTACTGGGCAACGGAGTTTCCATCGCAGATGGTGATGTGACTCCTTCCACTGCGGATAGTACTAATTTCGGCACGGTTAATATCGCAGAAGGAACTGTGAGCCATACGTATACTATTGAAAATTCCGGTTATGCAGATCTGCTTTTAACCGGATCGCCAATAGTGGCTATCAGCGGAGGCACTGATTTTTCAGTCAGTACACAGCCTTCTGCATCCACTATCAGCAGCGGCAATACTGTAACCTTTGTAGTAAGCTTTAATCCTGCATCCATTGGTGTTCAGACTGCAACCATTTCTATTGACAATAATGATGTGGATGAAAACCCTTATACCTTCACAGTACAGGCTGAAGGTGTGACTGAACCGGAAATGGATATTCTGGGTAATGGAGTTGAAATCACAGACGGTGACAACACACCGAGCACCACTGACGATACGGATTGGAGCCAGGTCAATTTGTCCTCAGGTGCTGTGACCCATACCTTTACCATTCGCAATGAGGGGAATGCAGATCTTTCCCTTACCGGGACCCCGCTTGTAGATATAAGCGGGAGCAGTGATTTTACTATCAGTACCCAGCCTGCTTCCAGTACAGTCAGCGCTGAAGGAGGAACCGAAACCTTTGTTATCAGTTTTAATCCCTCATCCACAGGTGTTAAATCTGCCACTGTCAGCATCAGCAATAATGATCCGGATGAACATCCTTATACATTCGAGGTTCAGGGAGAGGGAGTGTCACTTCCGGAACTCACCTTAACAAAAGCAGTGGATAAAAATACGGCCGAACCTGGTGAGGTTCTAACCTACACGATTACCTATTCCAATGCAGGTTCAGACGATGCCACAAATATTATTATTTTAGAAGCTATACCAGCCAATACAACCTATGTTACCAACTCTGCCAGCGGTGCTGGTATGACTATTGAATACAGTCATGACGGCGGCAGCAGTTTTGACACATCACAGGCTGCTCCGGTTACACATGTATCATTTACCCGCTCCACGCTGTTAATACCAGGCGACAGCGGTATAATTTCATTACAAGTAACTATTGATTAGGAGGATACAATGAAAATACTTAAACAATTATTAACGGCAGGATGTATACTCTACACAACAATCCTTTATGCACAAGGCCAGCCTAAACTGGAACTGGTTATTGAAGAACAAAAGGTCAATATGACAGCTGAGGAAGCAAGCGGCGAGAAAGACGTAATCTATTCTCCGGGAGATACTATTGAATACACCATCTATGCTAAGAATACAGGAACCGGTGTTATGGTGGAACCTGAAATTATGGATCCAATTCCGGAGGGCCTTTCTTATGTTGCAAACTCAGCTTTTGGAGAAAATTGTCAGATATTCTTTTCTATCAATGACGGGTTACAATACAGTGAATGGCCAATCATGGTTCAGGTTGAAAGTGATTCAGGCGCACAAATTGCACAGCGCGCCCGGCCTGATCAGGTCACTCATATTAAATGGATTGTCAATGAGAGAATCCCGGCAGGCAGTGAGAAAATTTTGTCTTTCCGGGCAGTTGTACAATAATATCCAGTAAGGAATTATAATGTCTATCAAGAAACAGATAAAAATATTAATTAAAAAAGGAATGGAGGGTTTTTATTATGCAATCCGTACAACATTGGTGGATTTTGACCTATCACAATCCGCCCTAGTAATGGATACATTATCCAGGAATCAAAAGCAAAAAATCACAAACAAAGAACCATTTATTAAATCATTTTTACTGGAGGATTTAAAATGAAACGTACAACTTTTTTAACTGTAATGCTTCTGGCAATTGTATGTTCGGTACAGATTTTTGCCGAAGGAACACCTGCCGGAACAGTAATTACCAACCAGGCTGTTGGTAATTACAAAGACGCCAATGGCAATGACATGGCGCAAGTAACTTCTAATGAGGTAACAACAACTGTAACACAGGTTGCGGGTGTGGATATTGCTCCGGACGGAGCCCAGGATATTCAACGCAACTACCAGGTCGATTACGCCCTGACTGTGACCAATACTGGAAATGGTGATGATACTTTTGATTTGACTGCCAACACATCGTCATCAGGAGCCAGCACCTTTTCTGAGGAGATATATTATGACGCGAATGGCAATGGTGTGATTGATGTTGGTGAAACAACTGTAACAGCAACCAGTGCACTGGCAGCTGATGCAACCTATGATATCGTGGTGAGAGTCAGTGTATCAGGCGGTGTTAAAGATGAGGTTGGCACAACTACAGTTACTGCCACTTCCCAGTATAACGGCAGTGTCACTGATCAGGCAACATTGACTTCCACTGTTATTGCTGCTGATATTGCCGGAACCCTGGCTGCGGATAATTATTCCAAAGCACCGGAAGAAATCATTACCTATACCCTGACCTACAACAATAATGGTGGAACTGATGTGGCCTATAATACCCGGGTAACTCCGCTTGTCCCAACTAATACTGAATGGGTTGGAAATGTAACTTTAAACGGATCTCCCACCAGTACCGGAGAAGGAGAGCAGGTAGTTGTAGGCGATCTGGCTGTGAGCGGTTCAGCCACTCTTACTTATCAGGTTCGGGTAGCAGCCGGTACTCCAGCCGGAACTGAAATCAACAATACTCTCACTGTTAAGTATGATGACAGTCAGAGTGCTGCCTATCCTGATGTTGATATCTCTACTCCCTCTGCTGTGGTGGTCAGTCAGGATTACGGGTTCACTACTTCTGTTGCAGATCCTGATCTGTCAGGTGATCCCGGTGATGATGTACAATATTCTATTCAGCTTACCAATACTGGAAACGGAACTGATAACTACAATATTTCCGAATCCAGCGGACAGGGATGGACCTGGACCTATTATCTGGATGCAAATAACGACGGTGTTGCTGACGGCGCAGCTATCACCAATACCGGTGATGTGACTTCTGGTTCCACTACTTACATTTTAGCTGTTGTAACCATTCCTGGCGGAACAGCTGATGGAGCTTCAGATGTAACCGATGTTACCTTTACAGCACAGGTTGATCCTGCCAATGCAACCAGCACTGAACAGTTGACTACCACTGTTACAGCTCCTGACCTGGGACTGGTAAAATATGTTGATCCCACCGGTAATCAGCCTCCGGGAACTACTCTTACCTATACAGTTGAGGTCACCAATAATGGATCCGGGGACGCCACAGAAGTGGTCATAACAGACAATATTCCCACCAATACAACCTATGTAAGCAGCAGTCTGCAGATTGACGGTGCATCAAAAACCGACACAACCGGTGATGACAATGCCAGCTGTGACGGAAGTACAGCAACCTTCAGCCTGGGAACCATGGCAAGCGGTGCTTCCTATACCTGTTCTTTTCAGGTAACCATTGATTAAGCTGAGGAGTTGATTGTATCTGAGTACAATGAGAAAATTTAGCAGAAATATTCTTTTTATACTGGGACTGGTTACAGCCATTTCTACGGTTCCTGTTCGGGCACAGACTCCTGCCGGAACTGCCATTACTAATACTGCCTTTGTCCAGTTTGATGATGGTTCTGGTGAGACCCGGTCTCTGCCCAGCGATACTGTGGTGACGATTGTCGGTGAAGGGACATTATGGATTACCAAGGAGGTCAACAGAGAAAAAGCAGCTATTGGTGATACCATTATGTACACTATCCGCATTCGCAATGTGGACAGCACACCCACCTATAATGTAACCGTCCGGGATACCCTGGCTCAGATGCTTTCATATGTAAGCTCACAACCCAATGGTGTTCGAACAGGCAGGGTGATTGAATGGTATTTTCCGCAGATCAACGCGGGAGAAACCATTTATATGCAGTTGAAATGTCAGGTAATAAAAGCTGCATATCAGGATTCAATTGACAATGTTGTATCCTATTCAACCAGCAGCGGCACCTGGCTGTATTCTAATACAGTATATACAGCATGGGAACCCTGGCCGGAAGGAACTGTTGAGAAATCAGTGACTCCGCAGAAGGTGTATGTCGGAGATACGCTCACTTACTCTTTCCGGCTTCAAAATACAGGGTCCATGCTTTTGACCAAGGTACGCTTACAGGATCCCCTGCCCAGGGGAGTTGAATACCTTGACTCTGCCTTTCCTGTTGACACCAGCAATCAAACAGTGACATGGAATATCGGGCCCATGACCAGGAATAGATCGGTCAATATGGAATTCCGGGCAATTGTAATGTCCGAAGCCGAGAATGGATCACTTATGAACAGGGTGTATTTCAATTCGGCTCAGGGCGTACTGGATTCCTCCAGGGCAGCAGTGGATTTCCTGGGATATGGTATCGGTTTGGAAATTACTAAGGAAGCTCCTCAGACTACCTATATACCTGGTGATACAGTAGTATATGATTTGATCCTGAAAAATACTGGTATACGGTCCGGTCATAATGTGGTTGTCCGGGATACATTACCGGAACATCTGGATTACATTAATGCTACCCATAATGTGCAAAAGGAAGAGAACGTCCTGTCCTGGAGTTTTGAGGATATGGAAGCCGGATTTCACGACACTTTGCATGTTTATACAACAATTCATGCACCTATAGAACATGAGACAGTAATTAATAATGAGGTTTGGGCGCGAGCATCAGATGGTGTGCAGGACAGCTCCCATTGGCAAATCTCAGTTAATTCATACCCTGAGTTTACATTGGAGAAGAAGGGACCCTCTAAGGTAGTACCTGGAGAGATTTTTTCCTATGACATTATATACACTAATGTCGGTACTGCAACGGCTTTTCAACCCTTGCTTTGTGATACACTGTCTGAAATGCTCAGATTTGTCAGTGCCAGTGATTCCTATACTCTGTCTGTTGACTCTCAAGCTGTTGAGTGGATTTTGCCGTGCCTGGCTCCGGGTGAAAGTGATACTGTAATAATATCTGTTTCTCTTTCACAGAATATCCGGCCTGGTGATAAAATAACCAATGTGGCATGGCTCTCTGACCGGGAAATGTCCGGCGTATCAGTTGCTACTGCTTCTTGTGTGAGTGTATCAGAACCTGCCGGTCCAGGATTCTACACCTATAAAAAGGTTGACCGCCAGGTAGCCACGATTGGTGATACCTTGATGTATACGGTTTATGTCGGACTTTATAACCAAGTGAACACCGATTCAGTGGTTATTTATGATAAACTGCCGGAAGAACTTACATGGATTGACAACTCGGTTACATACAAACTCAGCAGTGTTGTTGCAGTTTTCGATCCTTTAACCAATGAACTTACAATCACTATGAAGGAATGGGATATCGGAAAGACAGATTCTGTTCAGGTCAAAGCTATTGTAGATGAAACATTCAGCCCGGGTGTACAGCTTATCGATAATACAGCGTTGGTTATAATGAACAATGATACTCTTTCCACAGCTGATGATCTTCGCTCCAATGCTGAAACCCGGCTGGTGGAATCCTTCCTGTCCGTGAAAAAAACAGTTAATCATAAAATGTCTGAAGTAGGTGATATTCTGACCTACACAGTAACTGTTGAGAACAAGAGTAGTGATGATCCCCTTTCTTTGATCCTGGTAGAAGATATTCTGCCTGAAGGTTTCAGATATCTGGAAAAATCTTCAGTTCTGGATTCTGTTAACATAACTGATCCTGTATCAAATAATATGGGAGAACAGGTACGCCTGCAGTGGACATTACAGGATACACTGAATCCAGGTAAGGTGATCCGGCTCAGATACCGGGTGACAGTAAGTCTGTCAGTTACTATGGGTGAACATGAAAACCGGGTTACAGCTTCCGGTGATGTCGGAGACGGTGTCTGGATTAAATCCAATATAGCCACAGCCGCTGTGCTCATCCGAGCCGGTATACTGGATACGCGGGGATTTATATTTGGAAAAGTATATCAGGATCTCAACCATAGTGGTCAGCATGATAACGGAGAACCCGGTCTGAAAGGGGTAGAACTGATTCTTGAGGACGGTACCCGGGTGACAACAGATGAGTATGGAAAATATTCAATTCCGAATGTGGAGTATGGTCAGCATGTGCTTCGGTTAAATGAGAGAACATTACCTGAGGGATCACAAAACCTGTCAGAGGGTCCTGAATTTATGGGTGATCCCACATCACAGCTTATTCGGCTTTCGCCGGGCGGTATGGCTAAAGCAAATTTTATAATCAGGGTTAAGGACCAAAGCGATAGGGCGCATGAAACGTATTAGGCAACATATTCTCTTAGTTCTTTTAGGGCTGAGTGCAGTCACAATACCTCTGCGTTCACAGATGGTTATTCAGTCTCCGGGTGAAAACAGTGTGCACTCATTGCAGCATATCTGTGTGACAGTTATCGGCAAACCCGGTGCACCGGCCTGGCTCTATGTGAACGGACAGCCTGCTGATTCGGGTCAGGTGCGTATTGACGGTATATATGACTTTTTAAATGTCAATGTACCGTATGGTCCTGTTGAAATCCGGGCTGAAGCCCACGGTGCCCGTGATAAGATGTACAAAGCTGTTAGGCATGTGCATATATTGGGACCGCCAGCGAATCTCAAAATCAGTAAAGATAAGTTTGAACTCCCTGCTGATGGAAAATCTACAACAACTATACATGCCGAAGTCCAGGATGGATGGGGGTATACATTGGAACAGATAAAAACAGCAACTGTAACTGTTCAAAACGGTTCTATCCTGGAAACAGATTTGGATACACTTGGTTCCGGAAGTCAACTTCAAGTATCCGGGGGAATATTAAAATTTACTCTTAAAGCCGGAGATAAAGTAGGCAAATCAGAGATAAGTGTTGATATTGCAGGAAAAGTTTTCAGAATTCCAGTGCATTTAACTACACCACTACCCCCCCTGATGATTGTTGGTTCTGTGGATGCTTCTGCTTCTGTTGTGCATACCAGTGATTCCACTATGCATGATCCCAAGTTTACATTGGCAGATATCAGTAATCAGGAATCGGAAATTAAATCTACTCCAGTCAGCGGTCGCCTCGCGTTCTATGCCAAAGGAAGTATTTTGAATAAGTATCGGGTTACTGCTTCTTACGACAGTCGCCGTTCAAGAGACAACCAATTGTTTCGGGATTTGGATCCTGATCAACAGTATGCTCTGTATGGTGATGCCAGCAGTTTGAAGTATGATGCACAAACCGAATCCAAGTTCTATGGTAAGATTGAACACAACGGCTCTCATGTTGTCATAGGAGATTTTAACACCAATCTGCGCAACACAGAATTTACTGCTTATGATCGTTCCTTCAATGGTGTTCAGGCACAGATTGAAGCTGGTGAAAACCGGTTCACAGGATTTGCAACCCTTAATAACCGCAAGATGCAGCTGGATGAAATTCGAGGTGAAGGTATTTCCGGATACTACTTTTTGAGCGGCAGTCAAATTACCACTTATACTGATAAAATTCGCATTGAAGTCAGGGATAAATATCACCCTGAAACAGTTATCAAATCAGAAGAAAAGGCCCGATTTCAGGATTACAACATCAACTATGTAGACGGAACCCTGATGTTCAAGCAGCCGGTCCCCAGTGTGGATCCCAGCGGAAATCCGGTTTATATTGTAGCTGCCTATGAATACAGAACCAATAATGACAGGTCAATTATCGGGGGTTTGCGTTATGAAGGCATCTGGTTTGATAAGCTCCGGTTGGGAACGACCTTGATTATGGAAGAAAAAAAGCCTTCCAATTACCTGCTTTATGGTATCGATGCTGATTTTCCCTTCTTTTCTTGGTTGACATTCAAGGGAGAATATGCTGAATCCAGGGCGCCGGATTTATTACATTCTAAAAAAATCGGAAATGCGTATAAAACTGAACTCAGATTCACCCCTTATAGTGCAGTAAATGTAGAGGGTTATTATCGAAAAATGGCCAGTGATTTCGTAAATGCCTCTCAGACAGGCACTCAGTTTGAATTAGGCTCTGAAAAATATGGTGTTACCGGGAAAGTCAATCTGGGTAAATGGGGATTGATGCAATCAGAATGGTATCGGCAGTACAATAAGACTTCCGCTGTAGACGAAAATCATGTTCAGGTTGCAAACGCAGCGTATGAATATGCAGTATCTGAAAAAACTTCCTTGAAGCTGGGATACAAATACGCTGATAGGGAGCGAGTCGGCACACAGGATTCCCCGGGCGTTGGTAAGCGTCAATACAATTCTAAGATGATCCATGCGCAGTTATCTCACAAGTGGACAGATAAGCTAACCACTGTTGTTGAGCATGAACAGAATCTTGCCAAGGATGAGAATTCTCTGCCTACAGCTTCGTCATTTGGTGTAGGTTATGACATTTCCAAAAAGATCCGGTTACATCTTAAACAGCGCTTCCTCCAAAAAGGTGAACGAAAAACACAGACCATTATGGGGCTGGAATCTAAAATCAGTGATGGTACCCGGATAACAGGCAGTTATGAGATCGGAGGAGCGGCTGGTGAAGATTTAAACCGCGCTACGATCGGGCTTCATAACAAATGGAAAGTCAGAAAAGATTTTACACTGAATTTTGCTCTGGAAAGTACAGCTACTATGGATTCTCTGCAGGTTCCCACACCTGATCACACTGCCGTATCTGTGGGATTTGAATACTTGCCGGACAAACCCTGGAAATCTTCAGGGAAATATGAAATCCGGCAGGACAAAACTGTTCGGAACCAGGTTGTTGTATTCGGGACGGAATTTAAAATTCTGAATGGATTGAGTAATATTACTCGAATTGAACATACTCATGCAAAATATTTAGATATCAAAAATGAAGTCTGGATTCGCGGCAATTATCAGATGGGATTTGCCTACCGTCCCGAGCTGCAGGATGTTTTCAATACTGTGGCCAAGATCCAGTTTATCAGAGATAAGAATACCCACGTTACTCCCAAAACCCGTCTGGATCGCATTATTGCTTCCCTGCATGCCTTTTGGCAGCCTTCTCTCCGGTTGAGCTTCTCAGGCCGTTTTGCTTTGCGAAAACTGCTAGATGAAGAATATGATATCTATAAGAACAGTACTGTAACATCTTTGTATGCACTCCGAACTGAGTATGACATAAGCAGGCGCTGGTCTGCTGCCTGTGACTTCAGAATGGTTTATATGACGCCTGTGAATCAGACCAAGACTGGTTTTGCCAGTGAGGTGGGGTATGTATTCAGGAAGAATATGCAGGTTGGTCTGGGTTACCTTTTCAAAAAACTCAAAGATAAGGATTTTTCTATCAGTGAATATGATTTTTCCAATTTTTATCTGGTATTCCGTATGAAATTCAGTGAGGATCTGTTTGACATGCGTTAATTTTTTTAAATTCAAGCAGGAACATCTTTTCTTCCTGTTCTATCTTCCGTAAAAATGATTTTTAATTACCGCAGAGGTTTTCAGCCTCTGCGGTTTTTTTTCTTTTTTAATTACACTAATAAAATCGTGCCATTATATTTCTGATACTCGGTTCCCTCAGTTTATGCCACTTTAATTTATTTAAAATTATATCTTCATTCTGTTTATATTTACTTTGATATTTCTCTCAGATAAAGATATAATGGGAATCCCAGTGAAACACCCACTGCAAAGATACTAACGATTGGCAGCCAGAACAATTTGACTTTTTTTGACCGTCTTTCAAAAAGTATCATAACTATCAACACTGATGGCTCTCAATATTCATCGTGGGCCTCTTTGGGGGGAGGGATATCCATCCCGCTGGGTTGGGTAGGGAAAATTCTACTCTCTTCACCCCGAATATTAGCTCTCCATAAAAATCGTTTCTATTTCAAATTCATAAATTTTTCACGTCAATTGAAATTACCTCATCTGTACCATTAAACCAGTTTCTTGCTTTTGTATTTTTGCATTTTTTTCACTCTTAGTAAGCAGTGTAATAAAATTCATTAGTCAGTATCTTAGCCCCCCAATTCACCCATCGGGATACATATCCCTTCCCATTTTATGCCCAGGATGAATATCCAGGGCAATCGGATTTAGCAATGATGTACAGGAAAATGGAGTAGAAAATAATTTATTTATTATTTGATGAAGTGTTACTAAATAAAGGTAATTTTTTCTTATTGAAAGACTTATTTATTATATTGAAATTTTTTCCATATTTGATTTTAATATAATCAATTTTTTTAATATCTTTAGGTACTGTATAATATGTATATAATTCTTCCCAATCTTTATCTCGTATAGTTACCACTTCCTTTAAATAAAAACTAACCCAAACATTACCAATTTTTGAATTAGATTTTTCTTGAGTAAGTTTATTTTTAGTAATGTTAACATAATTTTCATCTATATCAAAACCAATGTAATTTCTACCAAGTCTTTTTGCAGCAACTGCTGTTGTACCTGTTCCAATAAAAGGATCAAGGATTATATCATTTTCATCAGATGACATTAAAATTATACGTTCTAACAAGTGTATAGGTAGTTGACAAGGATGATTATCTCTATATTTATTATGTCTAATTCTATGGATATCAGTCCAAACATCAGAAACTAGGGGGCCAAAGGGATGTAAAGTACCTTTTTTACCTCCATAGTCTTTTAAAAGATGAGCACATTTTCTGCATCTTTTATGAGGGTACCTAATTTCGTAGTATTTATTCTTGTTTGAATTTTTTGCATAAAATAGTATTCCATAATGTGCGGGTTGTAATGATTTACCCATAGGTGCAGTAGGTGCATCCCATGAAATCCAATGTTTGAAATTAACTATTTTATTTAAAAAATTTGCAAAGTATGTTAACCAACGAGGAATATTATGAACAAATATTGAACCGGTTGGCTTAGTGACTCTAACCATTTCATTAATCCATTTTTCACACCAATTAAGATATTCTTTAAATTCAAGGCTGTCTTTATAGCTATTATATTTTTTTTGAAGATTGAATGGTGGATCAGCAAATGTAACATCAATACTATTATCTTTAATTTTTTTGAAGAGTTCTAGACAATTTCCTTGAATGATTTTATTTATATATTTCTTATTAATTTTAGTCAAGTTTTAAACTCCAAGCATTAATAGCAAATTCAGCTAATTCGTTGCTGGCCATCAACAATTTCTAATCTATTTTCTCCTTTTATTTTTGTTAAAACAATAGTCCCTAAAAAATATTCATCTTCATTAATAGCTTCTTTTATATCATTTATAAGCTCTTCAACTTGTTTTTCTTCCCAAGAAAAAGGTCTTTGATAAATTGGTACTTTTAAATTATTTTCTTTTATAAGCTTTCCAATTCCAATTATTTGAAAATCAATTTTACTCATAATTTAAAATATCTCTTTAATGAATTCTTCAAATCTTTCAAGTTCATTCTTATGAAAAGTAAACACATCTTCATAAGCTCCAACCATTCTTTTTAAATCCTTTTTTCTGACATACCAACCGATCCCATCAACAAAACCAATAAATTTTGTTTCTGGATAATGTGATTTAATCAATGTGTCAATTGAGATTTCAGTTTTGGATTTGTCCCCTTGACCTGAAGAAGTTGTGACGAGGTATGAACTTTCAATTATTATTTTGGGATTTTGTATATCAGGAATTATAAAATCCATAGTTCTTTTTTTGTCAGGTGCATTTTTAATTAATTCACCTAAATCCCCTTTTAAAAAAGAAATATTATTTTTATTAAGAATTGTCTCTATTAATGTTTCTGGATTATTTTTACATTTAGCCGCTCGTGATCCCTTTTCTTTATACCTTGCAAGAGTATCAATGATGGCATTTATATCAAAATTAAGTTTTTCGAGACTAAATTTTTGAAACTCAAAAGGTGGTAGTGATTTCTGAAAATAATCTAATGATGATCCATCATAAAAAATATTAACTAATGCTTTTCTAAAATATTCATTATTTCTTACTAAATTTTCAATTTTAGAAGTACTCCATTCTGAGATTTCATTATTTCCAAGAATAATTTTTCCTGTTTGGTTAATCCATTTGTTTTTATAAGTAAATTCTTCAACTTTTTTATTATCAATAATTCGAATTACTGTTATTAGTCTTTTAAGGCTTTCATTTGAAAAACCAGTAATAGCAAGTAAGGCTTTTAATCCCAATTCTTTTTTATTCTTTAGAAATTTCTCAAAGACTTCTTTCTTACATCCATAATTTTTAACTTCATTTTTTAAATGGATTATTGATTCTTTTACTGAGAAAATATGTTTTTCATAATTTTCTTCAAATTTTTCATCAAAATAATAAAAGGTATTATTTTTGATTACATTGTGATATTTTACTTCTATTGATTTCATGTAGTTTCCTTGACTAATTTTTTCTAAATATTAAAACATATTCATCTTTCATAGTATTACGAATTCCTTTGATTGGTTTTAATATACTTTTCACTAATGTAAGGCCTACTTTTTCACAATTTTTTATTATTGTACTTTCAAGTCTAATACCACCTGTTTGGTTTGTATTCGAACCAATAATCATTATGAAGTATTTCCCCTTTTTTAAAACTCTTTGTATTTCTGAACATACTATTTCCATATCTTGAAAATAATTTTGAAGTCTTTCTTTTTTATTTTTTCCATGTAATCCTATCATTCTTGACTTTAGATCCTCAACATTATATCCAAAATATTTTAATTGAGATTCATCATTTTTTGCATAATCAATAGCGAATGAATAAGGAGGAGATGTAATAACTCCATCTATAGAATTATTGTCTAATTTTAGATTCATAGCATCAGATCACCGTGCGGTGGTCGAGGATCCCGTGACGGGGCTGCTCAACGTCCGCGCCTTCTACGCCGAGCTGGCCCGTCTGCGCGCCGACGAACGTCCCTTCACCATCCTGCTGGCCGACATCCGCGGCATGCGGGCGTTGAACGAGCGGTACGGCCATCCCACGGGCACCGAGGCGATGCGGGCGCTGGCCCACGTGCTGCGACGGGAGGCCGGCAGCCAGGTCCTGGCCTCGCG